>JACQRC010000045.1 GCA_016206665.1 Candidatus Omnitrophota bacterium | reverse complement strand
CCTGACGAGCTACCGGGCAGCTCCACCCCGCAGTGCATGGCTCACTTGCAGCCTAACACTTTATTATAACGCTGATGCAGAGCGATGTCAACGAGAACTGGCAGGGGTGCTGGCGGGCTCGTCCAGCTTGAGGATCAACTCGCCCTCGCGGGCCATGTGGTACTGCTCGCGGGCGACCTTCTCCATGTAGTCGGGGTTGGTGAGCAGCTGCTCCTGCTCATGGGCGAGCCGCGCATTGTCCGCGGCGAGGCGCATGAGCTCACGCTCCAGCTCGGCCTGGGTGGCCTGGAGTGTGCGCAATTGGATGGCCCCCGGCAGGTAGATCACCAAGAGCCCGAGCGCCATGAGGATGGCGATTACAAGCGTCCGGCGGCCCACAGGCGCCCCGCGTAGACGGCCTTCTTGCCGAGATGCTCCTCGATCCGCAAGAGCTCGTTGTACTTCGCCAGCCGGTCGCTGCGCGAGAGGGAGCCGGTCTTGATCTGGCCCGCGTTCGTGGCGACGGCGAGGTGGGCGATCGTCGCATCCTCCGTCTCGCCGGAGCGGTGGGAGATGATGGTCCGGTACTCGTGGCGCTTCGCGAGTTTGATGCAGGCGAGGGTCTCGCTCAGCGTTCCGATCTGGTTGACCTTGATGAGCACGGCGTTGGCCACCTCACGCTTCAGGCCTTCCTTGAGCCGCTCGACATTCGTCACAAAGAGGTCATCGCCGACGAGCTGGAGCTTCTTGCCCAGCTGCTTGGTCAGGAGTTGCCACCCCGCCCAGTCATCCTCGGCCAAGCCGTCCTCGATCGACACGATCGGATATTTCTTGGCCCACCGCCGGTAGAGGTCGACCAGCTGGGCGGCGGAGCGGGGCTTGGCCGCGCCGCTCGTCTTGAGCTTATAGGAGCCGTTGGCGTGGAAGGCGTTGGCCGCGCAGTCGAGGGCGAGGGCGATCTGGCTACCGGCTTTGTAGCCGGCCTTCTTGATCGCTTCGAGGATGATCTTGATCGCCTCTTCGTTGCCGCCGACGCGCGGGGCGAAGCCGCCTTCGTCCCCCACCGCGATGGTGAAGTGCCGCTCCTGCAGCAGCCCCTTGAGCGTGTGGAAGACTTCCGCGCCCCAGCGCAGGGCTTCGGAGAAGCGGGGCGCGCCGACCGGCACGATCATGAACTCCTGCATCTCGAGATGGTTGTCGGCGTGCGCGCCGCCGTTGAGGATGTTCATGAGCGGGATCGGCAGCACGTGAGCCTGGAGGCCGCCCAGCGAACGGTAGAGGGGGGCGCCTTCGCTCTGGGCTACGGCCTTGGCAACCGCGAGCGATACCCCTAACAAGGCGTTCGCGCCCAGGTGGGCCTTGTTGGGGGTACCGTCGAGCGTGATGAGGCGCTGGTCGATCTTCTCCTGATTGATCGCGTCCTGCCCCTTGACGGTGGAGGCGATGATCGTGTTGACGAAGCGGACCGCCTTCAGGACCCCTTTGCCCCGATACCGTTTGGCGTCCCCGTCGCGCAGCTCGAGGGCCTCGTGCTGGCCGGTCGACGCGCCCGACGGCACCGCGGCGCGGCCCAGGGCCCCATTGGCGAGGAAGCAGTCCACCTCGACGGTGGGCGTGCCACGGGAATCGAGGATCTCCCGGGCGATGAGATGATGGATGCGGGTTTCAGCGCTCATGTGGGTTCCTTATTATAACACAGAACAACAAACCACGAAAACACGAAACCGCACGAAAACACGAAACCGCAATTTCGTGGTTTCGTGACCTTTCGTGCTTTCGTGGTCTGCGTTAGGTGGTCTGGATCGTCTTGGCCTTTTTCCCCAAGCGCGAGGCGACCGTTGAGCCGATGGCGGCGGGGCTGTCGATGATCGTGACCCCGGCGGCTTTGAGGGCCGCGATCTTGGCGGCCGCGGTCCCCAAGCCTCCGGCGATGATGGCGCCCGCGTGGCCCATCCGCTTGTCCGGCGGCGCATTCCGGCCGGCGATGAAGGCGAAGACCGGCTTGTGCACCGCGGAGCGGATGAACGCCGCGGCCGTTTCTTCCTCCGTGCCGCCAATCTCGCCGATGAGCACGACCGCCTCGGTCTCCGCGTCGTCCTCCAAGAGCCCCAGCGCGTCCACAAAACCCGTCCCGAGGATCGGATCGCCGCCGATGCCGATGCAGGTGGACTGTCCCAGGCCCGCCTGCGTCAACTGCCAGACCGCGTCGTAGGTCAGCGTCCCGCTGCGCGAGACGACCGCGACCGAGCCGCGCCGGTGAATGTAGCCGGGCATGATGCCCAGCTTGCACGCCTCGGGCGTGATGATGCCCGGACAGTTGGGACCGATGAGCCGGGTGTGGCCCTGGGCGAGCCGCTGCCGCACCCGCATCATATCGATCGTCGGGATGCCCTCGGTGATGACGACGATGAGCGGCACGCCCGCGTCGAGCGCCTCGGTGATCGCCGCCAGACCGTGGGACGCCGGCACATAAATGATCGAGGCGTTCGCCCCGGTGGCCTGGACCGTTTCGGCGACGGTGTTGAAGACCGCAACACCCTCGACCCGGGCGCCGCCTTTACCCGGCGTCACCCCCCCGACGATCCTGGTGCCGTACTCCAACATCTGCTGCGTGTGAAACGCGCCGGCCTGGCCGGTGATGCCCTGCACCATGACCTTGGTCGATGCGTCGACGAGAATGCTCATCGCTTGGCCAGCTCCACGACGCGCCGGGCGGCGTCGTCCAAGTCGGCCGCAGCCGTCAGCGGCAGCTCCGTCTTCGCCAGGAGCGCGCGCCCCTGTTCGACGTTGGTGCCTTCGAGGCGGACGACGAGGGGCATCGTCAGCCGCATTCCCCGCGTGGCATCCAACAACCCCTGCGCGATGACGTCGCACTTCATGATGCCGCCAAAAATGTTGACGAGAATGGCCGTGACCCGCGTGTCCTCGAGGATGATCTGGAAGGCGCGTCTCACCTGTTCCACCGTGGCGCCGCCGCCCACATCGAGAAAGTTGGCGGGGTGCCCCCCGTGCAGGGTGATGATGTCATTCGTCGCCATCGCCAATCCGGCGCCGTTGACCAGGCAGCCGATGTTGCCCTCTAGGCCCACGTAGGCGATGCCGACCTGCGCGGCCTTCAGTTCCAGCGGATGCTCCTGCGCCGGGTCGCGCAGTCGCGCGAGCGCCGGATGGCGGAAGAGGGCGTTGTCGTCCACGACCACCTTCGCATCGAGGACGAGGAGCTGCTGGTCCGGCGTCATGATGAGGGGGTTGATCTCCACGAGGACCGCGTCCTGTGTGCGCCAGAACTGGTAGGCGTTCGTGAAGAGCTGGGCGGCTGCGGCTTCGAGCGGCTGGGGGATCTGCAGCTGCCGGACGAGCCGCTCGATCTGCGCGGGTCGCGGTCCGGCCTCGAGGTCGACCGGTTCGCGCAGCATCGTCTCAGGCCGGGTCGCCGCCAGCTCCTCGATCTCCATGCCGCCGGATGCGCTCGCCAGGATGACCGGCTGGGCCGCGGAGCGGTCGACGGTGATGGCGAAGTAGAGCTCACGGGCGATCTCGACGCGCTGCTCGATCAGCACCGCCGTGACCGGCAGGCCCGCCGGGCCGGTCTGATGCGTCACCAAGCGTTGGCCCAGCAGTTGTCCTGCGAGCCGCGCCGCCTCAGCCGCGCTGTGCGCGACCAGAATCCCACCCGCCTTGCCGCGCCCCCCCGCGTGGAGCTGGGCCTTCACATTGGCGATGGCGACGTGCAGTTGCTCGAAGGCATAGCCCGCCTCCTCGGGGCTCGTGGCGGGGATCCCGCGCGGAATGGGCAGGCCGCAGGCGGCGAAGAGCTGCTTGGCTTGATATTCGTGGAGCTTCATGTGGGGCCGGGGTTACCCGGTGCGGCGGCGCTGGTCAATCGGCGCGTACTTCAAATTGCGCGGGCCGACGAACTGGGACAGGGGGCGGATGAGCCGGTTGTCGGCGTACTGCTCGAGGATATGGGCCGACCAGCCGGCGCTGCGACTGCAGGCGAACATCGTCGTGAAGCAGTCGACCGGAATGCCGACGTAGTACAACAGCGACGCCGAATAGAAATCGACATTGATGTAGAGCTGCTTGGCCTCCCAGACCGCCTGCTGGAGCCGCTCGGAGATGGTGAACCACTTTAATTCGTGCTTCGCCTCGCCGAGGGAACGCGCCATGGCCTTGAGATGCTTCGCGCGGGGATCCTCGCCTTTGTAGACGCGGTGGCCGAAGCCCATGAACCGGTTCTTCGCAGTGAGGGTGTCCTGCACGAAGGCGCCGATGCGCTCCGGAGAGCCGATCTCCTGCAGCATCTCCATCGCGCGGCGGTTGGCCGAGCCGTGGAGGTCGCCCTTCAGGGTGCCGATCGCCGTCACGACCGCCGAGTAGAAGTCGGAGAGGGTGCCTACCGTGGTGCGCGCCGCGAAGGTGGAGGCGTTGAACCCGTGGTCGGCGTGCAGCGTGAAGTAGGTGTCGAGCGCGCGGGCGTCCAGCTCGTTTGCGGCCTGACCGTGGAGCATGTAGAGCAAATTGGCCGTGTGGCCCAAATCCTCGCGCGGCGGGACGATCGGCTCCTTGCGGCGCAACCGGTCGAAGACGGCGACGATCGTCGGCATCTTCGCGATCACCCGGATCGCCTTCTGTCGCACCGCGGGGATCGACTCGTCATCGGCCCTGGTGTCGTAGAGGGCGATCAGCGACACGACGGTGCGCAACATCGCCATGGGATTCACGTCGGTCGGAATCGTCTGCATGAAATTGAGGATGTCGGGGGCGAGGGCCCGGTGGGCGGCGAGCTGGGCCTGCCACTCCTTGAACTCCTGCCCGGTGGGCAGCTCGCCGAAGAGCAGCAGGTAGGCCGTCTCCTCGTAGGTGGCGCGGCCGACGAGTTCGTCGATCGTGTAGCCGCGGTAGATCAGCTCGCACTTGACACCATCGACGTCACCGACGCGGGTATCGGCGGCGATGACCCCTTCGAGGCCCTTCTGGGCGGTTGTGGCTGAGTTGGCAGTCGGTGTGGTCATGCGTCGTTCGTCATAGGATAGGCAACGCCCCCCAGCGCGTCAACTCTTTTTCGCCCCGACGAGGCCGAGGGCCTGAAGGCCGCTCTGGACGGTGGCCGCCGCGGCCTGGAGAGCCTGCCGCTCCTCGGACGTCAGGTCGATTTGGATGATCTCGGCCAGGCCCGTAGCACCCAGCCGCACCGGCACTCCGAGGGCGATGCCGTGGCAGCCGTACTCCCCGGTCAGGATCGCCGAGGCGGTCATCGCCGTCTGCGCATTCTGGAGGATGGCCCGCACCATCGCCACGACCGAGCTGCCCGGCGCGTAGAAGGCGCTGCCGGCCTTGAGCAGGGCGACGATCTCCGCTCCCGCGTCACGCGTGCGCTGGACCAACGCCGCCACGTCGTCCGGCGGCAGCAGATCGGTCAGGCGCTTGCCGTTCACCGTCGTGTGGCGTGGCAGACAGACCATCGTGTCCCCGTGCGTGCCGAGCACCATCGGCGCCACCTGGTCGGGGGCTACCCCCAATCGCTGCGCGATGCCATAGGCGAAGCGCGCGCCATCGAGCACGCCGGCCATCCCCAGCACGCGCGACCTCTCCCAGCCGGTCGCGGTGTAGGCGAGATACGTCATCACGTCGAGGGGATTCGTCACCATGATGAGGATCGCCTGCGGAGCGTGGCGCACCACCTGCTCGACGATGGGCCGCACGATCTCGGCATTGGCCTTGAGCAGATCCTCGCGGGTCATCCCCGGCTTGCGGGCCAGGCCCGCCGTCACCACGACGATGCGACTCTCGCGGATGGCCGCGTAGTCGGTCGAACCCTCGACGGTGACGGTGAGATGCTCGAGGGCCGAGGCGTGCATCATGTCGAGCGCCTTGCCCTGCGCGAGACCTTCAACGATATCCACGAGGGCGATATCGGCCAGGTTGGTTCGCGCCAGATTCCACGCGGTCGTGGCTCCGACCTGACCGGCGCCGATGATGGCAACTTTAGGTCGCGTCATGTGATCGGTGATGACACCGATTTCTTAACGCACATCCACCACACAATTCGCGCTCCCGAACGAGTTGGGCACGCACTGGCGGCAGGCCGGGTCGTTCTGCCAGGTGCCGTCTACGAGGAACCGGTATTCATGCTGGCCCGAGGGCAGTTTGATGCCGGCGCGCCAGACGCCGAGCCGGTCCTTTTTCATCGCCACCGGCCCGCGCTCCCACTGGGTGAAACTGCCGAGCAGCAGCACCTCCCTGGCCGGTGGGGACGGAAACGTGAATTCGATCGTCTTGCTCTTACCGGCAGGCTTAGACAGGACTCTGACCATCGCGCACCTCCTTCATTCGACATTCGGCAACGGCACGTCGCTCCATGCGCCCGCATGCTCGACCTCGAGCCGGGACGGCAGCAAGATGACGCTACCCATCAGGACGGTGCCGGTCACGCGGACCTGGCTCCCGGCCGCGTCGGCCACGGCGGCCGGCGGCACGACCAGCGGGTAGAGCCGCTGCTCTTTCTCCTCCAGCACGGCCACCGGCCAATGCTCCCTGGCGCACTTCGCCGCGCACTCCTGATGGATCGCCCCCTGCAGCCCCATCGTCCCATAACATTTCAAATCGATGAGCTCCCCGGTGATGGTGATCTCGGGAGGTTCGGTCTCCGCCGCGTGCGCGGCAGCGCCGCCGAGCAGTGTTGCCAGCAGGGCGACCGCCGCAGCCGCCGCCCTCATGGTGTCGCCACGGTTTCGCTCAGCACACTCTGAATATCGCGCTCTAACACCACCCTCGGCTGGTAGCCGGTATAGCGCCGACGGACCCGCCCCTGTCCGTCGATCAGCACCGTCGTGGGGATGGAGCGGACCCGGTAGGCCCTGGCGATCTCCCCGTCGTCGAGGAACACCGGATAGGAGATCTTCAGCTGCTCCACAAACCGTTCGACGACGCCACGCCCGTAGTCGACCGAGGCCCCGAGGACCGTGAAGCGGCTGCTCCGATATTGCTCATGCAAGGCGATGAGGTGCGGAATCTCCTCCCGGCAGGGCTCACACCACGTGGCCCAGAAATCGAGCAGCACCACCGAACCGCGCAGTGAGGCGAGGCTGATCGGCTCACCCGCGAGCGTGGTCCCGTCGAAGGCGGGGGCCGCCACCGAAGGAGCTGCCATCGGGGAGGGGGGATTCGCCCCGCACGACATGGCCAGCATCGTCACCGCCATCAACCCCAGTCCACCGCGCTGCCAGGTCACACGCCTCTGTCGCATCTCTCGTCGCTCAGGGGACCGGTGGTGCCGGCGCCGGCCAGAGCGCCGTCACATAACCGGTGAGCCAGACAAAACGATCGGTTACCATCAACACGCCAATCACGATCACCAAGAGGCCGCTGCCCACGGAAATGGCATGCAGGTGGCGCTTGAGCCACCGCCAGCGCGCCAGCGACCAGTTGAGGGCCACAGCACAGGCCAAAGGATAAGACCCCTGCGACGAACGCGATGGGATAGGATAGCTGATCCATCAGACCCCGTGTGGCCGCGACTGAACGGCCAAGTATAGCGCGACCGACGGCCGGCTGTCAAAGCCTCCCCGGCAACGTTAACGAATCGAGACCCGCACCTTGACGATCGCCAATTCGGCTTTGACCTGGTCGATTTGGGCCAGGGCCTCTTGCTGGGCGGCCGCGATCTTTTCCAATCCCACGAAGACCTCGCTGGCCGGCAGGATGGTCTGGGATTTCGCGCTCGTGGCGCCGAGCACGGCCAGGGCCGCGCCGAGCCACGCGGCGATCCGCCAACCGTTCAGGGTTGTCGTGCGCATCTGCTGCCTCCTCACGGCTACGAGCTCTTCTTCTTGATCGTGGCCCGGACCTTCACCACCTCGAGATCCTGCTTGATCGCGGCCAGCTCGCGCGCCAGGCGCTGCTCATGGGCGATCAGCTGCTGGATCTTCGCCTGCACCTGGGACCGTGTCACGTCGGCCACCGCCGCGGAGAGCGTCGCGGCCGCCGCCACCATCCATCCCGTGGCTCCGATCACCACCCATCCCCAGCGTTGGTTCATGCGTCCCTCCTTCTCGTTAATCGCCCCGGCCGATCGGCACGATGCGCACCGTCACCTGCCGGACGAGCCGACGCACCTCCGTCCGATGACACAATTCCGTGCCCGGCGTGGCGGCGCTCGCCGCGCCGGCAGCCACCCCCCATCGCAAGGCTTCCAACAAGGACTGGCCGCGGGTGAAGGCGGTCACGAGCGCGCCCACCAGGGCATCGCCGGCGCCGACGGCCGACCGGACCCGGACGCGCGGCGAGCTCGCGTGCCACACCGTCGATAAGGCCTGCGTGGCCAGCACCGCGCCGTGCCGGCCCAACGAGATGACGACGGCCGCGATCCCGCCCTGGGCGAGTCGGCGCGCCGCCTGGCCCACGGCGCGCACCGTGCGCAACCGGCGCCCGAGCAGCTGTTCCGCTTCGGTCAGATTGGGTTTGATCAGCCAGGGCTTGGCCGCCAGCCCCCGGCGCAGCGGCGGGCCGTGGGTATCGAGCGCGACGGGAATGCGGCTGCGGCGCGCGAGGCGGATCAGGTCGCGGCAGTAGGTCGATGGCACGCCGGGCGGCAGGCTGCCGGAGATCACGAGCACCTGCGGCCGCGGCGACCAGCGACCGAGGGATCGCGTCAGCAGGCGCAGCGCGCCCGCCGAGACCCGGGGGCCCGGGGTGTTGATCTGCGTCGACGCCTGGGGCGTTTGAATCTGAAAGTTGTTGCGGGTGGGCGCGGGAATGTGGACGAAGCGGTGGGCGACGCCGAGCCGGGTCAGGAGGTGCTCGAGCACCTCACCGTCGTCGCCGCCGATGAGACCGTAGGCGATGGTGGGCGAGCCCAATTCGTGCACCACGCGGGAGACATTGATGCCCTTGCCGCCCGGGTAGCGCCGCATCTCCCGCGCCCGGTTGAGCGTGCCCAGGCGCAGGCGCGGCAGGAGGACGAGTTCATCGATGGACGGGTTGAGCGTCAGCGTGGCGATCATCGGCCGCTGGGCGCGGGCTGCAGGAGCCGGGCGAGCGCCCGCTCATAGAGCGTGACATACGCCTGGGCCGAGCGCTTCCACGAGAAATCCTGCGCCATGCCGGTCTCCATCAGTTTGCGCCACACGGCGCGGTTACGGTAGGTCGCCAGCGCGCGCTGCACGGAGGCCAGCAATGCCTCCGCCGTGTAGGCCTCGAAGACGAAGCCGGTCGCGGTCCCGCGCACCAGCGCTTCGCGGGTGGCGTCGATGATGGTGTCGGCCAGCCCGCCGGTCTTGCGGACGATGGGCACGGTGCCGTAGCGCAGGCTGTACATCTGATTCAATCCGCACGGCTCGAAGCGCGAGGGCATGAGGAAGAGATCGGAGCCGGCCTCGATGCGGTGCGCGAGGGCCGGATCGAAGGCGATGCGCAACCGCAGACGCTTGGGATGCTGCTGGGCGGCCTGCTCCAGCAAGTGGTGGTACTTCGGATCGCCGGTGCCCAGGATGACCAGCTGGCAGTCCCACGATAACAGCTGCGGCAGCGCGGCCGCCAGAATGTCGAGCCCCTTCTGGTCAGTGAGACGCGTGATCATGCCGATCAGGGGCGCGTCGGCGCGCTCCGGCAGATGCTGCTCCCGTTGCAGGGCCGCCTTGCACGCCACCTTGCCGCTGAGATCCTGCGGCGTGTAGCTCTGGGCGAGCGCGCGGTTGGTCGCCGGATTCCATTCCTCGGGATCGATGCCATTCACGATGCCGACCAGGTCCTGTTTGCGCGCCTGCAACACGCCTTCCAGGCCGAAGCCGAACTCCGGCGTTTGAATCTCCTGCGCGTAGGTGGGGCTCACCGTCGTGAGGTACTGCGCGTAGACCAGGCCGGCCTTCAGCAGGCAGACCTTGCCGTAGTATTCGAGCCGGTCCGGGACGAAATGGTCCCACGTCAATCCTAACAGCGGAAACTGCTCGCGCGGGAAGGTGCCTTGGTACGCCAGATTGTGGATGGTGAACACGGTGGCGGTCTGCGGAAAGGTGTGCCGGTACAGCGTGGAGAGATAGGCGCAGAGCAGCGCGGTCTGCCAGTCATTGGCATGGATGACGTCGGGGAGCAAGCCGAGCCCGGGCAGGGCCTCGAGCAGCGCGCGGGCAAAGAAGGTGAACCGTTCCAGATTGTCCGGATAATCCCGGCCGTCCACCTGGTAGAGCTGCTCCCGGTCGAAGAATTCCGGCTGGTCCACGAGATACACCGGAATCTCGGTGCCGGGCAGGCGCGTCTCCACCACGCCGCCCTCGACGGAGCGGGTCCCGAGGGGAATCGCGAGGTGGTTGGTGCGCGTCGCCAGGTGCGCGGCTTTCGCCTTGACCATTTTGTAGAGCGGCAGCGCCACGCGCACATCGTGTCCCAGGGCCTTGAGGGCCAGGGGCAGCGCGCCCGCGACATCGGCCAGCCCACCGGTCTTCGCCAAGGGCGCCACTTCCGAGGCGCAGAGCAGGATTTTCATGAAGCCGTCCATCTCCTCAATCGCAAGGCGTTGCCGACGACGCTGACCGAACTTAAGGCCATCGCCGCGCCCGCCAGCACCGGGCTGAGCAGCCAGCCGGTGACCGGATACAGCGCGCCGGCCGCGATGGGGATCGCCAGGCTATTGTAGCAGAAAGCGAGCAATAAGTTCTGACGAATGGTGCGCAGGATCCGGCGGCTCAGCGTCAGACAGGCGCTCAGCTGCCGCAGATCGGAGCGCATCAGCACGATGCCGCCGGCGGCCAGGGCCACGTCCGTGCCCGAGGCCAGCGCGATGCCCACGTCGGCCGCCGCCAGCGCCGGCGCGTCATTGATCCCATCGCCGACAAAGACCACCCGCTCGCCGCGCTGCTGCCGCTCGCGGATCACGCGCACCTTGTCCTCAGGCAACGCGTCCGCGATCACCTCGGTGATGCCGAGCGGCTTCGCCACCGTCTCGGCCGTGGCGCGCCGGTCGCCGGTCGCCATCACGACCTGCAGCCCGGCGCGCCGCAGCTGTTGCACCACCGCCGGCGTTTCCGGCTTGAGCCCATCGGTAAGGGCCAGCATGCCCTGCGGGATGCGGTTCGCCGTCACGACGAGGATCGTCTTGCCGTCCTGGGACCAGGTATCCAGCTCGCGCTGCCAGCCGCGGATATCGATCGCCTCGCGCGCCATCAACAGCGGGCTGCCGATGAGCAGCTGCTCGCCCTGCACGGTCGCCTTCACCCCCAATCCGGGCAGCGCCTGGAACTGATCCGGCGTGGCCAGTATAAGCTGCTTCGCCGTGGCCTGCTGCACGATGGCCACGCCGTAGGGATGCTCCGAGCCGCGCTCGGCGCTGCCGGCGAGGCGCAGCACCTCCTCCGCGCTGAGGCCGTCGCGGCTGACCACGTCGGTGACCGTGGGCCGGCCCTGGCTCAAGGTGCCGGTCTTGTCGAAGATGATCGTCGTCGCCCGCGCCAGCCGCTCGATGACCGACGCCTCTTTGATCAAGATGCCCTGCCGGGCCGCGCGGCCCACGCCGACGATGATCGCCATCGGGGTCGCCAGCCCCACGGCGCACGGGCAGGCGATGAGCAGCACCGCCATCATGTTGATGAGCGCATACGACCAGGAGGGCGCGGGCCCCCACGCCCACCACGCCACCCCGGTGGCCGCGGCCACGCCCACCACCACCGGCACGAAGATGGCCGCGATCCGGTCCGCCACGCGCTGCGCCGGGGGCTTCGAGGCCTGCGCGGATTGCACTAACTGAATCATCTGCGAAAGAAAGGTCTCCGCGCCGACGCGCGTGGCGCGCACCGTGATCCGCCCGCGGCTGTTGAGCGTGGCACTCAACACCTTGGTCCCGGTAAACTTCTCGACCGGTGTCGCCTCACCGGTCGCCATCGACTCATCGACCCAGGAGTGGCCGTGCGTCACGACCCCGTCGACGGGGAGTCGCTCGCCGGGGCGCACCACGATCTCGTCGCCGCGGCGCAGCTCCTCGATGGGAATTTCGAGCTCGCGCTCCTCGCGCACCACGAGCGCCGTCCTCGGCTGCAGGCGCAGCAACCCCCGCACCGCCTCCTGCGCGGCGCCCTTGGCGCGCAGCTCGATCCAGCGCCCCAACAGAATGAAGGTCACGATGAGCGCGGAGGATTCGAAATAGACGGTGGGGGCCAGGCCCAACTGGACGAACCACCCCGGCAGGATCGTCGCCACCGCGCTGTACAGGTAGGCGGCGGTCGTGCCGAGCACGACGAGCAGGTTCATGTCGGCGCCGCCGCGCGCAAGCGTCGTCCACGCGCCGCGGTAGAAGGGCCAGCCGCCCCAGAACTGGACCGGCGTGGCGAGCAGTCCCAGCACGGCATGCAGCCACAGCGGCGCCAGCATCGGCGCCAGCATCGGCCAGTGCATCGGCAGGCTGCCGGCCAGGATGACGACCGACAGGATGCCCGAGACGATGAGCCGCCGCTGCAACTGGTGCAGCTCATCCGCGCGGTGCGTCTCCTCGAGCTCGAGGGCCGTTGTGGTCCGGTCGAGCTGGAGCGCCCGATACCCGCCGGCCGACTCGATGGCCCGGCGCAGCTGCAGCGGCCGCACCTTGACCGGCACGTACCGCACCGTGGCGATCGAGGTGCCGAAATTCACTTCCGCGCCCACCACCCCGTCAAGCTTCTGCAGCTCATCTTCGATCCGGCTCACGCACGAGGCGCAGTGCATGCCCTCGATGAAGAACTGGTAGCGTTCAATCGTGGGTTCGCTCATCGTTCTCGTCGTCATAGCAGTCAGCAATCAGCCATCAGCAATCAGCCAACACGTAGCCCCGACCCTTGGCCGCTGTCTGCTGGCTGCTGATTGCTGGTTGCTATTGGTAAATTCTGTAGTCGATCGTCGGAAACACGTTGTCGACCGCTTCCACCGAGGCGAGCCAGGGCTCATCGACCCGGCCGGCCTGCAGCAGCTCGTCGAGGGTGGTGAAGCGGGCCAGATGCTCCTTGAACCGCCGGTGGGCGTACGCCACGTGATGACCGGTCTTCATGATGAAGGCCCAGTCCGACGACTGCATCAGCAGGAGCTCCCGCGCCATCTGGTTCAGCGCCCGCAGGGTCAGCCCCTCCGCCGCCGGATGGCGCCGCGCCGCATCGGCCATCCTGTCCAGGCTGTGATGCAGATGGCGGTAGAGCCAATCGTTGGCTCCGTTGAGCCAGACCTCGCTGTACCCCTTGTAGCCCCAGCTCGACTGCGCCGGCACGAGGCGCTGGTTGCGCGGGTACCGCTCGAGGTACTCGGTCGGCGTGATCAGTTTGACCGTTTCCTGATCGTAGGCCATCTTGCGAATGAGAAACTCCAGCCACAACGGCCCCTCGAACCACCAATGGCCGAAGAGTTCCGCGTCGTAGGGGCTGACGATGATCGGCTCGCGCCCCATGATCCCCTGCAGATACTCGACCTGCCGCTCCCGGTTGAACAGGAAGTTGCCCGCGTGCTCGGCCGCCTTCTCGCGGGCGCGGTCCGGGTCGTACGGTGCTTTGTGCTCGGTGCGCCCCGTGATCCGATAGTATTTGATGCCGGTGTTGGTCCGCGCACCGTCGCCGTTCAGGTACGGCCGGAGGTACTCGTGCTCAAGGTCGTAGCCGATATCGCGGTAGAACTCCCGATAGTCGAAGTCGCCCGGATAGCCCTCGATGGCGCTCCACACGCTCTTCGACGTCTCCAGGTCCCGCCCGAAAGCCGCCACCCCGCTGGGGCAGTAGACCGGGGCGAAGACGCCGAACTTCGGCCGGGGACTGCCGAAGAGGATCCCATGCGCGTCGGTGAGGAAGAAACGGATGCCGTGCTCTTTGAGGACGCTGTCCTCGCTCTGGTCGAAGCCGCACTCCGGCAGCCAGATGCCGCGCGGGCGCCGGCCGAAACACTGCTCGAAGGTCTGCACCCCGACGGCGACCTGGGCGCGCGTCGCGAGCGGCTGGACATGCAGCATGGGCAGGTAGCCATGGGTGGCGCAGGAGGTCATCAGTTCGACGCTGCCTGAGCGGCCCACCGCGTCGAAGGCGCGAATGAGGTCGCGCCGATAGCGGCGCGTAAACTGATCGTGCGCCGCGCGGAACCGGTCGCGGTACATGACGGCGAGCCGGTGCACGGCGGCGTCGTGCTGGGTGCGATGACATTCCTTCTCGACCAGCTCGAGGAGCCGCTCGAGATGACGGACATACCGGTCCCGGAGCAATCCGTCGGCCAGCATCGACAATAACGTCGGCGTCAACGAGAGCGACAGGCGGAAGGGTACGCCGTCGTTCAACAGCCGCTCGAGCATCTCGAGCAGCGGCAGGTAGGTCTCGGTGATCGCCTCGTAGAGCCAGCGCTCCTCGAGGAAGTGCTCATCCTCAGGATGGCGCACGTAGGGTAGGTGGGCGTGCAGGACCAGCGCTAAGTATCCCTGAGGCATGGCGGAATTCCTTCGATAGCAACCAGCAATCAGCTCTCAGCAATCAGCATCCTGTTTTGGCTGATTGCTGACTGCTGATTGCTGACTGCTATGGGTTCTTAGACTCGAACGTGGATCTCGTGGAGGAGTTAGGGGG
>JACQRC010000044.1 GCA_016206665.1 Candidatus Omnitrophota bacterium | reverse complement strand
GTCCATCCGGGAGCCGGTGTCAATCAGGCAGGTGCCGATGATGGTCAACGACCCTCCTTCTTCGATGTTGCGCGCCGCCCCGAAGAAGCGCTTGGGCTTGTGCAGCGCGTTCGAATCCACGCCGCCCGAGAGGATCTTGCCGCTGTGCGGGATGCCGGTGTTGAGGGCGCGCGCCAGCCTGGTGACCGAGTCGAGCAGGATCACCACAACCTTCTTGTGCTCGACGAGGCGCTTCGCCTTTTCCAGCACGATGTCGGCCACCTGCACGTGCCGCTCGGCCGGCTCGTCGAAGGTCGAGCTGATGACCTCGCCCTTCACGATGCGCTGCATGTCCGTCACCTCTTCCGGCCGCTCATCGATCAGCAGCACGATCAGCACCACCTCGGGAAAATTGGTGGTGATGCTGTTGGCCATCTTCTGCAGCAGGATCGTCTTGCCGCTGTACGGCGGGGCGACGATGAGGCCGCGCTGGCCCTTCCCCAGCGGTGTCAAGAGATCCATGATCCGCATCGAGATCTCATTCGGAGCCGTCTCGAGCCGAAACCGCTCCTGGGGATAGAGCGGAGTGAGATTGTCGAAGAAGGCCTGATCCTTCGTCTCCTCCGGGTTCTCAAAGTTGACCGCCTCGACCTTGAGCAGCGCAAAGTACCGCTCGCCCTCCTTGGGCGGCCGGATCTGGCCGCTCACGATATCCCCGGTGCGCAGGTCAAACTTCCGAATCTGCGACGGCGACACATAGATGTCGTCCGGGCCGGGCAGATAGTTGTAGGTCGGCGACCGGAGGAAGCCGAAGCCATCGGTGAGGATTTCGAGCACCCCCTCCCCGAAAATGAGGCCCTCCTTTTCGGTCTGCGCCTGCAGGATCTTGAAGATCAAGTCCTGCTTCTTGAGGCCCGAGATGCCGTTGACGTTCAGATCCCGGGCCATCTTGGTCAGCTCCGAGATCTTCCGGTCCTTCAGATCCGCTAAATCGAGCCGCTGTTCCTTGCTCTCAGTTTCCGCCATAGGACGCTGACTTGCCTCCTCGCTGCTGCTAACGTGCTGCTGTTCCTGATGACAAAATCGGCCTGGGCCGCTTTCCGGCGCAGTGGCATCTGCGCGCGCCACCGCCGTGCGAACTCCGAGCGCGTGAACCCCGAACGCCCGCGCGCCCGCCGGAACGCGACCGCGACCGGTGCCGTGACCACCACCACATGATCCATGGATGAGGCCAACCCCGTCTCAAAGAGCAGGGGCGCTTCCACGACCACCAGTTGCTGCGGATGCGTCCGCCGCAGCCGACGCAGCCGCCGCCGTATCTCCGCGATCACCGGCGGATGCACGATCCGGCACAGCGCCACCAGCGCCGCGCGATCCTGAAAGACCAACGCCGCCAGCGCGTGGCGATTGATCGAGCGGTCGCGGCGCACGACCTCCCGCCCGAAGCGGCGCGCGATCCGCCGCCACACGGCCGTCCCCGGCCGCATCGCGTGGTGCGCCATCGCATCCGCATCAAGGCGCGCGGCCCCCAACCGCTCGAACAGGTGGGCGACGGTGGATTTGCCGGTCGAGAGCCCGCCGGTGATGCCGAGGACGACCACCGATTAAGGCTGCGCCTGGCCGAGGCCGCGCATTTCCAGCCAGTTCTGGCCGGCTTTCATCGTCACGACGACCGGCACCTCGAGGCGCAGGGCCCGCTCCATCGCCTCGCGCACCACAGGCACGGCGCGGAGTAGCTCGCTGTCGGGGAGCTCAAAGAGCAGCTCATCATGGACCTGCAGCAGCAAACGCGCGGCCAGCCCGGCCTCGGGCAGGGCGCGGTGCACGCGGATCATCGCCAGTTTGATGAGATCGGCGGCCGTGCCCTGGACCGGCGTATTGACCGCGGTGCGCTCCCCGAACTGGCGCAACGTGCCGTCCGCGCTCTGCAGCTCGGGAATGTACCGGCGCCGTCCTAACAGCGTCGTGACGTAGCCTTCCCGCCGGGCCAACGCGATCTGCCGATCCCTGTAGGCGCGCACGCCGGGATACCGCTCAAAGTAGGCGTCGATGAAGGCCTGCGCCGCCTCCTGGGGGATCGCCAACTGCTGGGCCAGGCCGTAGGCGCTGATGCCATAGACGATGCCGAAGTTGACGGTCTTGGCGGCGTTGCGCATCTCCGGCTGCACCTGGGGCTCCTCGACCCCGTAGATCAGCGACGCGGTGAAGGTGTGGATGTCACGCCCCTGCCCAAAGGCGCGGCACAGCCGCTCATCGCCGGAGAGGTGGGCCAGCACTCGCAGCTCGATCTGGGAATAGTCGGCCGAGAGCAGCGCCCAGCCCGGTTCGCCGGCCACGAAGGCCTGGCGGATCTGCCGGCCCAAGTCGGTCTTGATGGGGATGTTTTGCACATTGGGATCGCTCGATGAGAGCCGCCCGGTGGCGGTGACGCTCTGATGAAAGGTGGTGTGCAGGCGGTGCGTCATCGGGTCGAGCAGGCCCGGCAGGACCTCCACGTAGGTGGAGGAGAGCTTCGAGAGTTCGCGATATTCCAGCAACAGTCTGGGCAGGGGGTGTTGGTCGGAGAGTTTCTGCAGCACGTCCATATCGGTCGAGGGGCCGGTCTTCGTGCGCTTCGTGACCGGCAGCTTGAGCTGGTCAAAGAGCACGCCAGCGAGCTGTTTCGGCGAGTTGATATTGAAGGTGCCGCCGGCCGCCTCGTAAATCTGCCGGGTGAGCGCCGTCAACCGGCTGCGCATGGAGGCGGCGAGCGTGGAGAGGGCCGCGGGATCCAGGGCGATCCCCCTGCGCTCCATCTGCGCCAGGACCTCAATGAGCGGCAGCTCCACCTCACGGTACAGGCGGTCGAGCTGTTTCTCGCGCAGCTGCTCCTGCAGGGTGCGCCCCAGCCGCCAACTCAGCGCCGCGGCCCGGCCGCAGGCCTGTCGCCTCGCCGCCGGCGTTTCCAACTCCGTCACGGCGGCGGGCGCGGGCGCATCCAGGTGCGTCATCGTCAATTCGTTCAGCGTCGCGGTGCCCTGCGCCGGGTTCAGCACATAGGCTGCGAGGCGCAGGTCGCATTGCAGACCGGCCAGCGTCCATCCCTGCTGTGCCGCCAGATGCCAGAGCGCCTTGGCGTCATAGAGGATCTTCCCGATGGAGGCCTCGGCGAGCACGGCAGCCAGCCACGATGCAGGCTCCTCCGACGCCGCGATGTACCAGGCCTGGCCTCCATCACAGGAGAGGCCGCAGCCGCGCCACACCAGGGTGCGGTCGCCAACGATGACGTCCGGCGTCAGGGCGACGGCCTGCGCCCGGCGCAGACGGTCCAGGCAGGCCTGCCACGCCTGGTCCTCCTCGACGAGGATGACCGGCACGGCAGCCCCCTCCTGGGGCACCGTCATCGTTTTGAGCAAGGATTTGAACTCCAAATCACGGCACAGCCTCCAGAGCCGGCGTGCATCCGGCTGCTGCACGCGCAGCCGCTCCGCCTCGGCCACCACCGGCACATCGATGCGCAGGTGCGTCAAAGCAAAATTATCCAGGATGACCTGCGCGTGCCGGCGCACCGCCTCCCGCACGCTCTCAGAGCCAATCCGTTCGGGATGCGCTACCAGCTGCTCCAGCGAGGTGAATTGCTGCAGCAATTCCACCGCCGTCTTGGGCCCGATGCCGGGCACAGGGGGAATGCCGTCCGAGACATCGCCGGTCAAGGCGAGCAGCTCCGCCACGCGCCGCGGTTCCACGCCGAATTTGGTCTCCACCGCTTTGGCATCCATCACCTCGGCGCCCTTCAGCTGCGGGTTGTACACCTTCACGCTGGGACCGACCATCTGCAGGATGTCCTTATCGGCCGTGACAATCCAGACCTCGCGGCTGCCGCCGGATAACTGCTTGGCCATCGTCGCCAGCACATCGTCGGCCTCGAAGCCGGCCTGCTCAAACACCGGAATGCGATAGGCGGCCAGCAACTCTTTGATCGTGGGCCATTGTTCAATCAACGCCTCCGGCATCGGCTTGCGGTGGCGCTTGTAGGCCTCGAACCGCTCATGCCGAAAGGTGGGCGCGGCCACATCAAAGGCCACGGCCAGGTAATCCGGCTGCAACTCCTCCTGCAACCGCCGCACCATGACCAGCATGCCGTAGACGGCGTTGGTCGGCTTCCCTGTCGAGGTCGCCAGGCTGCGGATCGCGTAGAACGCGCGGTAACACATCGAGTGGCCATCGATGAGGACCGCGCGCTCAACCCGGGGCCCGGCCGGAGGCGCAGGCACGCCCCGCCCACCCGTTGACATCTGGCGGCTCAGGCCCCGCCCACCCGTTGACGTCTGGCGGGGCAGGCGCTTCGGAGTGCCCGTTCGTGATGCAGAGATGGGGTGCGTTATGGGTCGCGTCGAATCCTGCGTCGTTGTGGCCGTGGGAGTGTCATGGTGCTGGGGAACCGGCGAGAATCGAGAGGGCTATGCGGAAAGTCGATTACGGAAACGGCCGCTTGTTCCAGTCTCCTTGTTTATCGGTGGTGCGCTCGTAACGACTGAGAGCGTGCTCCATCTCGTCCAACTGGCGGCGCAGGACCCGGTCCCGCATCGAAAGCGGCGCCTCCGGCGTGGCGCTCACCGAAGCCCCTGGCGTTGCTGTCCGGCCCATCGCAGGCAACTCCAGCGATGGATTCAGCCCCTGGCGTTCGAGCTCGGCAATGGCCACTTGCGAGCGCCGGATGTACTCGAGCGCATAGGGCGTGTAGATGGGCCGGTACTCCTGCTCCAGGCGGACCACCTTTTGGAAGACCAGGATGGCTTCAAAGTAGGAGGCGTTGGCAAAGAGCTCCTTGGCCCTGGCGTACTCCTGGGCGATCAGCAAGATGGCATCCTGCTGCGCCTCCTGCACCGACCACTCAATGTCTTCCTTCTTTTCAAAGACGCCGACGGCCACGAGCCGCTCCTTGGCCCGAATCGTCCACGCATCGAGGGGATGGCCCATCGAGGCGCGCTTCAGCCAGTAATAGATCGCCCGCTCCTTCTGCCCCAGCTTTTCGTACAGCAACGCGAGGTTGGTGTAGGCTTCGAGATAGTTCGGATCGGCCTTGATCGCCGCCTGGTACTCGGCCTCGGCCCGGTTCATCTCTCCCTGGACTTCGAACAGGACACCCAGGTCGTTGTGCGGAGCCGCGTAGGTGGGATCGATGGCCACGGCCTTTTGATAGTTGGCCATGGCGGCGGACGCCTCTCCCTGCCGCTGTAATTCGTAGCCCTTGACCCGATACTCCACGGCTTCATTGGCAAGAGATTGTGCTGACGACAGCGCCGGTGCCCCGATGGCGATGACCACTGCCATGCTCACACCCAGACGCCGCCACGGATGGCCCGTAAGGGGCATAGTGGATAGGTTCCTCACCTGGCGTGCAACGGGTAGTCTATCATCCATGGTCATCAGTGTCAAGCGCTTCCTATCGAGGATACCACGCTATCCGGTCACATACAAATACCGCAGCGGCCCGGCGCCGGCATTCACGACCCGGTGCCGGATGCCTGCGCCCACAAAGGCGGTCTGCCCGGCCCTGAGGCGGACGCGGACCGGTGTCGCGGCGCCTGGTCCTCGACGCCATTCCAGCACGGCGCATCCCGCCAGACAGACCAGCAGCTCTTCGCGTTCCCGCGTGGAGTGCCAAGCCATCGCGCCCCCCGAGCTCAGGAGGATCTCTCGGCTCCGGAGCCGTGCCGCCCAGGCCGGTATGACCCGATGGCTGCGCCGGGCGCGTCCGAGGCTGGAGCCGACGAGGGGCCGACGAGAGGGGCTCACCCCACCACCTGCTGCGCCCCGCCAGTCCCGTGACGATTTGCGCCACGGCGGGGCGTCGGCCCTACGGCCGACCGGCCCTGCGGGCCTGGCAGCAGGTGGTGGGGTCACCGACGGATGAGATGCGCAAGGTAGGCGGCGCCAAATCCGTTGTCGATGTTGACGACCCCCACGCCCGGCGCGCAGCTGTTCAGCATGGTCAGCAAGGGAGCGATGCCGCGGAAGCTGGCGCCGTACCCCACGCTCGTCGGCACCGCGACGATCGGCGCGGCCGTCAACCCGGCCACCACGCTCGCCAACGCCCCTTCCATCCCGGCCACGACGATGACGACCCGCGCCCCTTGCAGCGCGCGCTGATGCGCCAGCACCCGATGCACGCCCGCCACGCCCACGTCGAGCAGCCGTGTGACGCGATGGCCCAGAATCTCGAGGGTGGCGGCCGCCTCCTCGGCGACCGGCCCATCCGCCGTGCCGCCGGTCACGACGACGACCCTCCCCCGCCGCAACGGCCGCCGGCGCCGCAGCGTCAGATAGCCCAACCGCGCCTCGGCGGCGTACCGGAGACGCGGGTGGCGCCTGCCCAGTTGGGCGTACCGCGCGGCCGTCAGTCGCGTCAGCAGCACGGGATCGGCGACGCGCCCCAGCCGGTCGATGAGGATGGACAGCTGCTCGAGCGTTTTACCGTTGCAGTAGATCGCCTCGGGCAGGCCGCGCCGCAGCCCGCGATGAGTGTCCAGCTTGGCGAAGCCGACATCATCCACCGGCAGCTGCCGCAGCTCCTGCATCACCTGGGCGACGCTGCGCCGCCGTTGACGCAGGTCCTGCAACATCCGCTGTACTCGTGGCACCGTATAGATCATGCCGTGGGAGCGTGGCGCTGCGCCTTACTGCTGGCGCGCAAAGATGACGAGCAAGACGACGGCCAGCACGGCCGAGACCAGGTAAAAGTCGTTGAAGTAGAGAAAGTCGAGTGCCCCATCCCTCGCCCGCGCCCACAGGGTCATCCGGGGAGCCAACGCGTTGAGGCGGGCCAGCTTCTCGGCCAACCGGACCCCCTTCAGTCCATCGAGCTGCTCGGGACGGAAGCGCAGAAACTGCCCGCCGACGCGGTAGGCCGGCACCTGCCCGAGCGCCACGAGGCGTTCGAGATCGCGCTCGGCCACGCCCAGATAGGCGGCCGCCTCAGCCTTCGTCAGCAGTTTGGGTTCTATTTGATCTTCTCCTGCGCGATCCACTCATCGATCTTCGTCCGGTCGAACCGCCAGCCGGCGCCGTCTTTCACCGCCGGCATGCGGCCGCTGGTCGCCCACTCATGAATCGCCGCCGGCTCGACTTCCAGGTATCGGGCCATCTCTTCGATGGTCAAAAATTCCGACTCGCTGCCCGACGCCTGCCCCATCACGCACTGCCCCTGCAGGATGGCGCCCTCCTGCACGACGAGCACCGGCGTGCGGATGTTGCCTGAGACCCTGCCCGTCGAGGCGATCTCCAGCCGCTGGGTGACGGTGATATCCCCCTCCAGCCGCCCGGCGATCACCACCGACTCCCCCTCGATCGTGGCCCGCACCTCAGCCTTCTCCCCGATGGTCAGCTGGCCCCGCGTGGTCAGCCGCCCCTCGAATCGCCCGTTGATGCGCAGATTCACCGGGTCCCTAAACGACAGGCTGCCCTGCATTCCGGCATCGACGTCGAGCACCCGATCCTGCGCTGCCTCTTCCGGCCGAGCTCTGCGTAGCGGCATTGGGCACCTCCCTGCGTGTGCTTACGACGACTCGCCCGCGTCTTCCTCATCCGGTTCCACATGAGCACCTTTGCCGATGTACCGGTACTCAACGATCGGCAAGGCCAGTAGCACGACCAGCATGATGATGGTGGCGGCGATCGCCCCGACGAAAAAGCCGCTGCCGACGGCGAGCCCCACCCCGGCCACGGCCCACAGGCTGGCCGCGGTGGTCAGCCCGCGCACCGAGGCCCGGGACCGGATGATCGTGCCCGCCCCCAGAAACCCGATGCCGCTCACGACCTGCGCGGCGAAGCGGCCCGGATCCGCCTCGGAAAATGTCATGAGATGCATGGCGGTGAGCATGACGAGCGCAGCGCCCACGCAGACGAGCATGTGCGTGCGCAACCCGGCCGCCCGGCCGTGCCGCTCCCGCTCGAAGCCGATGAGCCCGCTGAGCACCGTCGCCAGCAGCAGGCGTATGATGATGTCACGGTCATCCACGATGGCCACCTCCACTCTGCACCGCCAAGCCCAGGCCGGGATCCACGGACAACGACAAGGGTGACCGCACGCCACGCCGGAAGAGCGCCGCGCCCAGGCCGGCGATCATGGCCGCATTATCGATGCACAGAGCCATCGGGGGAAACCAGACGCGCACCCCGGCCGCGCGCCCGGCGCGCGTCAGCGCCTGGCGCAGCGCCTGATTCGCCGCCACCCCGCCGCCAACGATCAGCCGCCGCGCCTTGACGCGCAGGCTCGCGGCGATGGCCTTGCGCACCAGCGCCTCCACCGTCACGCGCTGAAAACTGGCGGCTACATCGTTGACCGTGCGCACGGAGGCGCCGTTGTGCATGGGTTGGCCGCGCACGTGATAGAGAACCGCAGTCTTCAGTCCGCTGAAACTGAAATCGAGCGTCTCATCATCCAGGCCCGGGCTGGGCAGACGGACGCGGGAGGCCTCGCCGTCGAGGGCGCGGCGCTCGATGAGCGGCCCGCCTGGATACCCCAGCCCTAACAACTTCGCCACCTTGTCAAAGGCCTCGCCGGCCGCATCATCCCGGGTCTCCCCCAAGCGGACAAAGTCGTCAATGTCACGCGCCTCGACTAACAGGGTATGACCGCCTGAGACGATGAGGCCCACGCACGGAAAGACCGGCCCGCGCTGGGCCATCACGCCCGCGTACAAATGCGCGGCCAAATGGCTGACGCCGATGAGCGGCTTGTCGAGGGCGCAGGCCAAGCCCTTCGCAAAGGCCACCCCGACGAGCAGCGCGCCGACCAGGCCCGGACCGCAGGTGACGGCAATCGCGTCGAGCTCGGGCAACCGCACCTTCGCTTCCGCGAGGGCTTGCTCCACCACCGGCCAGATCACCTCCACATGCGCCCGGCAGGCCGCCTCGGGGACGACGCCGCCATACCGGCGGTGAAAGGCCAGACTGGAAGCCACGATGTTCGACAGGACCCGCCGCTCCCCGCGCACCACGGCCGCCGAGGTCTCGTCACACGAGGACTCGATGCCCAACACGAGGGACATGCCTATGGCACCTGCTTCGTCAACTGCGACACGCGGACAAATCGAATGCCTTCCTTCCGCAACTCCGGCATCACCTGCTGCAGCGTCTGATAGGTGAGCGTGCGGTCATGGCCGATACCGATGGCTGAGCCGCGCACCCTGGCCTCGGCGGCCACGAGCCGCAGCTGGTGCGCAATGTAGTCGGGCCGCTCCTCGTTGTCGAGAAAGACGCTGCGCCTCGCAAAGGGCAGGCCCACCTCCTTGGCCACCCGCTCACCCATCGAGCGCGTGGTCACAACGCTATCCAGAAAAAACATGCGCCGGGCCTTCAGGGCGCGCAGCAGCTCCCGCATCACCCGCCGGTTCTCGGTGGCCTTCGAGCCCATGTGATTCGACAGCCCCTTCGCGTAGGGCACCGAGGCGGTGGCGCGCGCGAGGATCTCCTCGACCTCGGTTGCGTGCATCGCGGCGAGCACGGTGTACTGCTCCAGGTGGAGCGCGGCCTCCTTTGAGACCGGCTCGTGCGGCTCCATCGGCAGGTGGATGATCACCTCATGCCCACGCTGTTGGGCCGCCTGGGCCATCGCGGTCGAGTGTGGCAGGTTCGGCAGGATCGAGAAGGTCACGGGCCGCGGCAGATGGCGCACCGCCGCCACCGAGCGATCCGTATACCCCACGTCATCAATGACGATCGCCACCCGCGGCTTGCGGGATTCGAGCGCCTGGTGGACGCCCCACCCGCCGGCGACCGCCAGCACGACCAGGACCGCGATGAACCGTCGATACGACATTCTCATGCGTACTCGTCACTCGACACCAGTCACTAGTCACTAGTCACTAGTCACTAGTCACTCCGTGCTCGTCGCCGCCGGCGCTTTCTGGTACACCCGGATCCCCTTGATCAAGTCAATCGCCCGCGCCAACTGCATGTCGTAGGGCTTGGGCGCGGCCGCCTTGTCCTTGTCCGGCGATGGCAGCTTGTCCGGCTCCAGCGTGTTCTTCTCAATCTTCTCGAACAGTTCTGTGGCGTTGGGGACGTTCGCCATCTGGACCAACGCCGGCATCTCCTCCACGACGACGTCGGGAACGATCCCGAGCCCGTGAATCGAGCGGCCGCTCGGCGTGTAGTACTTGCTCGTGGTCAGGCGCAGCGCGCTGCCGTCCTTCATGGGAATGACGGTCTGCACGGAGCCCTTGCCAAAGGACTTGGTGCCGACTAACACACCGCGGTGGTGGTCCTGCACCGCTCCGGCCACAATTTCGGAGGCGGAAGCACTACCCTCATTGAGCATCACGACGAGCGGGACGTTCAGATAGTGCCGGCTGCCCCGCGCGCGGAATTCCATGTTCTGGTTGCCCCGGCGGCCGCGCGTTGAGACGACGAGCGTTTTGGGCGCCAGAAATTTTTCGGACACCGCCACGGCGACATCGAGCAGCCCGCCGGGATTGTTCCGCAGGTCGAGAATCAAGCCCTGCATCTGCTCCTGCGTCAGCCGCTGGAGGGCCTGCTCCAGATCATCCGGCGTATGCTCCTGAAAGGAGGCGATCCGAACGTAGCCGATGTGATCCTCGATGATCTTGGTGTCCTTGACGCTCTGAATCTTGATGACGTCCCGCGTCAGGTTGTAATCGAGCAGCTTCTTCTCCCCCTCGCGCAACACGGTCAGCGCCACCTGGCTGCCCGGCTTGCCCCGCAGTTTCTTGACCGCGTTCTGGAGCGTCAGTCCGCGAGTCAGCTCGTTGTTGATTTTGACGATCCGGTCCCCTGCCTTCAGCCCCGCTTTGGCGGCCGGCGTGTCATCGATGGGCGAGATGATGGTCAGCAGCTCATCCCGCACCGCGATCTCGATGCCCAGCCCGCCAAACTCGCCTTCCGTCTCCAGCCGCATCTCCTTGTAGGCGTCGGGATTCAAAAAGGAGCTGTTGGGATCCAGGTGGTCCAGCATCCCCTCCAGGGCGCCGTAGATGAGATCCTTCGACTTGGTTTCATCGACGTACTCGGCCTGGACGATGGAGATGGCATCCGTCAGCAGTTCCAGGTCCTCATAGATTGAATCCGACCGCTCCTTCTTGGGGGCGCTCTGGGTGGGGCTGACGTTGCAGGCGAGCAGGCCCACCATGACCACCAGCAGGCCGATCCAGATGCGTCGCGCCACGGAACTGTTCATCCTAGGAACCTCCGGTCTGTTGTGACAAAGATTGCCGCAACTGCTCGGCGACGCGCTGGGGGTTGGCCTTGCCCTGCGTCGCCTTCATGCATTGCCCGATGAGAAACTGAAAGGCGCTGGCCTTGCCCGCCCGAACGTCGGCGACGGTCTGGGCGTTCGCCGCGATGACCTGCGCGATGATCCCCTCCAGCGCCGCGCCGTCGGAGATTTGGCCCAGACCCTTGCGCGTCACGATCTCCCCGGGCGGCACCCGGCTCTCGATCATCTCCACAAAAACGTTCTTGGCCACCGGCCGGCTGATGGCGCCGGCCTCAATCAGCTGCAGGAGCTGGGCCAGATGCGCCGGCTCCACCGCCACCGCCTCGATCTCCAGGCTGCGCACATGCGCATAGGCCAGCAATTCCGAAATGAGATAATTCGCCACCGCCTTCGGCTGGCGGTGCAGGGCCACGGTCGCCTCATACAGGTCGGCCAGCCGTCGCGAGGAGGTGACCAGATCCGCATCGTAAGATGAGAGCCGATCGTCGCGCATGAGCCGCGCCTTGCGGCTCTCCGGCAGCTCCGGCAATCCCTCGCGCACCCGGCCGATCGTCTCCGGGCTCACCGAGAAGGGCACGAGATCCGGTTCCCGGAAGTAGCGGTAATCGGAGGCCTCCTCCTTGCTCCGCATCGGCCGTGTTCGCTCCAGCGCTGCGTCCCACAGCCGGGTCTCTTGCGCGATACGCTGGCCGCTCTGCAGGGCTGCGACCTGCCGCTCCTGCTCATAGCGCAGCGCGGCGCGGACATGGCGGAAGGAGTTGAGATTCTTGATCTCGACCTTTGAGCCCAGCGCTGCCTCCCCCTGCCGCCGGACCGACAGATTGGCGTCGCAGCGGAGCGTGCCCTTCTCCATGTCGCAGCTCGAGACCTCGAGATATTGCAGGATCAGTTTGAGCCGGGTCAGGTAGGTGAAGGCTTCATCGGGTGACGCGAGGTCCGGCTCGCTCACGATCTCAAGCAGGGGCACCCCGGCCCGATTGAAGTCGACGAGGCTGGCCCCGTCGCCGGCTTCGTGCAGCAGCTTGCCGGCATCCTCCTCGAGGTGGGCCCGGTGGATCCGCACGCGTTTGGTCTGCTCCTGCACCGGAATATCCAGATGGCCGTCGTGCGAGAGGGGCTGATCATATTGCGAGATCTGGAAAGCCTTGGGCAAATCCGGATAGAAGTAGTGTTTGCGGTCAAACTGGATCCGATCGGTGATCTGACAATTGAGCGCCAGCGCGGTGCGCACCGCCAGCTCAAAGGCCGCCTGGTTGAGCACCGGCAGACTGCCGGGCAAGCCCAGACAGACCGGGCAGGTCTGGGCATTGGGGGCCGCGCCAAAGTTGTTCGCGCAGCCGCAAAACGCCTTCGACCGCGTGGCCAGCTGCACGTGCACCTCCAAACCGATCGTCGTCTCGTAGTTCATCGCGGTCCCATCACCGGCTCGGGGTGGTTTCCGCCACCTCGGGCTGCCGCGTGTGCCACGCGGTGGCCTGCTCATACGCATAGGCAGCGCGCAGGAGCCTCTCTTCCTGAAACGGCGCGGCCAGCACTTGGAGCCCGATGGGCAGGCCCGTCTTGGAAAATCCGCACGGCACCGAGATGCCGGGGATGCCGGCCAGATTGACGGAGATCGTGTAGATGTCCGACAGATACATGCTGAGCGGATCCTCCAGCTTCTCCCCGAACCGAAAGGCCGGGGTGGGCGCCGTCGGGGTCACCAGACAGTCGAACCGCTCAAAGGCCCGGTCAAAATCCTGCTTGATGAGCGTGCGCACCTTGAGCGCCCGCGCGTAGTAGGCGTCGTAATAGCCGTGGCTCAGGACATAGGTGCCAAGCATAATGCGCCGCTTGGCCTCGGCGCCGAAGCCCTCCGCCCGCGTTCGCTGGTACATCTCTAACAGGCTGCCACGCGGTGCCGCGTTGCGCCAGCCGTACTGCACGCCGTCGAAGCGCGCCAGGTTGGAGCTGGCCTCGGCCGTCGCCAGAATGTAATAGGTCGCCACCGCATACTCGGCGTGCGGCAGGCTGGTCGGCTCGCAGGCGGCCCCTAATTGGCGCAGCACCTTAATGGCCTCCTCAACGGCGCGGCGCACTTCCGGATCCAGCCCGTCCACAAAACATTCCCGCGGAATGCCGATCCGCAGCCCCTGCAGCCCCTGCGTCAACCGCTCGCGATACGGCGGCACCGGCACCTCGGCCGACGTGGAATCGCGCGGATCATATCCCGCGATCACCTCTAACAGCAGCGCCGCATCCGTCACATCCTTGGCCAGCGGACCGATCTGATCCAGCGAGGAGGCGAAGGCGATCAGGCCGTACCGGGAGACGCGGCCGTACGTGGGCTTGAGCCCCACCACCCCGCACATCGCGGCCGGCTGGCGGATCGAGCCGCCGGTGTCTGAGCCCAGCGCCGCGAACGCGCTGTCCGCGGCGACCGCCGCGGCCGAGCCGCCGCTCGAGCCTCCGGGGATGCGCGTCGCATCCCAGGGGTTCCTCGTCACGCCATGCGCGGAGGACTCGGTGGAAGAGCCGAAGGCGAACTCATCCATGTTGAGCCGGCCGAGGATGATGGCCCCTTCGGCCTCGAGCCGCTCCACGACGGTGGCATGATAGGGCGGACGAAACCCGCGCAGTATCCTGGAGGCGCAGGTCGTCTCCTCGGCGCGCACGCAGATATTGTCCTTGATGGCGACCGGCACCCCGAAGAGTTTGCCCTGCGGCGCCTGCGATGCGAGCCGCTCCGCGCGCGCGCGCACCGCCTCGGCATTCACGCCCAGGTAGGCGTGCAACAGGGTGTTGGTGCTCTGCCAGCGCTCGAGGACCGCCTCGACCGCCTCGCGCGGCCGCACCTGGCCCTGCCGCAGTGCGTCGGCCAGTTCATGCGCCGTCAAGGCCCACAGCGGCCTGCTCAACCCGGCTCCGTCTCGATGATCTTGGGCACCTGGATGAACCGCCCCTTGCGCTGCGGAGCCAAGGCGGCGACGGTCTCGGGGTCGAGCGAAGGGGTGATCTGGTCGGGCCGCAGCACATTCGCGAGGGGCAGGACGTGCGTCGTGGGACTCACGCTCTCCGTCTTGAGCCGTTGCAGCTGCTGCACGTAATCGAGGATCGTATCGAGCTGCTGGGTGAAGAGCCGGACTTCCTCATCGGTCAATGACAGCCGCGCCAGATGGGCGACGACCCTGACCTCCTCAGCCGTGATGCGTGGCATCGAACCGCACTCGTGTCATGTATCTTAACCTCTCATTGTAGGTGGTGTTAGGGCAATCGTCAATGGCGAAACGACGCCACCAGTGAGGCCACCTGCGCGAACTCCTCGAGCGACAACGTCTCCCCACGCCGTCGTGGGTCGATGCCGCCGCTGCGCAGGTGCGCCTCGAACACCATCCGCAGCGCGTTGCCGCCGGCCAGCGGCAGCACATTGTTCAGCAGGGTCTTGCGCCGGTGCGCGAAGGCGGCCTTGATCACGGCAAAGAAGCGCGCTTCATCCGCCACCGTCACGGGCGGCGCAGCGCGGGTCACCAGGTGCACGAGGAGGGAGTCGACTCCAGGCTGCGGGTGGAAGGCCTGGCGCGCCACGCGCGGTCCCAGCGTCACCAGAAAGTGGAACGCGGCGAAACAGGAGAGGCGGCTGTACTCCGGAGAGCCTGGGCGGGCGACCAGCCGCTGCGCCACCTCGCGCTGCATGATGAGCCACGCATCGATGACGTCGCGCTTGTGCCGCATGAGATGCTCCAACAGCGGCGAGGTGATGCTGTAGGGAATGGCGCCGATGACCCGGCTGCGCGGCGGCAGCGGAGACTCCAGGATGTCGGCGTGCAGCACCTCCACGTTGGTCGCGCTGCCGAGCCGCTCCTTCAGCGCGTGCGCCAGGACCCGGTCATACTCCACGGCCGTGACGCGGCCTGCGCGCTGGGAGAGCTCCAGCGTCAGTGCTCCAAAACCCGGGCCGACTTCCACGACGGTATCCTGGGGCGAGAGTCCCATGTGATCCACCAGCCGTGTGACCGTCGCAGGATCGATGAGGAAGTGCTGCCCCAGCTGCTGGCGCGGCGTCAGACGGTACTGCTGCAGGAGGGCGCGGAGTTCAGCGAGGGTGTGCACGCGCGGAGCCGGCCCAACGCACGGCAAATCGCATCGCGGCGATCATCGAGCCGGGATGCGCGCGGCCGGTCCCCGCGATGTCGAAGGCCGTGCCGTGGTCCGGTGAGGTACGCACGAATGGCAGGCCCAGGGTGACGTTGATGCCGGCATCCCGGTCGATCATCTTGAGCGGTACTGCGCCCTGGTCGTGATACATGCAGACCACGGCATCGTGCCGGCCGCGATAGGCATCATAAAAGACGGCATCGGCCGCCCAGGGACCTGTGATCCGCGGCCCTAACAGACGCTGCGCGCGGCGGATGGCCGGGGTGATGATGCGCTGCTCCTCGTGGCCCAGCGCGCCCCCCTCACCGGCATGCGGATTCACACCGGCCACAGCGATGCGCGGATGCCGGCAACCGAACCCTGCGCGCAGGACCGCATGCAGCAACCGGATATCCTCGAGCAGATCGCGCGAGCGCAGGGCGGCCGGGACACGCCGGAGCGGCAGATGGCGCGTGGCGAGCAGCACGCGCAACCGGCGGCCGGAGAGCAGCATCGCGACATGGCGTGTCCGAGTCAGACGCGCCAGCAATTCGGTGTGGCCTGACACAGGCAACCGAGCCTCGGCGAGCGCTGCCTTGGCGACCGGCGCGGTCACCAGGCCGTCCGCCCCTCCCTGTTGAATGAGACGGACCGCCCGCACCAGGTAGGTGTAGGCGGCGCGGCCGGAGGCCGCGCAGGGATGATGCCGACCGGCCCAGCGCGCAGCCTGGCCCGGGCAATCGACCAGCGTGATCCCTGCGGCGTGCAGGACGGCGCGCGGCAACCGCAGCCGTTGGCGCGTGCGCTCAAACCAGGCCTGATCCCCGACGAGCAGCCACCGCGCCTGACGGCGCAGGCCGGCGTGGGCCAGCGCCTTGAGGATGATCTCCGGGCCAATCCCGCCAGGATCGCCCATCGTGACGGCCAGAGTCGGCATCTTACTTCATGACGATGTAGGCTGCTGCCTTGAGCTTCGCCACCCAGTCGCCGAAGGCCCGCTCAAACTTTTGCTTCAGCAGCCGCTGCTCGATCTTCGCCTGGACGGCGGCTTCGTCTGCTGTCGTGCCGGCGCGCCGCTCCTCGACCTTCAGCATATGCCAACCGCCATTGGCTTCGATAACATTCGAAATCTGCCCTGGCTTCAACTGCTGCACGGCGGCATCGAGTGCCGGCAGCAGCTCGCCTGCCTCCAGGTAGCCGAGACTGCCCCCCTCATCGGCATTGGGTCCCTGGGAATACCGTTTCGCGAGATCGCTGAAGTCTACACCGGCCTGCGCCTGACGGCCGATCTGCTCGGCCCGTCGCTTGGCCGCGTCGGAGGTCTCGCCCTCCTTCGGCTTGATGAGGATCATGCGCACCAGCGCGGCAGGCTGGCTCTGATAGGCGTCGCGGTGCTGGGCATACTCCTGCGCAATCTCGGTCGGGGTCACGCGCAGCTTGGCGCGGACCTCCTGCTCCACGACGCGCTGCATCAGCCATTGGTCCGCGTACCGCGCCTGCAGCTCCGTCTCGGTCAATCCCTCCTCAGCCAGCGCAGCCCGATAGGCCTGCTCAGACCCGAACCGCTGCTTCATCTCATCGAACCGCCGTGCGATCTCCTCCTGATTCGGCGCCAGGCCGGCGCGCTTGGCCGCCTGCACGATGAGCCGCTCTTCGACCAGTTGTTGCAACGCCTCGCGCCAGGCCGCGTCGCCTGGATGCAGCTGCTCCAACTCCCCGGACGGCAGCGCCGCCACGAGGACCCGCTCCAGATCGCGCTGCGTGATCACGTCATCGTTGACGACAGCCAGGACGCGATCCATCACCTCGGCGAGAGCCGTCACCGCGGGCAGGCACGCCGCCATCAGCATCCATCCTGCCATCACACGCCGCATCGTCAGTTCCTCAGGCCGGCCAGCGCTGAGCCGGCGTTCGTCGATTTGAGACGGGTCACGGCCTCGCGCAACAATCGACAGTACAGGTCAAACCCCACCGCCGTCACGTGGCCGTGCTGTTCGACGCCAAGAATGTTGCCCGCTCCGCGGATCTTCAGATCCTCCATCGCAATCTTGAACCCGGCGCCCAGTTCCGCGTGTTTGGTGATGGCCTGCAACCGCTCCCGGGCCTCCTTGGACAGCATGAGGCCGCGAGGCAGCACGAGACAGGCGTAGGCGCGCCGGTCAAACCGGCCCACCCGTCCGCGCAACTGATAGAGCTCGGCCAGCCCGTAGGTGTCCGCGCGGTCGATGAGGATCGTATTCACGTTGGGAATGTCGATGCCGGAGGCGATGATGGTCGTCGTCACCAGGACGTCCAGCCGCCCTGCGATGAAGGCGCGCATGATGGCGGCGAGCTCCTCGTCCGGCAGCCGGCCGTGCGCCATTCCGATGCGCGCCTCAGGCACGAGCCGGGCGATGCGGCGGACCATCGGCTCCAGATCGTAAATCCGGTTGTGGACGACATAGACCTGCCCCTGCCGCCGCAGCTCCTGCCGCAGGAGCTGCCGAATCACCTCCTCATCCCACTCGATGACCAGGGTCTCGACCGGATGGCGGTTTTCCGGCGGCGTGGCGATCGAGGAGACGTCCTTGACCCCGACCATCGACAGATAGAGGGTCCGGGGAATCGGCGTGGCGGTCAGCACGAGCACGTCCACGAGCAGGCGCAGCTGCTTGAGCCGCTCCTTCGCCTTGACCCCGAAGCGCTGCTCCTCATCGATGATGACCAGGCCCAACTCCTTGAACTGCACATCGTCCGAGAGCAGCCGGTGCGTGCCGACGACGATGTCGCAGCGGCCGGCCTTCAGCCGCTCCAGCACCTCACGCGTCTGCGCCGCGCTGCGAAAGCGCGAGAGCAGCTCGACGGTGATGGGATACGCCGCCACGCGGCTGCGCAGGGTCGCGGCATGCTGCTCGGCCAGAATCGTCGTCGGCACCAGCACACAGACCTGCTTGTTGTCCATGACCGCCTTGAAGGCGGCGCGCAGGGCGATCTCCGTCTTGCCGTAGCCCACATCCCCGATGAGCAGCCGGTCCATCGGGCGCGGAGCTTCCATGTCGCGCTTCACCTCCGCGGTCGCCGTCGTCTGGTCCTGCGTTTCCCGGTACGGAAAGGCCTGCTCGAACGAACGCTGCCACGCGGTGTCCGCCGCAAAGGCGTACCCGGTCAGGGCGAACCGCTTGGCCTGCAGTTCGAGCAGCTCGCGCGCATACGACCAGGCGGCGGCCTGCGCGCGCGCCTTGGTCCGCTCCCACGCCTGGCTCCCTAACTTGTACAGCCGCGGCGCCCGCCCCTCAAAGCCGAGATATTTCTGGACCAGGTGCATCTGCTCGACCGGCACATAGAGTCTGTCGCCCTCGGCATACTCGATGACGAGGACATCCTGCTCCCCGGTGCGCTGCTTGAGGCGTTCCAGACCGCGATAGCGTCCGATGCCGTGGTGGACATGGACCACGTAGTCGCCCGCTTCGATATCGACGAAATGCTCGAGCGGTGACTCGGCCGTGAAGCGCATCCGCACGCCCTGCGGCAGGATGATCGCCATCGCGTGCGACTCGAGCAGCTCGCCGGTCTGCGGGTTCAGGCCCCAGAGGCCCTCGATCGTGGCGCCGCGCAACTCGAGGCGCAGCGGACATTCATAGGTGACCGGGTAGATGTCCACGACCCCGCCCCGGATTGCAAAATCGCCCGGGTCGGCCACCTGGGTTTGCCGCCGATAGCCATACCGCACCAGCTGTGCGGCCAACGGCTCGAGCTGCACCCGCCCGCCCCGGTATAAGCGAATCGACTCGAACATCTACATCTTCTGCGGTGCGGAGACACCTAACAGCTGCAATCCGTTGGCCAGCACTTGGCGGACGCCGTCGATCAGCGCGAGCCGGGCCGAGGAGAGCTCGGCCTCCTCGGTCACGACCCGATGTTTGGTGTAGAAGAAATGAAAGGCGGCGGCCAGCTCGCGCAGATAGGCCGTCAGGCCGTACGGCTCAATCTGCCGGACGCACGCGCTCACGACCAGCGGAAACAACCGGAGCACTCGCAACAGCTCCAGCTCCTCCGTCGCAGTCAGCAGGGCGTAGTTGACCTCGGCGCCCGCCCGGCCGCCACCCGACTGGCTCTGCTGGTAGCCGACGATGCTCCAGATGCGCGCGTGCGCATACTGCACGTAATAGACGGGGTTGTCCGGAGACTGTCGCTTCGCCAGGACCAGGTCAAAATCCAGATGGCTGTCCGTCTTGCGCATGAGCAAGAAGAAGCGCGCGGCATCGCAGCCCACCTCATCGATCAACTCGCGCAGGGTCACGAACTCCCCGGCCCGCGTCGACATCTGGACCGGCGTCCCGTCCCGGTACAGCGTCACAAGCTGGACGATGATGATCGCAAGGTCGTTGGCGTCGTAGCCCAGCGCGGTCATGGCCGCCTTCAGGCGGGCGATGTAGCCGTGATGGTCCGGCCCCCACAGATTGATGACCCGCCGGTGGCCGCGGTTGAATTTGTCCTGGTGGTAGGCGATGTCCGGGGCCAGGTAGGTCAGCTCGCCGGTCGATTTGCGCACGACGCGATCCTTATCATCGCCAAATTTCGTTGAGGCGAGCCACCATGCCCCCTCCTGCTCATAGAGGCACTGCCGCTCCCGCAGGACCTTCAGCACCTGCTCGACCAGGCCCAGTTGGTGCAGCGAGGCCTCGCTCACCCAACGCTCAAAGGACACGCCAAAATCCTGCAGATCCTTGCGGATCGTCGCCAGGATCGTTTCCACGCCATAGCGCGAGCAGGCGGCGGCCGCGCCGTCATCGGTGAGCCACTTCCGGCCATCCCGGTCGACGAGGGCCTGGGCGATCTCGGCGATGTAGGCCCCGCGATACCCCTCGTCGGGAATCGGGGTGGGCTGGCCCAGCCGCTCGCGGTAGCGCGCCAGAATGGACTGGCCGAGGAGATTGATCTGCCGGCCCGCGTCATTGAGATAGTACTCGCGGCAGACGGTGTAGCCCTGAAACGCGAAGAGACGGGCCAGCGCGTCGCCGACCGCGGCCTGCCGGCCGTGGGCGATAGAGAGCGGCCCTGTGGGATTGGCGCTCACAAATTCGACCGAGACGCTCGACCCGGCGCCTACCTGAGCGGAGCCGTACCGCGGCCCCTCCTCGCGGATGCGCGCCAGCACGTCATAGAGTGACGCGCGTGACAAAAAGAAGTTGATGAAGCCGGGCCCCTTGATCTCGACCCGTTCCAGACTGCCGGCCAGCGCGGTGCGCGGCAGGAGCGTTTCGAACTCCTGGGTGATCAGGCGGGCCACTTCAGCCGGCGCGCGCTTGGCCTGACGCGCCAACTTGAGCGCGGTCGTCGCGGCCATGTCGCCATGGGCGCGCTCCTTGGGCAGCTCGAGGTAGATCTCCGGCAGCTCGCCTTCCGGCACCAGGCGGGTGCGGGCCACCGCCTCCTGCAGGAGATGGGTCAGGTCCTGTTCAAGGGTCGAGGTCATGGGGTGAATTATATCACGAATACGGAATGGGAACCGAGGATTAGGCCGATGTCACCGAAGCAGGCAGCGCGACCCGGGGCATGTCGCCCCACAGACGCTCCAGCCCGTAGAACCGCCGCGGCTGGGGATGGAAGACGTGCACGATGATGTCACCGCAATCGAGCAGGACCCATTGGCCTTCCCGCAGGCCCTCCACATGCCAGACGCGCCCGCCCCGCTCCTCCAGAGATTCCCAGACGTGCTCGGCGATCGCCTGCACCTGGCGCGTGGACTGTCCACTGGCAATCACGAAGTAGTCGGCCACGCCCAGCGCTCGGCGCATGTCCAGGATGACGATCGCTTCGGCTTTGCGGTCGCTGGCGAGCCGGGCGATCAGCTTGGCGGTGGCGGCAGAATCGATGGTCAGGCCCCCTGGCGCCCCAGACGGCGCCAGGCGCCCGGAGGGGTCCGGCGGGAGGATGAACAACCGGGCATGAACTTGGGAGATGATTATTTCGAGAGAATGCGGTACATCCCCGTTCCGCAGGAGGGGCACTTACCCTTGAGGGCGGAGCGGCCGTTCTTCATCTTGACTTCCTTCGAATCCTTGATCTCTTTCTTGCCTTTGCATTTCACGCAGTATCCATCCATCCTGGCATCCTCCCTCGGTTGTGGTGACAATGTGTACCAGAAATAACACAAGCCCCCTACCCTGTCAAGACTCTTGGCGGTGGCGCTAGACCCCGCCGATCTCACCCACAATCTCCTCCAGTAAATCCTCCAGCGTCACCAGCCCCACCGTGCGGGCCTGGGCATCGACGACGATGGCGATCTGCACATGCAGGCGCTGAAACTCCTGCAGCAGCTCGGTGACCCGCTTCGTGTCCGGCACCGTGAAGGCGGCGTGCAGCAGGTCGGCCAGCAGGACTAACTCTTGATGCCGCCAGAGATGGAGCAGATCCTGGGCGTAGAGGATCCCTCGGATGTGATCCAGGTCGCCCTCATAGACCGGCACGCGCGAATGACCCTCCTCCACCAACAGATCGAGGAGCTCCTCGGTGGTGGCCGTGATCGGCAGGCTCACCATCTGCTCGCGCGGCACCATCACATCCTTGACCAGCGTGTCCCCAAACTCGAAGACGCGATGGAGCATCTTGCGCTCCTTGTCGCTCAAAAAGCCCTCTTCCCGTCCCAACTCAATCATGAGGCGGATCTCTTCCTCGGTCACCAGGGGCGAGTGCCGAGGCGCTGAGATGCCGACCCAGCGGCCCACTGCGGCCACGATGCGGACGCCCGGCTGGATGACGGCGGCCAGCACCGTGACGGGCGGCGCCGCCCAGAGGGCGATGGCCAAGCTGTGGTGCACGGCCAGCAATTTCGGGATGATATCGCCGAGTATCAGGAGGGTGAGCGTCGCCGTCACGAGCGAGACCAGCGGCCCGTACAGACCGAACCACGCGACGCACGCCATCGTCCAGAGGACCGAGGTCGCGACGTCGAGGAAGTTGTCGGCAATGCGCAGGACCGTGATGAACCGGTCGGGATGAGTCACCAACTGGTAGGCGAGTTGGGCGCGCCGGTTGTTCGAATCGGCCAAGTGGCGCAGATGAATCCGGTTGACGGCCAAGAGGGCCGTCTCCGAGGCGGACACCGCGGCGGAGACGGCGAGCGCCGCCAGGATGGCGAGCAGCATCACCCCACCACCTCCTGTGGGACCCGTACGGTCCCGGCTGCGTACAGCCCGCCCACCGCCACAGCGGGACGACCAGGTGAGCGGTGGGCGGCAGGAGGTGGTGGGGTCATGGGTTGGCGGCCCTGGCGTTTGGCGCCGCGTAGAGCTGGCGCGTCAGGAGGTAGTGGTACACCGCCTCCGGCACCAGGTACCGAATGCTCCGGCCGGCCTGGAGTCGTTGACGGATCGCCGTGGAGGAGACGTCCAAGGCGGGAATTTCCAGCAGCCGCACTCCGGCGAGCGAGACGTTGACCCGGTAGCCGGGGCGGTGGGCCACGACCACGTGGCACAGCTGCATCACCCGGTCCATGGACTTCCAGTGGGCCAAGCCGCCGCAGGCATCGGAGCCGACGAGAAAAAAGAGCTCCACCGTCGGCCCGTACCGGTGGCGCAGGGCCTCGAGGGTGTCCACGGTGTAGGACCGGCCTCCGCGGGCAATTTCGAGCTCTGAGGCTTCGAAGACAGGATGGCCGTCGATCGCCAGACGGACCATGGCCAATCGGTGCTCGGCGCTCGCCAGGCTGGGCTCCTCCTTGTGCGGGGGGAGCGCATTGGGGATGAAGAGGCAGCGGTCGAGGGCGAAGGCGGCGCGCGCCTCCTCGGCCAGAATCAGATGGCCGGTGTGAATGGGATTGAACGTCCCGCCGAGGATTCCAAGGCGCATGTACCTGTGATGGTCTCCAACCTTCGTGCTAGGTGCGGAGGTGCCCCCTGCCGTACACTTGATACTTATAGGTCGTCAGCTCTTCCAGGCCCATCGGACCGCGGGCGTGCAGTTTGTCGGTGCTGATGCCCATCTCCGCGCCCAGGCCAAACTGAAACCCGTCGGTGAGCCTGGTGGAGGCATTCACGTAGACGGCGGCCGAGTCCACGGCCTGCAGAAACTGCTCCGCATGCCGCCGGTCGTCGGTCACGATGGTGTCCGAGTGGGACGTCCCGTACCGGTTGATGTGGTCGATGGCCGCCTGCAACGAGGGCACCACCTTGACGGACAGGATCAAATCGAGATATTCCATCGACCAATCCCGTTCCGTCGCCGCGGCCAGACCCGGCACGATCCGCCGCGTCTGCGGACACCCGCGCACTTCCACGCGGGCGGCCTTGAGGCGGCGAATCATCGAAGGCAGAAATCGGGCGGCGGCCGCGCGATGGACAAGCAAGGTTTCCATCGCATTGCAGGTGGCCGGCCGCTGCACCTTGGCGTTGAAGGCGACCGCCTCCGCCATGGCCAGGTTGGCCCGATCATCGACGTACACGTGGCAGACGCCCTTGTAATGCTTGATGACGGGTACCGTCGCGTGGGCCGCGACGCGCCGGATCAGCGCCTCTCCCCCGCGGGGAATGATGAGATCCAAGTGGCCGGAGAGGGTCGTCATGATGTCGATCGCCCTCCGGTCGGTCGAGGGCACGACGGCCAACACGCCCGCAGGAAGACCGGCGCGCCGCGCGGCGCGGCGCAGCGTCCGGGCGATGGCCACATTGCTGCGCAGCGCCTCGCTGCCGCCGCGCAACAGGACCGCGTTGCCGCTTTTTAAGCACAGGCCCACGCAATCCGAGGTCACATTCGGGCGCGACTCATAGATGATGCCGATGACGCCCAGTGGCACGCGCACTTTCTTGATGAGCAATCCGTCGCGACGCCGCCAGGCCCTGAGCACCCGCCCGACAGGGTCCGGCAACGCCGCCACCGCTGCGAGCGACCGGCGCATCTCTGCGACCCGCAGCCTGGTGAGGGTGAGCCGGTCTATGAGCGCCGGCGACAAGCCGGCGCGTGTGGCCGCAGCCACATCCTGGCGGTTGGCGGCGAGGATCGCCGGCACGGCGCGGCGCAAGGCGGCCGCCATCGCCCGCAGGCAGCGGTTCTTCTGTGCCGTCGGCACGACGGCGAGGATGCGCGCCGCCGCCTTCGCTTCGCCTGATAGCCGCTCCAGTTGGCGGCGCAGACTCATCATATGATCACCAGATTGTCCCGATGCACCACTTCCGCATAGCCCTTGTAGCCCAGGAGCCCTTCGATGGCCGCGCTGTTGGCCCCCTGGATGAGCGTCAACTCCTTCGCGGCATAGTTCGACAAGCCGCGCGCAAATTCGTGTTTGTGGGCATCCGTGATGCTCACCAGATCGCCGGCCTTGAAACCGCCATGGCAGCCGCTCACCCCTGAGGGTAGCAGGCTCTTGCCCTGGTGCAACAGGGCCTCCTTGGCGCCCGCGTCCACCTGAATCGTGCCGTGCGTCCGCTGCGGCACGAAGGCGAGCCACCGCTTGCGCGAGGCCAGCCGGGTGGGCCGTGGCAGAAACCGCGTGCCGACAGGTTGACTCGCGACGATCTGCGCCAACACCGCCTCCTCCCGCCCATCAGCGATCACGACGGTGATGCCGGAGCTGGTCGCCACCTTGGCGGCCTGGAGTTTCGTCACCATGCCGCCGAGCCCGGCGTCATCGCGTGGACCGCGGGCCAGCCGTTCCAGCTCCGGTGTCACCTGCTCGACGACCCGAATGAGCTCTCCCTGCCGGAGCAAACCGGCGACGTCGGACAAGATGATGAGCAGCTGCGCGTCCACCAGGTTGGCCACCAGGGCCGATAAGCGGTCGTTGTCCCCCAACTTGATTTCATCGACGGAAACGGTGTCATTTTCGTTGACGATCGGCACGATGCGGTGTGAGAGCAGGGTGGTGACGGTGTTGCGGATGTTGAGGTACCGCTCACGGACGGCGAAGTCCTCCTGGGTGAGCAGGAGCTGGGCCACCCGGAGGCCGTGGGCGCCAAACAGCTCATCGTAGAGCCGGATCAACTGGCCCTGCCCGACGCTGGCACAAGCCTGCAGCTCCGGCAGGCTCGCGGGCCGCATCCGCAGTCCTAACATCCCCATGCCGGCGACGATGGCGCCCGAGGAGACCAGCACCACCTCGCAGCGCTGGGCCGTCAACCCAGTGATCTGCTGCACCAGGGACTGCGCCCAGGGGCGATCCAGGGCTCCGCCCGGCGCGGTCAGCAACCGCGTGCCGATCTTGATGACGATTCGTCGCGCAGCGATCGGCTGGGTCATGACGTCTTCAGCATCTTCCCGATGGCGTCGACGACCGCCTCCAGCCCGGTCCGTTCGGTGCAGGAGACCGCGTAGACCGGCTCGGAGCGCGCCTCCCGCAACCGGCTCAGGTGATCCACGGCGCCCGGCACATCCATCTTGTTGCCTAACAGCAGCCGCGGCCGCGTGAGCAGCGCAGGGTCGTGCCGCTGGAGCTCGTTGACGACCGTCTCGACATCCTGCAGCGGATCGCGCCCCTCCTGGCCCGAGACATCGACCACCTGCACCAGGAGGCGTGTCCGCTCGATGTGGCGCAGGAACTGATGGCCCAACCCCCGGCCGTGGTAGGCGCCTTCGATGAGCCCGGGGATGTCACAGACGACAAAGCGCTGCTCCGTCTCACCCACCCGGACCACGCCTAACACCGGCGCAATCGTCGTGAACGGGTAACTCGCAATCTTCGGGCGCGCCGAGGAGATGGCGGCCACCAGCGAGGACTTGCCCGCATTCGGCATGCCGATGACGCCCACGTCGGCGATCAGTTTCAGCTCGAGCCGCAGCCGCCGGAGCGCGCCCGGCTCGCCCGGTGTCGTGTCGCGATGCTTGAGGGTGTCGTTGCCGACGCCGCCCCGCCCGCCGGCGGCCACGGTCACCGGTGGTGCCACCGTCGTCACATCCTGGATCAACGCGCCGCTGTCCGCGTCATAGATGAGCGTGCCGGGCGGCACGAGAATGAGACGATCCTCGCCGCGCCGGCCGGTTTGCTGCTTGCTGCTGCCGTGCCGGCCGTCGCCGGCGGTGAAATGTTGGCGGTACTGAAAGTCGAGCAGGGTGTGCGCATTGACGTCGGCCTGGATGAGGACCGAGCCGCCATCGCCGCCATTGCCCCCATCGGGGACCGGGTGGCGCATCCAGCGGTCACGGTAAAAGCTGGCGCAACCGTTGCCGCCACGGCCTGCCTTGACTTCAATAACCGCTTCGTCAATGAACATGGCGGATTCGACTCGCTGCGGCTTCGCTCACCGCCATGCTGAGCGAGGCCGAAGGCCGAGTCGAATGCATGGTGTACTGTTCATTCTTCATCGTTCATTGTTCGGTGTCAATACAGATGAACACCGAACCGTCCTGGCTCACGGAGGCGATTATCGAGTGGGGGCGGGGGAAGGCTTGGGCAGAACCGTGATGAGGCGGGACTTGGGAAAGGCGACGACCCCGTCGATCTTGGCAAACAGCGTGTCATCGTCGCCGCGGCCGACATTCCAGCCGGGGAAGATGCGCGTCCCCCGTTGGCGGATCAGGATGGAGCCGGCCGTCACCCATTCGCCGGCGTACCGCTTAACGCCGAGCCGCTTGGATTTGCTGTCCCGGCCGTTCCGGGTTGACCCCATCCCCTTCTTATGCGCCATGGAATGCTCCCTGCGTTACAGTTGAATGTCTTTGACCAGCAGCCTGGTCAGATCCTGCCGGTGACCGACCTTGCGCTTGTAGTGCTCGCGCCGGTGGTACTTGAAGGCGATCGTCTTCGGGCCGCGCCCATGCGAGACGACTTCGCAGACGACCTTGGCCCCAGGCACCACCGGCTGGCCGATCCGGATCTGCCCGCTGGGACGCGCCAGCAAAACCTGGTCGAAGACGACCGGGGCCCCTGCGGCCGCGTCCACGCGGTTGACCTCAAACTGGTCCCCAGGGCGGACCCGATACTGCAGCCCGCCCGCCTGGATGACCGCATAGGTTGCGTCAGCCTCCTTCGTCATGGCGACGTACTCTACCGCAAAATGGCCGGGGCGTCAACACTTGTTTGCGGAACCAGCTGGCGCTTCACGCGCCCTGAATGCGGACGCCTTCCATGTGCATGCTTTGGTCCGACATGACGAGAATGCGGGCTCTGAACTTGTGCTCCAGGGACGCCAGCGAGGCGCGGTTTTCCTTCAGGAGCTGACCGGCCACCTGGGGGTGGACGAAGAGCTCGATCTCGCGCTGCCGGTTCTCCTGAAAATACCGCTTCACCTGTCGCAGCGCCCCGATGGCGACCGTCACGGCCGATTTGACCAACCCCCGCCCTTCGCAGTAGGGACACGGCTGGTAGGACACGCTCTCCATCGAGCGGCGCATCCGCTGCCGGGTCATCTCCACCAGGCACAGCTCCGAAAAGGAGACGATGTTCGTCTTGGCCCGGTCGCGCTTGAGGGCCCGCTCCAGGGTCGCGAAGACCTCGCGACGGTGGGCATGCGACTCCATGTCGATGAAGTCGATCGTGATGATGCCGCCCAGGTCGCGCAGCCGCAGCTGCCGGCCAATCTCCTGGGCCGATTCGACATTGGTCTGGAAGGCGGTATCCTCGAGATTGCGACGGCCGGTGAACCGTCCGGTGTTCACGTCGATGACCACGAGCCCCTCGGTGGGCTCGATGATGAGATAGCCTCCGGATTTCAACGTCACCTTGCGGTCATAGAGCCTGGCGATCTCCTCCTCAATGCCTTCCTTCTCAAAGAGGGGTACCTCGCCGCGATAGAGCGTCAGCTTGGAGCGCAGCTGCGGCACGATCATGCTGATGAAATGGGAGATCCGGCGAAACTCCTCCGGCGAGTCGACCACCATCCGCGTCACATCGTCCGTGAGACTGTCCCGGATCATCCGCAGAACCAGGTCATATTCGTGATAGACCCCGTTCGGCGCCTTGACGCTCTTCGCCTTGCGGTGAATCTTCTGCCAGAGATGGGTGAGGTAGCGCACATCTCTGGCAAACTCCTTTTTGTCGGTGCCGGAGCCGACGGTGCGGACAATGAGCCCGAAATCCTTGCCGCCCTGCAGCTCCTTGAGGATGGCGCGCAGGCGCGAGCGCTCCGTCGGGTCGGCGATGCGCTTGGAGACGCCCACGCGGTGGTCGGTCGGCATGAAGACCAGGTACCGGCCCGGCAGCGAGACGTGGCTGGTCAGCCGGGCGCCCTTCGTGCTCAGCGGCTCCTTGACGACCTGGACCAGGACGTCGTCGCCGACCTTGAGCAGCTGCTCAATGCGGTGGGAGTCGCGCCGGGACCGGCGGTGCCGCTCCTCAGCGCCTTTGCGGTGGTTCGGCTCATCCGCCTCCTCGTCCAACTCGGCCTCGTCACCCTCCAGATGCTTGACGATATCCGAGACGTAGAGAAAACCATTCTTGGGCAACCCGATATCCACGAAGGCCGCCCCGATCCCGGGGATGACGGAGCTGACCTTGCCCTTGAAGATGCTGCCCACCAGCTGCTCGGAGCCAGTGCGCTCAACGTAAAACTCCTCAAGCACCTTGTTCTCGACGACCGCCACGCGGCGCTCCTGAGATTCAACGCTGATCAGAATCGCTTTATCCATCGAAGACAATCCTTTTCTGGCCCAACCGTTGGCGGGGCCCGGTGGAAGGTGTTGCGGGGATAACCGGCAGGACTACGGGTACGCGGCGACGGCGACGGTCTGCCCTTCGGGGTCGATCAGGGTGACGGTCATGAAGATCAAAATATCGCGCTGTTCCTTCAGGCTGTCCGCGGTATGCGAAAAGGCCAAGCCGATCAGGGGCAGATCCCCCAGAAACGGAACCTTGGTCCTGGTCTTGGTGGTGTTGCGCTTGACCAATCCGCCGATGGCCACGGTCTCCCCGCTGCGAATCATCACCTGGGTCTTGACGTCCTGCTCGTCAAACCGCGGCACCTTGATGTTGCCAAAATCGTCAAAGGAGCTGGCCGCCGAGGCGATCTGCGGGTGCAGATCCACGATGATGTCCCCCTGCGGATTGACATGGGGGGTCACCGCAATCGTGGTGCCGATCGGCCGCTCCTTGTAACCGGTGACCTCGATCGACCCGGTCGAGGCGTTGCGCTCGTAGATCGGGATGTTGAAGGTCTCTCCCACGTGCACCTTCGCTTCCTGGTTGTTCAACGTCACGACGGTGGGATTCGACACCACATGCGTGTCGGCGCGCACGGCGATGGCATCGAGCACGATCGCCGTCTGGAACAGGCTCAGCGTGCCAAACTTGAACCCGCCTGCGCCGCCCGGGATCGCGTTCCACTCGCCGCCGGAGAGGGTGGTGGTGGCGCCGGCCGTGGCGCTGGATTGCACGATCGACTTGAAGGTCGGGATGAAGGCCTTGCCCAGCCCGCCCAGCGTGGCCGTCGTCCCGAGCGGGAAGGTGGTATCAACGATCGGCCCGGTCACGCTGACGTGGTTGGCGGAGGCGCTGCCCCACTTGATCCCGAGATTTTCGTCATTGGTCAGCTTGGTCTCGATGATCTTCGCCTCGATCCGCACCTGGGGCGTGCGCTGGTCCAGCCGCTCGACCACCTGCTTGATCTTGAAGAGATTGGTGGGAATGTCGGTGACGACCAGGAGGTTCGCCCGCTCGTCGTACTTGACCTTGCCGCGGTCGGTGAGCATTTCCTTGATCGTGTCCGGCACATCCTTCGCCTTGGCGTAGTTGAGCGGAAAGACCTCGGTCGCCAGCTGCTCCTGTTCGAGGTTTTCCAGCGTGGTGACACGGATGACATTGGCTTCCCGGGAGTAGGCCAGGCCGTAGGTCTTCAGAATCATGTCCAGGGCCTGCTCCCAGGGCACATCGGAGAGCCGGATCGTCACCAGCCCCTGCACATCCGGGCCGGCGATGATGTTCATGCCGCTCTTGTAGGAGAGGATGCGCAGGACATTCTGGATATCCGCATCCTTGAAGTCGACGGTGATGTTGCCTGAGCGCTCCTCCTGCACCGCGCTGGGCGCTGCCGCCGTGGCCGCCGGCGCCTCCGTCGCCTCAACGGCCGGCGATTCGCTCGGCGCAGGAGAGCTCGCCATCGGCTGCTCCTGGCCGTCCGGCGGACTGCTCGAGGATTCGGCGGCGCTCGGCGCAGACTCCCCGCCGTCCGTGGGGTCTTCAGCCCATGCCCAGCGACCCCCGATCACCGCCAGCACCACCAACAGCCAGACGGTCCAAGCATCCGCTCGACGATTACTGAGAATCATGGCGCGTGCCTCCCTGGAGGTCCTCCTCCCGTATCAACAAGATAGTATGTTCCTTCTCCCCCACTTTGAGTATGACGCGATCCGGCTCAATCGTTTTGACGAAGAATCCATCCACCATATCGCCTGCCCGCACCACCTCGCCGTTGATGATGGCCATCGCTCCGGCAGGATCCTGCAACACCCCTTCTAACACCACACCCTCAATGCCGGTGCCAAGCGTGGCGGGGCCTTTGACGCTCGCGATGTACCGGCCGTCGCGGTTGACGAGCGCGATGAATGGATCCCGCCGGCCCTCATCCGCCAGGCCCAGCGCCGCCGGCATCATGAGCGCCGCAGCGCCCGCCACGGCCCACCGCAGGGCGCGAAATGAGCCCGTCACTTGGCCACCCCTTCCCGCAGGGCATACATCGAGAGCGTCAACTGAACCGCCTGCTGGGTGGCGCTCTGACTATCGGCCTTGATGGAAACATCCGAGACATTGATCAGCAAGCCCGAACGCTCCAACTGTTCCAGAAACTGCACGAGGGCATAGTAGCCGGCGCGCGCCTGAATGGCAATGGGAATCACGGTCAGAAATCCGCTCTCGCCCCGACCGGCAGGCTTGGCCTGCCGCTTGCCCGTGTCGTCCTTGCGGCTGATGGACACGATCTTCACATTGCTCTGCTTCGCCAGTTCGCCGAGTTGTTTGTAGAGTTGCGGCATCTCTGCCTCGGAGAGCAGCTGCTGACTGTGCCGGCTGTACTGGGCCCGCAACTCCGTCAACCGCTGTTCCATGGCCGGATGCTGCTGCGCATCGAACGCGGCCTGCTTGATCTCCTGCCGCAGTTTGGTAACCTTGGGCTGGCTGGCGCGCAGCATCTGCACCCACTTCGCCAACACCCACTGCATATCGACGAAGAGCAGCAACAGGCCGATCACGGCGCCGAGAATGAGCGGCTGCTTCGCTTTCAACGCGTGGAGGTCGAATTTCGCGGCCATCAGAAGGTCTGCCGCCGCAAGGGCGCCGAGACGGTGAAGTCCATGATCTCCACCTCACGAATCTTGCGCGACTGCAGGCCGCCGGAGACGATTTCCCTAAAATCCTGGAAGAAGGGCGCGTGGGCCTTGAGATTCTCCATGAACCGGCCCACGATGACCGCGCCCTCGGCATCCGGCATCGCCGCGCTGCCCTTCAAGACCAATTGCAGCTGCTCCGAACCGGCCACGGCCGCGCGGCCCTTGGCGGCCGTGGCCGCCGGCGTGAGCTGTCGCTCGAGGTAGAGCTCCGAGAGCCAGACGCCATCGATGACGGCATCGCCCAACTGACGCAATTTGTGCGACCAGAGGAACCGTTCCTTCGTGATGGTATCGAACGCCACCACCCGCTCCTGCAGCTTGGCCACCTCGGCCTTCACCGCATCGACCTGCTGCTTGGGCCCGGAGAGCTTCTTCCACCGCGCGCCCAACCTCGCGGCATCGGCCTGCGACCACAGCAGCATGATGAGCAGCAGCAGATGCACGGCCGCCAGGACCGCGCCCACGGCCACGGCGATCTGCTTGGGCAGCTTACCGAGGGCGATCGGGCTGGGGCTCATCGCCTTGCGCTGCAATTCTTTGGACAGCAGATTGATCGCGATCACCCCACCACCTCCAGCAGGGCCCGTACGGGCCCTGCGACGACCCGTCGTCCGCCCATCGCCGGAGGGCGGACGACACACGCGCGATGGGCGGCTGGAGGTGGTGGGGTCATGAGAGCGACCTCAGAGCCAACCCCATGGCCACCGCCAACCGTGGCGCCGTCCGGGTGAGGCCGGCCCGGTCGACGGAGGCTCCGAGTTGGAGCCCCTGCAGGGGATCCCAGGCGCGGACCTCGACCTCAACATTCTCTTGAATGTACCGGCTCACACCCTCCAGGCCGGTCACCCCGCCGCTGAGGTACAGCGCCTCGATGCCGTGGTCGGCCTGGCTTTCATAGTAATTAAAGGAGAGCCGAATCTCACTCACCAAGTTGTCGATCACCGGTTTGACCGCCTCAAAGATCTCAGCCCCCCGCCCCCCCGGCTGGCGCTTCAAGGCCTCGGCCGCCGCGGCGGCTACGCCGAGCTTCTCCATCATGGCCCGCGTGAAGGCATTGCCGCCGGCCATGATGTCGCGCGTGAAGGCCGGGCGTGTGCCACGGAGCACGGTCGCCGTGGTGACCTCCGCGCCGATATCCAGCACGGCGCGAATCTCGTCCGCTTTGGCCGGGATCTGGACCCGGAGAAAGGCGTTCGCCAGCGCAAAGGCGTCCACATCGATGATCCGGGGCGTCAGGCCCGCTTCCTGCAACAGCGCGACCCGCTCATCAATCAGCTCTTTCTTGGCCGCCACCAAGAGCACCCTCATCCGCTTATCGCCGTCGAACTTCTCGATGACGCAGGAATCCATGACCACCTCGGCCGGGTTGAAGGGAATGTACTTCTCCGCCTCAAACTGGATGGCGCTGACGAGTTCTTGGTCGGTCATGGCCGGCATTTCGATGTACCGCACGATGACGGCCGGCCCGCTGACCGCGATATTGACGCGGCGGGAACCGATGGCGTGCTGCTCAAAGGCGCGTTTGATGGCGGCGGCCGCGGCCTTCCGGTCGGTGGAGGGCACATCCTGCACGACCGCCCGCTCCAGCGTCTGTTGGGCGCCCTGTTTGGTGAGCTCGACGATCTTGAAGCTGGTGGTGCCCACATCGAGCCCGACGGCCCCGCCGGAGGCCTTGGGCAGAAACCGCGCCCAGGGCGCCGCCTGCGGCCGCAGCCGCGCCGCCGAGACCTTCGCCTGAGCCGCCATCTATGGGTGACCCTGCCGGCGCTCTAAATCCTGCGCCAGCTGGTTGACCGTCTCGGCCAGGTCGCCTAACTCATCGCCCTTGCGCAGCGAAATGCGCTGGGAGAAGTTGCCCTGCCCCATCTGGGAGAGCACCCGCTTGATGCGCACTAACGGCCCGGCCACCGTGTGCGTGAGAAAGATGGAGGCCACCACAACGAGCGGCAGCACAAAGATCGCCTCGGCCATGAGCGCCACGCCGACCGAGACGAAGATGGCGACGATCAGCTCGTCGAGAACAATGCCTAACTTGTTGATGGTATACCAGAAGGCGAAGTAGACGACGCCGGAGGCCACTAACACCACTAACATCATGTAGGAGATGATGTTGCGGGTGAACCGGATCTGAAACTCTTTGTTGACCAGATAATGCCTGCGCCGGAACCGGCCGCGTTCGGGTGCCTCGCTCAAGCTCGCCTCCTTATGCGCACGAAAACACGAAGCTGCTGCCTATGTACCGCCCTCACGAAAACACGAAACGAACGATCGTAATTTTCGTGTTTCCGTGGGCTTTCGTGTTTTCGTGGTCTATAATTCGCGCCACAGCACCAGTTGCACGGACGCGTTGATGTTCATGGCCTGGATGGCGTCCATGTAGGTGCTATTATACGTCACCGTGGCATTGCCATTCAAGCGCGCTTGTGTGCCGGCCCACACGCCGCCCTCCACATTCAGCCCGCCGGCGCCACCGTTGACCCGGAACTCCCCGGTCGTGTAGATGACGCCGTCAATCTGGCCGTTGCCGTTGATCGTGGTGTCGTTGGGGTCGCCGTTGGGATTCGAGAGGACGTCCCCGACCACCACGTAAAACCCGCCGATCGTCCCGATGTTCCCGTTGAGCGCCAGATCTGTCGTGACATACACGACATTCGGCATCGCAACGCCCGGATTGCTCGGATCCTCGCATCCTGGAGGCGCCGGCGGAATAATCACCTGCGCGCCGCCGCACCAGAAGGAGCTCGGAAACGGATCGGTCGTCTTGACGTTGGCCAGCCGGGCCGCGTCGTAGACATGGCCCTGCGCCGCCGCCCAGTCGTACAGCTGCGAGAAGCTCAGCTTGGCGAGCGGGCTGATGGTCGGGTCGGTGGTGATCGTGCCCGACACGTTGTCGGTGTTGGTGATGGGGTCCTGATCGCCGGCGATGATGTCGCCGTTCACGTCATAGGCGTTGCCGTTTAAGTCGATCTCCCCAGCCGAGTAGAGCGCGTAGTCATAGAAGTTCGGCGGGATGCGCTGTCGCACCACCGCCTCCACCTTGCGCTGCAGCTCGGGGGCCGCGCGGTTGGGGATGTAGCCCACGACGGTGGCGGTGCGCTCATCGGCGCCCGGCCCGTTCACGACTGATTGCACCTCGTACTGCCCAGGCCCCAGCGTCGCCACGAGCGGCACCCCGCCGTTGTTCCAATTGAAGTTGGCGGCCAGCTCCTTGCCGGTCCGTGCCACGGCCGCATCGGCCAAGTGCAGGGCCTGCTCGCTATCGCGGGCGCGCAGGGCGGCCCGGCTCTCGGTGACACTGCGCGTGATGAAGACGGCGCCCGACGCGAGCAGGATCATCGCCCCGAGATAGGCGCTCACCAGCGCAATACCGCGCTCCGCAGCCTTCTTAGTGCTTAGTGCTGACCCTTCGACTCGCTTCGCTCGCTCAGGGTCAGTGCTGAGCGAAGTCGAATGCACTGAGTGCTTGGCGCCCAACTCTTTTCCGTCCATTTGCTCCACCCCTTTCTGCCGCCCGGTGCACTCTAAGCGCCTCACCGCGCGACATCCCGGCTGGAGCCACGAGGTACTCCCGCCACACACGTCCTTAATTGCGAAAGAAGACCTGCGACTGCAGCTGTTCGCTCAGGCTCTGCCCGGCGAGCGACGACCGCCGCGTGAGGATCACCAGCGTCGCCGTGGTGGGCAACCCCACCGCGGGCGTGGGCTGATAGCTCACCTGTTGCACGTCGTTGGCCAGCACCCGGCTCACCCCGTCCTGCGTGCGCAGCAACTGCAGGTTGTTCACGCCGCCCAGGCTGTACACGATGAGCGTAGAGAGCTGTTGGACGCCGCCCACCATCCCAGTCACGACGCTGAAGGCCAAGCTGTCGCCGGGATCCAGCAAGGCGTCGGCGTCGCCATCGGTGAAGAGGATCGAAGCCCGCCCCGCGGTGCGCAGCTCCTTGGCCATCGCATCGAGCGCGCGCCGCGCCTCCTGATTGACCCGGATCCGCGTGTCCCCCACATCATAGGAACGCTGCCCCGCGAGCACCACGATATAGATGCCCCCGAGCAGCAGGATCAACACGCCCATGCCGACCATCACCTCGGTCAGCGAAAACCCCGCGCGCCAGGTTCTCTGCGCTCCACGACACTGCATCTGCCCTCACGTCTTGGCGTCTTGGCGTCTACAGGTCCGACCGCAGCGTCACCAGGCTGGCGGGTGAATCGAGCCGGCCGTTGCCATTGGCGTCCTCGCCGGCATCGGGTACCCCGTTCAAATTCGTGTCTTCGCCCACCACCCGATTGCCGCGCTGCCGCCAGGAGACGCTGATGTAAATCTCCAACAGCGCGGGGTCGGTCGTGACGACGCGCACCACGCCTCGATGCGGCGCGCCCCATGCCGCCAGGGTAAAGGTCTGCCCGTCATAGGCCGGCACGTTGCCGAACGCCACCGCGCGAATCTCCTCGGCTTTCTCCCGCGCCAGGTTGAGGCCGATGGTCGTGTTCCGCGCCCCTTCCGCCAGGGCCAGGCAGCCGTCCTGCGCCACCACGAGGCTGCCGATCGATACCACAAAGATCGCCAGCGCGATGATCAGTTCAAAGAGCGTCAGCCCGGTGTTGCTGCCCGATCCTGATGCCTCATTGGATCTGAGGGTCATTGGCCGTCGCCGAACGATCGTCCGTGGTGGCGGTGATGATGCTCGTCTGATTCGAATAAAAACTCTTGCGCCCGGTCAGGCCGTAGGCCTTGGGCCTCGCTTCCAACTCAAACGCATCATCGGTTTGCTTGGCATAGGTAAACAGATATCCCTCCCGCTCACTCGCCCCGCCGGGATTCGTGCTGCCGACGCCTGCCAAGCCCTGGTCCAGATAGGGCGGGCTGATCTTCGGCAGGGCTAACTCCGTCAGATCGCCGGGGTACGCATGCGGGCTCTTCTGCGAATAATAGGTCTGACACGCGTTGCGCATGGTGGTCACGTTGGCGACGGCGGTGGACTCATTGGCCTGCATGCGCGAGGTGAGAAACGACGGAATGGCGATGGCGATGATCGTCGCGATGACCGCCACCACCACCATCATCTCCACCAGCGTAAACCCACCCCTACGCCTGGGCCCTGTGCCGCTCATCGCCTCCTCAAAACGACAGGGGGAGGAATCCTCGAGGACAGCGTCCACGAGTCTTCCTCCCCCTCTGACTGTTCATCCTAACCTAAGCGATGCTCGGTCGCCGCTTATTGCTTCGGCACACCCGGGCAGGCTCCAGGCGTGACGGGAGCGCCGAGAGCCGCGTTGACGGTGACCATAATCACGCCCTGTTCATCAACACAGTATGCGTCAACTCCGGTCGTGCCCTGCACAGTTGGCGTCGCCCGGCACTGGTAGGTGTTCAACGCGCCAGCACACCCAAACGTATACCCTGAACGGTCCCACTCGTACGGAGCGGCCGCAGCGGTCGCCACGGTAAATCCGGACACGTACGGCGGTAGTTCCCCCTGCAGCGTGAGCGCGGTACCGACCGCCCCGATGGCTCCAGCAGCCAACACAGGGTAGGTCGGCGCATTCTGCGCTGCGCGGAAGCTCTCCATCGCGGTCTGCAGAGTGCGCAGCATCCCGATGGCGGCCGAGCTGTTGGCGTTCAGACGCGCGCGGAGCAGGTTGGGAATGGCAATCGCGACTAACAAGGCAATGATCGCGACCACAATCATGAGCTCCACCAGCGTGAAGCCCTTGCGGTTACGTCGCAACATGGATGAGTCCTCCTTAGGTTAATTCTGTTGAGCTGAAGGATGTTACGGTGTCAGGAGCAGGTGCCTCTGAAGGATAAGACGCACGAGGATGACGCTTCAGACTGCCTGCTCCCGCCTTCCAGCTCAAGGTTTCTACTTCAGTTGTCCTGCGCGCTGCGACCCGATGCCGCAGGCGGTGTGGTGTGCGGCTCCCACCTCCTTCCCTTTACTTTCTTCGTTCCTGCTACTTATTTACAGAAAATTGCTCTTCCTGTCAAGGACTTTCTTAACATGTTTAAAAAAGATGTGGCGCTATCAGTTTCTCCGTGCCACGGTCGTCACCAGGTCCACCGGGCAAGTGAGCTGGCCGTCGCCGTTCGTATCCTCGCCCCCATCCAGCGTGCCGTTGAGATTCCGGTCCTCCCCCATGCTGCGACCGGCCCGCCCCTGCCAGCAGACCTTGGCGGTGATGACGTAGTAGAAGCTGCCCGCCGGAGCCGCGGTCACGGTCAGCACCCCCCGGCTCGTCGCCGCATAGGCGTTCGGCGCGCTGGCAGGCCCCGGGATGGTAAAGAAGGTCGTCCCGGGCACCACGGCGCCGAAATTATTGATGGCGGCCAGGCGCGTGGCTTCGATCTGCGCCATGCCTGTATCGAGCGCCTTGCTCAACATCTCGGAATCCTCGTTCAAGGCGGCCGCCCCCACAAAAGCCACCATGATGCCGCTCAGCGCCAGGGCCAGGATGCCGATCGTCACCACCACCTCGGCCAATGAAAAGCCGAGCATATGGGGGGTGCGCCTTCGCTGGCGCTGAGACATACGCATCATGCTCCGGCCTCCAACAAAATCGGCTACGGGACTGTTTCCCGTAGCCGTCGAGTGCGTCTGGCTCAACGGCAACCCAGCCACCCCACTGCTTCGCTTTGCGAAGCAAAGCGGTGGGGTCTGTGGCTTTGCGCCCCCCGATTGCTCGAGGTTAGCCCTTGGTACGGGAGCCAACTGTCTTATCACTTTCAAGTATAACACCCCCCACCCCACGCGTCAAGGCGGATCAGGGTTTACTGTCCGCCGACGATCGTGGTCAACTTGAAGATGGGCATGAACATGGCCAGGACGATGCCGCCGATGACCACGCCCAAAAAGGCGATGATGAGCGGCTCCAGGATGCTGGTCAATCCGGCGACCGACGCGTCCACCTGCTCCTCATAGAAATCGGCAATCTTGGTGAGCATCTTTTCCAGCTCGCCCGTCTGCTCGCCCACGCCGATCATGCGGACGACCATCGGCGGAAAAACCGGGCAGCGGGACAACGGCTCCGCGATTGACTCCCCTTCCCGGATGTAGGTGCGCACCTCGACGAGCGCCTTCTCGACCACCCGGTTGCCGGAGGTCTTGGCCACGATGTCCAAGCTGCCGATGATGGGCACGCCGCTCTTCACGAGGGTCGCGAGCGTGCGGGCGAATTTGGCGATCGACACCTTCTGGACCAGGCTCCCAATGACCGGGGCCTTGAGGATGAATCGGTCGTAGAGCCCCTTGCCCTGTTCGGTGCGCACAAAACGCATCAAGCCGCCCACGCCTAACACCACCCCCCCAAACCAGATGAAGAAGTAGTGGCGCAGAAAATCGCTGATCCCGATGAGCACCCGTGTGGGCAGCGGCAGCTGGCCGCCCAGGGTGTCGAAGATCCCTTTGAAGGTCGGCACGACCTTCAGCACTAACAGCATGGTGATCAGCAGCGCCATGGAGATGACCACGGCCGGGTAGACCATGGCGGATCTGACCTTGCGCTGCAGGGCGTTCGATTTCTCCAAATAGCCGGCCAGCCGATCCAGGATGTCATCTAACAGGCCGCTCGTCTCGCCCGCCTTGACCATGCTCACATAGAGGGCGGAGAAGATCCGCGGATGCTTGGCAAAGGCCTCGGAGAGGCTCGAGCCCGCTTCGATGTCCTGCCGGGCCTTGCCAATCACATCCCGAAACTGCCTGTTCTCCATCTGCTCGTAGAGGATGTCGAGGGCCTGCACCAGCGGAATGCCGCTGTCGACCATGGTCGCCAGCTGGCGCGAGAAGATGACCAGATCATCCAGCTTGACCCGCTTGCCTTTGGCGCGGGTCTTGAGGCCGCCGGCGCGCGCCTGCTCGACCGAGATGATGATGAGCTGCTTGGCCCGCAGCTGTTCGATGGCCGAGGCCTGGCTCTTCGATTCGAGCAGTCCCGTGATGCTCTTGCCGTCCGGTTCCTTGGCCAGATATTTGAAGGTGGGCATCGTCTCACTCCTCCGCCGTGACGCGGAGGACCTCCTCCAGCGTCGTCATCCCGAGCGCAAACTGCCGGAGCGCATTTTCCCGCAGCGTCTCCATCCCCTGGCCGCGGGCGTAGGTTTTGATCTCATCGCTGGAGGCTCCTCCGACCAGCATATCACGAATTTTATCATCCAGGGTGAGCGTCTCGAGCGTCCCCATGCGTCCGTGGTAGCCGGTCTTGTTGCATTTGAGGCAGCCCTTGGCGCGGAAGAAGGCGGGCGGCTGCTTGAGCATCGCCGTCGTGAATCCGACGCGCTCCAACACGTCCTTGGGCACGTCATAGGCTTCCCGGCAGTTCGTGCAGATCTTCCGGGTGAGGCGCTGGGCCGCCACCATGATCAGACTCGAGGCGATGAGAAAGGGCTCGACCCCCATGTCCGCGAGCCGGGTGAGCGCCCCGGGCGCGTCATTGGTGTGCAGCGTGCTCAACACGAGCTGGCCGGTCAGGGAGGCCTTCACCGCGATGTCGGCGGTCTCGCCGTCACGAATCTCCCCCACCATGATGATGTCCGGCGTCTGGCGCAGAATGGAACGCAGGCCGTTGGCGAAGGTGAGGCCGATCTCGGGCAGCACCTGAATCTGCGTGGTGCCTTCCAATTGATACTCCACCGGATCCTCAATGGTCACGATGTTGCGCTCCGTGGAGTTCAACTGATTGAGAACCGAATAGAGGGTGGTGGACTTGCCGCTGCCGGTCGGACCGGTCACTAAAATCATGCCGAAGGGCCGGGCGACCGCCTCCTTGAAGTGCGCGATCGGCTCCGGGAGCATCCCCAACTTGTCCAATCCCATCGAGAGGTTTTGCTTGTCGAGGGCCCGCAGGACGACCTTGTTGCCATGCGTGACCGGCAGCGCCGACACCCGGAAATCGATCTCGCGGTTTTCAAAATGGATCTTGAACCGCCCGTCCTGGGGCAGGCGGTTTTCGGTGATATCCAACCGGGACATGATCTTCAGGCGCGCCAGCACGGCGTTTTGGTTTTTCTTGGGCACGATGAAGGCCACCTGGAGATTGCCGTCGACCCGGTACCGCACGCGCACCTGGGTTTCGTAGGGCTCGATATGGATGTCGGAGGCCCGCTTCTTGAGCGCCTCCGCGAGCATCAGGTCGACCATCTTGACGATGGGCGCCCGGGCCGACTCCGTGGTGATCTGATCAACATTGGTCGCCGATTCGTCCTCCGACACCGCCGCGACGGGCAGCCCCTCCGCATCCTCCTCGGCATCGCTGGCATGCTCTTCGACGAGGGCGGTCATCCCCTCGCGTTCCTGACCATAGATGCCGCCGAGGGTCTTCATGATGTCCTCATCCGCCGCCAGGACCGGGTCGATCTCAAACTTGGTCAGCATCTTCAGGTCGTCGAGCGCGAAGATGTTCATGGGATCGGCCATGGCCACGGTCAGGGTGTGACCCAGTTTGGCGATGGGCACGACATGATATTGGCGCGCCAGGCGCTCGGGGACGAGCTTCACCACCTCCGGGTCCAGGGTGCACTTGCCCAGGTTGATCGGCGGAATGTTCAGCTCCGCGCTGAGCAGCCCCATCAGATCCTTGGAGGAGACGACGCCTTGCTTGACGAGAATCTCGCTGAGGCTGCCACCTTGCGCGCGCTGAATTTGCAACGCCCGCTCCATGGCCTCGGACGAGACGAGCCGATGCTTCTTCAGGAGCTCCAACAGGCGCTTCTTCAGGGACTCATTCATGGTTCGACTCCCTTCGGTCGCTCACCATGATGCTGAGTGAGTCCCGCCGCAGGCGGGACGAATCGAAGCATCATGGTTCGACTCCGCCCCGCCGTCGGGCAGGACTCCGCTCACCATCACGATCGGCGGCCGGGGTGGCCGTCTCCAGATCGCTGACGGAGACGCGGAGCACCTCTTCGAGCGAGGTCTCCCCGCGCAGCACTTTTTGGCTGCCGTCCTCCCGCAGGGTCTGCATCCCCTCCTCCCGCGCCAGATGCTTGATGACATTTTCCTGGGAGCGCTTCATCACGAGCTCCTTAACGCCCGGCGTGAGCATGAGGACTTCGAGCAGGCCGACCCGTCCGTGGTAGCCCGATTTGAAACAGTGGTCGCACCCCTTCGGACGATAAAAGACGGTATGCGCCGGCAGTTGCGGCAGATGCACCTTCTCTAACAGTTCCCGCGATGGCTCGTACCCCTCCCGGCACTTGAGGCACAATTTGCGCACCAGCCGCTGGGACCCCACGGCGATCATGGAGGCGGTGATCAAGAAAGGCTCCACCCCCATGTTGGTGAGCCGGACGATGGAGCCGGCCGCCGTGGTGGTGTGCAGGGTGCTGAGCACCAAATGTCCGGTCAACGCGCTCTTGATGGCGGTGTCGACCGTCTCGAAATCACGGATCTCGCCGACCATGATGATATCCGGGTCCTGCCGCAGAATCGAGCGCAAGGACGACGCGAAGGTAAGGCCGATCTCCGTGCGCACCGCCACCTGGTTGATCCCCATCAGCTCGTACTCGACCGGATCCTCGACGGTGACGATGTTCTTGTCGGGCGAATCGGCATACTTCAGAATCGAATAGAGGGTGGTGGTCTTGCCGGAGCCGGTCGGCCCGGTGATCAGAATCATGCCGTGCGGCCGCAGCGCGCATTGTTTGAGCTTGTCCACCGTCGCCTTCTCGAAACCCAGCTTGTCGATGTCGAGCGTCGCTTGTGATTTGTCCAGGATGCGCAGGGCGACCTTCTCCCCAAAACTGGACGGCAACACCGACACGCGAAAATCGACCACCCGATCCCCGATGTTTAGTTTGAACCGCCCATCCTGGGGCAGCCGGTGCTCCGCGATGTCCAGCGTGGAGATGACCTTGATGCGGGTGACGATCGCCTGATGCATGGACAGGGGGGGCGCCTGGATCTCGCGCAGCATGCCGTCGATCCGGTACCGGACGCGCATGGACTTCTCGAACGGCTCGATCAGCACGTCGCTGGCGCCCTGCGTCACCGAATCGGCGACCAGCAGGTTGGTGATCTTCACGACGGGCGCATCTTGGGCCGAGCGCAGCAGCGCGGCGCGATCGTTCGAGACCTCGGTGGCCGGGCCTGCCATCATGACGGAGGACGGCCGATTGGTCAAGTCCTCGACGATCGTCTCGATCGCCTGACGCCGCGCCTCCCCATAGATGCGCTCGAGGGCGTGCTTGAGCTCCTCTTCGGTCGTGATGATGGGCGAGATATCGTACATCGTGAGCGACTGCAGCGCGTCGAGCGCAAAGACGTTCAGCGGATCAGCCATCGCCACGGTCAGCGTATTGCCCATCTTGGAGACAGGCAAAATCTGGTAGGTCTCGGCCATCTTGCGGGTGATGAGCTTGGCGACCGCCGTGTCGATCTGGTAGCGGCTGAGTTTCATCGGCGGAATGCCCAGCGCCTGGCCGAGGATGCCCATCAGGTGATCCTTCTGGACGAAGCCGCGCTGGATCAGAATGTCCCGCAGCCGGCCGCCGCTGGCGCGCTGCTGGACGAGCGCCTCGTCCAGCTGGACCTGCGTCAGCAGCTGATGCTCAATTAGGATCTCCGTGAGCCGCTTTTTCAGGAGGAGTTGCGCCATGGCTATTTTCCGTTATAGTACTTCACGATGGCCCCGTTCACATCCGAGGCCGTGCTGACAAAGGCCTGCACCTTGCACTTGGTCATCAGCTCCACGTCCTCGATCGCCTGGGTGTTGAGCGGATTCGCCATCGCGATGGTGATCGTCTGGCCGATCAGATCCACCGGAATCAAACAGTACTGCTTGGCCACGTTCTCGGGAATCAGTTTCAGCACTTCGGCGTCGACCTCATAGTTGCGCAGCGGCAGGTAGGGAAAGCCGTACTGGGCGGTCAGGGACTGCGCGATCTGATCCTCCGTCACGTAGCCCAGGTCGACCAGGATCTGGCCCAACAGGCCTCCCTTGGTCTTTTGGAGGGCCAGCGCCTGCTCGAGCTGCTCGCGGGTGATGAGCGCCATCGAGAGCAAGAGCTCGCCGAGCTGTTTGATGGGTTGCCGTTTAAACGTCATGATTCGACTCGCTTCGCTCGCTCATCATGATGCTGAGTGAGGCCACCGCAGTGGCCGAATCGAAGCATCATGGCTGAACCTGATCGTTAGCCTCGCGGTCCTACTTGTGCATGATCATCCGTTCCAGATCTTCCACTTCCGTGGTGCGGGACAAGGCCTCATCCAAGCTGATCGTGTTCTTGGTGTACAGCTCGTAGAGCGACTGGTTCATCGTGCGCATCCCTTCCTTCTGGCCCGTCTGGATGATGGAGTACATCTGGTGGGCCTTCGATTCGCGCACCAGGCTGCGCACCGCGTGGTTCGCGACCATCACCTCACAGGCCAGCACCCGGCCGCCCTTGACCTTGGGAATCAGCTGTTGGCAGAGCACGCCCAGCAATACGAAGGAGAGCTGGGTCCGCACCTGGGGCTGCCGGTGGCTCGGAAAGACGTCGATGATCCGGTTGATGGTCTGGACGCTGTCCGAGGTGTGCAGCGTCGCAAACACCAGGTGCCCGGTCTCGGCGATGTTCAGGGCGGCCTCGACGGTCTCCAGGTCACGCATCTCACCGATGAGAATGACGTTGGGGTCCTGGCGGAGCACATGGCGCAGGCCCTGCTCAAAGGAGCGCGTGTCGCTGCCGACCTCGCGCTGGTCGATGAGCGCCTTTTGGTTGCGAAAGGTGTACTCGACCGGATCTTCGATCGTCACGATGTGGGCGGTCCGCTCCTGGTTGATCCAGTTGATCATGGAGGCGAGACTCGTCGACTTGCCGGAGCCTGTCGCGCCGGTCACCAGCACCAGGCCCCGCGGCTTGCGGCAGAACTCGATGACGACCTTCTCCGGCAACCCGCACTCGGCGAAGTTCCGGATCTGGTAGGGAATCGCCCGGATCGCCAGGCCCACCGCGCCCCGCTGGACAAAGCAGTTGCCGCGGAACCGGGACAACCCCGCGATCCCGAAGGCGAAATCCAGCTCCAGGGCCTCCTCAAACCGCTTCTGCTGCGTCTCGTTGATCGCCTGGTAAGTCAGAGTCCGCGTCTGCTCGGGGCTCAAGCCCCCATCGCCGACCGGCACCAGTTCGTTGTCGACGCGCAGGTGCGGCGGCGAGCCGGCCGTGTTGTGCAGGTCCGACGCCCCCTTTTCAATCATCAGGTGCAGCAACGACTCCAACGAGAGATTCAATGAAGCCTGGGTCATTGACGGATCCTCCTTAAGCCACCATGACGCGGTTCTTGCCCAATGATTTCGCGGTGCGCAAGGCGCCGCCCGCCTTCTCCAGGAGGGCGTCCGCGGTCGACCCATCAATGGGATTCTCCGACACGCCCGCCGACACCGTGAGGCGCTTCTTCGACCGAAAGATGCCGGTGTTGATCGGCAACGCCTCGATCTCCTTCCGCAGCTCCTCGGCCTCCTGCGTGGCCTCCCGCTTGTTGCGGTCCGGCAGAATCACGGCCAGCGTGTCATCGTCCAACCGAGCCGCGCGATCGATATCGCTGAGGCGCTGCCTGAGGAGGGCTCCGAGCCCTTTGAGGGCCGCCTGCCGCTCCTCGGCATTCACCGGAGCGCTGCCAAGCGTACCAAACTCGTCGATGTCAAAGATGACGAGGGCGCAGGGCCGCTGATAGCGCATCGACCGCTTGATCTCCTCGTTGAGCTGATGGCGAAGGTATTTGTGGTTGTAGAGGCCGGTCAGCTCATCGATGACCGTCAGCGCCTCGGCCTTCTTGACCAGGAAATCGTGCTCGGAGGCAATGGCTACCTGCTTCGCAAAGACCTTGACCACCTCCAGGTAATCATCCTGGAAGGCGCGTTGGGCCAGCGTGTTCAGGCAAACGAACAGCCCGAAGCATTTGCCCTTGACCGTCACGGGAATCAACACCAGGTTGGTGCACCCCAGCCGCTCGAGCACCGAGGCGCTCTCCGCCTCGGCGGCCGGATGGGCCTGGTCGATGAGCTGCACCGTCTGGCTCTGCACCGCCTGCCGGAAGAGCGGCGCCGTCACCAGGGACTGCAGAATCAACGTCTGACGGTCCGGGCAGCCGGCCGTGGCCCGCACGATCAGCTCCGGCTGACCATGCTCGGCATCCGGCTGCATGAGCAGCAGGGCGATGATGTCGTCTTCGTTAATCTGATAGAGCTTCTGGACGGCGAACGGCATGAGCTCATCCATCGGGGTCTTCTGGCTGATGAGATTGCCCACCTGGAGCAGATTGGACAGGGCCAGGATCTTCTTGTGGATGTCGAGATTCAGCTCCTTGGTCCGGTCGCCGAACTGCTTGAGCTCCTCCATGTTGCTGCGGATCCGGCTGGTCATCGTGTTGATGGCAGCCGAGAGATCGCCGATCTCATCCTCACGCTTGACCGTGACGTCGCGCTCGATGTGCCCCTTGGCGATGATCTCCGTTTCCCGGGCAATCGTGATGATGGGCGCGATGATCTCCATGAAGACCACCCAGCCCACCAGGGAGACCACCATGGTCAGGACGATGACCAGGGTCACCCACTTGATCGAAGCCATCGGATCCTGGGCAATGGGAAAGATCGGCTTGAGCCAGTCGGTGTAGGGATAGATGTAGAGCCCGGCCAGCAGGACCATGACCAGGAGCGGGAAGCCTGACATCAGGCAGAAGACGATGGCCCGCTTATAGGTCAGACCGCGCGGGCCGAGCGAGAGATTCTTCAGCCACTTACTCATGAAGCTTCCCCCCCTTCGATTGTTTCATGGCAGCCAAGATGCGCTCTTCCAGGCCGTCGCGGGAGGCCAAGCCCTCACCGCTCACGCGAAGTTTCCTGAGGATATCGACCATGGCGGACAGGATTTCGGTGCGGGAGAGTTTGACGCCGCTGGAGAAGAGGGCGTCCTTCCCCAACTTGTCGAGGAAGTCGACCTGCTCGCGGTTCAGCGCGGCGATGACCCGGTGGGATCGCCGCGCGGCGTTGTCTTTCTCGCGATCGTGGTTATTCATGTGCGCTCTGCATGCCAATGAAAACGCCCCATCAGCGTAAGCGATGGGGCGTGTCAACGGGTTTGATCACCGTCGGTGTTTGGCAGTTCAGCCCCCCACGCCCAGGCAGACACGCCTGGATGTGGAGCTGGAACTTTGCGCCCCCGCTTTACAGCGCCCCGCCTCGCCAGCTTCGCTGGCGGGCGAGGTCCGCCACGCACTGTGGCGGAGGTTAGCCTTTTTCAAACATCTCAATTGTCAATCCTTCGACTCATCCCGCCTCCGGCGGGACTCGCTCAGGATTGATCCTGAGCGAGTGAAACGAGTCGAAGGATCAATGTCGAATTAAGTATATCACCGGATCGCGAAAACATCAAATCCACTTCCCAAAAAATTCGCTTCACGCAAACTCACACAGGTGCCAAGTGACAAAGGAGATTTGGTCACTCTGCGCTCAAAACCGCGTCCCGTGGACGCTGATGTTCGTCAACAGCGCCAACGCCGCCCAAGCCATCACCAGCGCCGAGCCGCCGTAACTGACCAGGGGCAGCGGCAGCCCCACGACAGGCAGCAGACCGATGGTCATGCCCACGTTGACCAGCGACTGATAGCCCAGTACCGCGCAGAGCGTCGCCGCCAGAATCCGCCCCGAGGGTTCGTGGTTGTCCCGGGCGATCGTCACCGCCGCCGTCAACAGCCAGGCCAGACACCCCAGGACGACGAGGCTGCCCGCAAAACCCCACGCCTCGCCGATGACCGAGAAGATGAAATCGGTATGGCGCTCCGGCAGAAAGTTGAGCTGGTTCTGGCTGCCCCCGAGCCAGCCCCGGCCCCACCACCATCCTGAGCCGACCGCGATCTTGGACTGGATGATGGTGTAGCCGGCGCCCAGCGGATCGAGGTTCGGATTCAGGAAGACCAGCAGGCGGTCCCGCTGGTAGCCCTTAAGATGCCGCCAGCCGATCGGCAGGATTGCGCCGGCCAGGGCGGCCATGGTCAGCGCCTGCCGGCGGGAGAGACCAGCCACCCACAGAGCCGCCAGTGCCATCACGATGAAGACGGTGGCGCTGCCCAAATCCGGCTGCGCAAAGACAATGCCGGCAGGCACCCCGCACAAGGCCAGCGCCTTGAGGACCGTCGGCCAGCGCAGGTGCGCGGAGCGGCTCATCGCCTCTCCCAGATGGCGCGCCAATGCGAGCGCCGTGCCGATCTTGGCCAACTCCGTGGGTTGAAAGGAAAAGCCCCCCACCTCCAGCCACCGCGATGCGCCCAGCCGCGCCTCGCCGATCAACAACACCGCACCTAACAGAGTCACCGTCAGCCCGTACGCTAGATAGGCGCCGTCCAGCCACTGCAGGTAACTCAGGCGCGTGATCCCCAGATAGACGGCCGCGCCCACCCCGGCCCAGAGGAGCTGCCGGAGCGTGCGTTCCCAGCCCTCCTGATGCGTGGCACTGTAAATGCTGAGAATCCCCATGACGGTCAACACCGCGGCGGCCATCACATGAGGTGGCGTCAGCCGGAGCTGCCAACGGCGCATCTTCATGGTCATGGCGCGGTGGCTTGCGCGATCGCCGTGGACGCCGCGGCCCCGAGGCTGCGGCTTTGCCAGTGCAGCGCTAACTGATGGGCCATCTCGGCCGGCAGCGCGCCGCCGGAGCCCCCGTGCTCCAGCAGAATCGCGAAGGCGATCTGCGGATGATCGGCGGGCAGAAACCCGACAAACCAGCCATGGGGCCGCCCGGCGATCTGAGTCTGCGCGGTGCCCGTCTTGGCCGCCATGACGACGCCCTCCAGATGGGCGCGATATCCTGTGCCCTGCGGATCATTGACCACACGGCGCATCCCCTCCTGCACCGTCGCCAATATCTGGGACGGCACGAACAGGCGGCGGGAGCTCGACGCCTGAGGCGCGTCCGTCCCGACCCGGACGACGACATGGGGATGGATGATGCGACCGCCATTGGCCATGGCCGAGACCATGACCGCCCCCTGCAACGGCGTCATCAAGAGCGCACCCTGCCCGATGGCCAGGTTGGCGGTCTCGCCTTCAAACCAGGTGCCGCGGCGGCGCGCCGTCACCCGGCCTGGCCGTGGCACGTGGCCGGTGGTCTCCTCCATCAGTTCGATGCCGGTCGGATGCCCGAGGCCGAACCGCCCCGCCCAGTCGGCAAGCGCCTCCGCTCCCGCCTGTCGGCCGGCATGAATGAAGTAGACGTTGCAGGAATCCCGCAGCGCCTCGCGCAGCGACTCCGGACCATGACCATCCAGATTCCAGCAGTGGTAGGTCTGCGACCCCACCCGGACAAAACCCGGGCAGGCCACCTGATCCGCGGCGGAGACGGCGCGCCGGACCAGCGCCGCCGTGGCGGTCACCAGCTTGAAGATCGACCCTGGCGTGTAGGCGGCACTCACCGACCGATTCACCAGGACCGACGCCGTGTCCTTGAGCCACCGCTGGCGCGCACCCGGCGTGCCGGTCACAAAATCTTCCGGGAGAAAGGCCGGATGGCTGGCCATCGCCAGGATCTCGCCGGTGTTGGGATCGATGACGACGCAGGCCCCCTTCTGCTCGCCGAGCAGGCCCTCCACCTGCCGCTGCCACTCCAAGTCGATCGTCAGCTGCACATCCTGCCCAGGCTGGGGTGGCCGCTCGCCCAGCGTCCGAACCTGGCGGCCCTGGTGATCCACCTCCACCATGATGCCGCCCGGCGTGCCGCGGAGCCGCCCGTCGTAGCGCCGTTCAACCCCCATCTTGCCCACCCAGTCACGCAATCGGTAGCCATACGGACGCAGCCGCGATAGCTCCTCGCGGTCGATGGGGCCGATGTACCCCAACACGTGCGCGGCGAGATCGCCGTGCGGATAACTGCGCACCATGCGGGGCCGCACGATGAGGCCGGGATAGTGCGACCGTTGCTCCTCCAACCGAATCGCCTGGTGCACGCCGATGTCTTCGGCGACGACCGCCGGGACAAACGGGTACGTGCGGCGCGCCTGCAGACTGCGCCGCAGCGCGCTCTCGGGACGATCGAGCAGGCGGCCAAGGGCGCGCAGCGTCGCGGTGAGATCGTCGACTTCCTGGGGAATCACCGCCACGTCATACACCGTGCGGTGCGCGGCCAGGACGGCTCCCTGACGATCGAGCAGGCGGCCGCGCGGCGCTTCCCAGGGGATGAGCCGGATGCGGTTGGCGTCCGCCAGCCGACGATAGGTCCGGCCCTGCCAGACCTGCATGCGGAACAAGGCGAGCCCCAGCGCCACGATCGCGGCGCCCGCGAGCCAGCGCAGGTGCGCCAACCGGCGTTCAGGCGCGGACGACGCAGGGCTCATCGTTGCGGTTCCCGCGCCCACAGCACGCCGAGCGAGGCGACGACCGCGGTCGCCACACCGGATGGCAGCATCGCCTGCAGCCACAGCTGCGTTCCCCGGACGGTCACGTCTGTCGGCCAACTCGCGGCCGCCATCGCGCCGTTCAGCGCCACCAATCCGAGGCTGGCCACCCACGCCGTGGAGATGGCATCACGGTAGAGCCAGCGCGTCATGCCCCCGATGACCGCCCCGCCCAGACCCATGGCCACATACGGCTGCCAGACGACGAACGGCGTCCAGAGACCGATCCACCAGCCTGCGAAGCCGCCGGCCACCGCCCCGCCCCAGAAGCCGAGGCGCAACGCCACGAGCACCACGGCGATGGAGACCGGATCGGGTCCCAGGCCGCCAAGGGTCCACCGGCTGCGCATCGCTCCCGCGAGGACGAGCAGGGTGGTCGCCAGCAGGAGCGTACGAATGAGGCGCATCATTGGGCCAAGAGACACCCGACTTCTTCAAGGTTGGAGAGCGCGGCGTACGGACGGACGGCGGCGATGCGATAGCTGCGGGATGGATCCTCCCGAATCGAGGTCACCTCGCCCACCCGCAGCCCCTTCGGAAAGATGACCCCGATCCCTGCCGTCAGCACCACATCGTGCGGTTGGATGTCGGCTTCGATGGGCAGATAGGTGATTTCGCAGCGCCCGTCCGGGGTGCCGGTGAGCAACCCCTCCTGCCGGGTGCGCTCGAGGATGACGCCGGCGCGGAAGTTGGGATCGGTCAGCAATACGGCCCGGGCCGTCCGTTCGCCGACCTCGGCGACGCGGCCGACCAGGCCGTCCGGCACGACCACGGGCGCATCAGGATGGATGCCCTGCCGCCGTCCCTGGTCGAGCACGATCGACTGCGACCAGAGCCACGGGCTGCGGCCGATCACACGCGCGACCGTCATCGATGACGGGGCTGCGGAGCTGAGTTCGATGAGTGAGCGCAGGCGACGGTTTTCCTGTGTGGCCTCCCGGGCATCGGTGAGCTCCTGCGAGAGCCGGGCCACGTCGGCGCGCAGCGCGTCGCGCTCAGCGCGGAGCCGGTGAAACCCGCCGACATCGCCGAGCACCTGCGCGAGATTCGCGATCCCGCGCCCCGGCCAGCTGACCGCCTGCCACCCGGCGGAGGGCAGATGGGACCCGATGCCGATGAGGAAGATCAGGATCAGCGCGCTGAGCACGAGCAGACGGCGGGAAGCCACGGCAGGGTTCTTAACTCACGATGGCACCGTGACCGGTGCCAGGGCCGAACCGGAGGAGCCTAAAACTCGATTTTGGTGGGCACGGCGGCGTCTTTCCATAGGCGCAGGTTGGTCAGGAACTTTCCGGTGCCTAACGCCACCGCAGTGATGGGATCATCCGCCACATGCACGGGTAACCCGGTTTCCTCGGCGAGGAGCCGGTCGATCCCGCGCAACAACGACCCGCCGCCGGCCAGCACAATCCCTCGTTCGATCAGATCCGCGGAGAGCTCCGGTGGCGTCTTTTCCAGTGTGATGCGTGTGGCTTCGACAATGGAACGGATCGGCTCGCTCAAGGCCTCGCGAATCTCCTCCGAGGAAATGGTCACCGTCTTGGGCAACCCTGCGATCAGGTCGCGGCCTCTCACCTCGAGTTGCAGCTCCTCATCCAGCGGATAGGCGGAGCCGATCTTGATCTTGATATCCTCGGCGGTGCGCTCACCGATCATCAGATTGTAGGTCTTCTTCAAATGTTCGATGATCGCCTCATCCATCTCATCGCCGCCGATGCGGATCGACTTCGACACCACCACACCCTTGAGGCTGATGACGGCCATTTCCGTCGTCCCACCGCCGATGTCGATGATCATGTTGCCGGAAGGCTCGTCGACCGGCAGGCCCACGCCGATCGCGGCCGCCACCGGCTCTTCGACCAGATAGACCTCGCGCGCACCGGCGTGCAAGGCCGAGTCGCGCACCGCGCGCTTCTCGACCTCGGTGATCCCGGAGGGAATCGCGATGACCGTCCGGGGGCGCGCCAGCTTGGGCCGGGGATGCACGCGCTGGATGAAGCCGCGCAGCATCGCCTCGGTCACCTCAAAGTCTGCGATGACCCCGTCCTTCATGGGCCGGATGGCCATGATGTTACCCGGCGTGCGGCCCAGCATCTTCTTGGCCTCGGTCCCGACCGCCACGACCTTGGAGTTGTTGCGCTGGATGGCCACCACGGAGGGCTCGCACAACACAATCCCCTGGCCTTTGACGAAGACCAGGGTGGTGGCGGTGCCCAGATCGATGCCCATGTCGTTGGAGAAGAGTCCGAGGATGTTGTTGGAGGCGTTGCGGTAGGCCGACAGCACGTATTGCGCGGGACGGATCATTAATTCCTCAATTGGATGATGGTGTGATTATACGTTGAGGCGCCGGCCCGTGTCAAATCTTTTTTAAGCCTTAATCAAAGCGCCGCAGGCACGGAGGGTTGCGGCAAATCCGGGAAAGGAGGTATCCACACAGGCCACATCGCGGACGCGCGTGGCGCCGCGGGCGAGCAAGCCGGCGATCGCCAGGCTCATCGCCGTGCGGTGATCTCCACGGCTGTCCACGATCGCCCCGTGCAGGGGTACCCCCCCATCGATCGTCACCACATCGCCCGATGCGCGCGTGCGTGTGGCGCGAATCGCCGCGCCCATCCGAGACAACCCGGCCACCATCGACTCGATGCGGTCCGTCTCCTTGACCCGCAGCTCACCCACTCCGCGCAGCACGGTGCGGCCGCTGGCCGCGCACGCAGCCACCATGAGGATCGGCAGCTCATCGATGAGATTCGGAATGAGGGCCCCGCCCACCGCCACCCCGCGCAGCGCGGAGGCCGACACCTCGACGTCAGCGCGCGGCTCCCAGCCGTGCGCCGCGCGCGCGCAGAGGCGCAGCCGCGCCCCCATACGGCGCAACACCGTGAGGAGCCCGGTCCGCGTGGGGTTCACCCCCACATCCTGCAGGACCAGATGGGAGCCGGGCACGATGAGCCCGGCCACGATGAGAAAGGCGGCGCTCGAGAGATCGCCGGGCACCACCAGCCGGCGCGGCCGCACCCGCACCGGACCGATGAGACGCACCCACGCACCCCGGCGGCGGATCGCGGCGCCACAGAACCGCAACAGCCCTTCGGTATGGTCGCGCGTCGGCTGCGGCTCGCGGACTGCGGTGACCCCGTCGGCCTGCGCACCCGCGAAGAGGACGGCCGATTTGACCTGCGCGCTCGCGACCGGCATCGCGTAGCGCAGCGGATGGATCGCGCCACCGTGGATGCGCAACGGCGGATAGACCTCGCCGCGCCGCACACGACCGGCCACACGCGCGCCCATCAACCGCAACGGCACGGCCACGCGGCGCATCGGCCGACGGGATAGGGAGGCATCCCCGGTCAGCATCACGCGCCACGGACATCCGGCGAATACACCGGAGAGCAGCCGCATCGTCGTCCCGGAATTGCCGCAGTCGATGGGCCCGGCCGGCGCCTGCCAGGCTTCGATGCCCTGGCTTGCAATGGTCACCGTGTCACCGGAGAGCGCCACGCGAACGCCGAGCGCCCGGAAGGCCTTGATGGTGCGTCGGCAATCCTCCGACAGCAGCAGATGCCGGGCGCGCGTGGTGCCGCGCGCCATGGCGCCGATGATGATGACCCGATGGGAGATCGATTTGTCCCCCGGCACGGCGTGGCGCCCGCGCAGCGGCCCGGAGGGGCGAATCATCCATTCAGCCAACATCCCACCTCAAAGCAAAGCGGGGCGATCATCTCCGCCCCGCTTGGTACCTCTCCACGTGCCAATGGCTGATTACAACGTGCGGACCTTGTCGCCTTCCTTGATCTGATCCTTCTTGGCATCCGGCAGGATGGCCGCGGCGGACAAGGTGTCATAGACTTTCTCGACGCGCACCGTACCTAACACGTCCTGGCCGCGCACGACCTGCATCGTCTTGCCGACCGACACGCCCTGCGTCTTGCCGAGGTTCACCACGATAAAGTCAAATTCGCGGTTGACCACGAGCACCTGCCCCTCCAGCGCACCGACGGCCACCGCCGTCCCGGTGTCGGGCTGGGTGCCGGCGAAGTTCATCTCCGATTTCTTGACGACGACCTTCTCCAGCTCCACAGGATGAGCGCCGGTCAGGTCCTTCAGTTTGGCCTCGAGGGTCTGCTTGCTCCTCCGAAGATCCTGGAGCTCGGCCTGGGTGGTTTGATAATCCTGCTGGGCCGACGCCAGCTGCTCGGCCAGCGTCGAGCGGCTGCTCTGCTCCTGCTGCATCGCCTGCTTCAGCTCGTCGATCTCGCCCGATTTCTGGGCCAGCTCCCGCTGAATCGCCTCTTTGTCCTGCTGCGCCTGGGCGAGCTCTTGGGCGATGCGATCGGTCTCGCTCTTGATGCGGGCCAACTCGCTCTCGGCCTGGGCGCGCGCCTGGCGCAGGTTATCCACCTGGGCCTCGGCCGCATCCTTGGCCTGCGTCACGACCGTCAACTCTTCCTCGAGGGCGACGCGCTTGCTGCGCTCCTGCTCTTCCACGTAGAGCGCCGCGCCCGCTGCGCCCAACCCGACGATGGTCACGATGGACAGGATGATCGTTGACGCCTTGCCCTGCTGACCCCTCACCATCAGCTCCTCCTTTTGATGAGCATAATAGAAAGTCTTTCAGGTATGTTAGTCCACACCGGCGGGGACTGTCAATACCTTTCTACCGAGCTGCAATCGTCGCCATCCCACCAGGTGACCACGCCGCCGGCGCAGCCACGGCACCGTCCCCACCACCGGCACGCCGCTCACACACTCAATGGCCTCGCGGTTGGCGCGCTCCAGATGCGCGCTGCCGCGGCTCCGCGGTGTCGTATGATTGAAGACCACGCCCAGGATGGAGAGGCCGTGCTGCCGGGCCGCCACAATGGTCAGCAGGGTGTGGTTGATCGTCCCCAACCCTGCTCGCGCCACGATGAGCAGTTCGGCCTCATGCCCGCCCACCCAGTCCGCAACACAGTAGTCCTCCCACAACGGCACCAGCAAGCCCCCGATGCCCTCGACTAACAGCACCTCATGCGCCTCGCGCAACCGGGTCAGGGCCGCCTCGATCAGCGCCGGATCGACCGGGCGCCTCGCGATGCGCGCCGCAGCGATTGGCGCCAGCGGCGGCTCGAGACAGACCGGGTTGATCCACGCCAAGGGGTCGGTGCCACGGATGGCCCGCCGCAGGAGTAATGCATCACGGGACACTAATTGGCGGGACCCGTGGATCCACCGCCAGACGCCGCCGGTGGCCACGGGCTTCATGACACCGACATTGAGGCCCTCGCGCCGCCACTGCGCCGCCAGGCCGGCCGTCACCACCGTCTTGCCGACACCCGTGTCCGTGCCTGTGACGAAAATGATGCGTGTCACCAGAGCCCCTCCGCCTGACCGCCGCGATGCAGAGCATCCACCAACTGATCGATCTGCGCGTCGGTGTGCTTGGCCGTCACGGTGATGCGCAACCGCGCCGTGCCGTCAGGCACGGTCGGCGGCCGGATCGCCGGTACCAAGACCCCTGCCTCGAGGAGGCGCTCCGCCACGCGGAGCGCGCGGCCGCTGTCGCCGAGCAGGACGGGCAGAATCTGATGGCGACCTTCCCCGATCGGCATGCCGTATCGCTGACACCCGCGACGCAGCCGCTCGCCGTTGTGTCGCAGGCGGTCGCGCAGCTCCGGTTGCCGTGCGATGAGCTCCAAGGCGGCCAGGTTGGCCGTGGCCACGGTCGGCGGCAGGGCCGTTGTATAGATGAAGGTTCGGGCCCGGTTACGCAGATAGTCGATGAGGGTGCGTGAGCCGAAGAGGATCCCGCCGTAGCCGCCGAGAGCCTTGCTGCACGTGGCCATCAGCAGATCGATGCGGTCCAGCACCCCGCAAGCCTCGCCGGCACCCCGCCCCTGCTCCCCCAGGGTGAACAGGCCGTGCGCATCATCGACCATCAGGATCGCCTCATGCCGGTCGGCCGCCTCGGCCAACGCGGCCAGGGGCGCCAGATCGCCGTCCATGCTGAAGAGCCCATCGGTCACGATGAGACGCCGGCGAAACGCCTGGGCCCGTGACAACAGCCGCCCAACCTCCGACGCATCGCCGTGCGGGTAGACCCACAGCTTCGCGCGGCTCATCCGGCAGGCATCAATGAGGCTGGCATGGTTGAGCCGGTCGCACAGGATGACGTCGTCCGGCCCGGCGAGCGCAGGGATGGTGCCCAGATTCGCCAGATAGCCGCTGCCGAAGCCCAACGCCGCCTCGCAGCCGAGCCACTGCGCGGCACGGCGCTCGAACTCCTCATGCACCGTCATGTGGCCGGAGATCAGGCGCGCCGCGCCAGCGCCCGTGCCCCACGTGGCCGCCGCCGCCTGCACCGCCCGGATGATCTGCGGATGATTGGCGAGGCCCAGATAATTGTTGGAGCAGAAGAGCAGCACCTCCCGGCCATCGAGGGTGACGACCGGTCCCTGGGCCGATCCGACGGTGCGCGGTGCGCGAAAGAGCTGCCGCTCTTTCAAGTCATCGAGTTCGGCTTGGAGTAACGCGTCGAGAAGGGTGGGGCGAGAAGTACCAGGCATCCGAAGCAATCAGCAATCAGCTATCAGCAGTCAGCTGTTGCTGATTGCTGACTGCTGGCTGCTGATTGCTCTCTATGTCAGTTAGCGCATGACCATCGGCAGGACTTCGGTCGAGCCGAAGACGCCGTGGACGCCGCGGTCGCGAAGCCACGCTCCGCGCTTGAGGTAGCCCAGCGCCGGGCCGATCACGTTGGCGGCCATCGTGGTCTCATCGCCCAGCACAAAACGGTGGGAGGAGCGCCGACCTTCGAAGGTAATACCGGTGAGCGTCATGGTGGTCGTGACCGGTTTCCGGGCGTGGCGGGTGTCCATGACGCCGCCCACCTCCACCTGGGCGCGCCGATCCACGACGCCGGCGCGTTCGAGCAGGAGATCGTCGGCATGCTCCATGTGGTGGAGCTCCAGCCGGCCGTTCGTCTGCTCGAGCAAGGCGTCCACCTCGGCATCGGTCATCGCCTTGGCGCGCTCGACCGTGTAGCCGGGCAGGTGGGCGATATCCTCGCGGATCGTGGCCTTGTGCTGCGCCCAGTTCGCGATGCCCACGCCCCACCAGATCTCCACCGATTCGACGGTGATGAAGGACTGCGCCGCCAGGACCGCGGCGGCGGACAGCAGCCCGGGGGTGGCCCCGCAGCCGGTGAGATAGACGCTGCGGGCGCGCTGCACCTGGTCGTCCAGCGCATACATCTGCGCCACCGCGCCGGTGCGCTTGAGCACATCCACATAGACGAGCCCCGTGCTGCGCCGGAGAAACCGCTGCGTCACGGATGGGATGAATTCATTCGGCAGATTGGGCAGCGCCACGAAGACCGCGTCGAAGAGCTCGGCGCGTTCGAGGAGCTCCTGCAACGGATCATCCGCGGCCGCGATGTCCAACCCCGAAGCTGTCGCCACACCCGCCGCTGCACTGCGAGCGGCGAGCGGCGAGCGGCGAGCGGGCCTCCGATAGCCGCTGGCGATATCCGTCGTCAACGCGGCGAGGGTTTCGGTATCGAGGCCGTCAGGGTCGAGGGCATAGCCGGTGCTGTCGCAGATGGCGACGAGCCGGCACTCGCGCTTCATGCCGATGATCTGGGCGGCCGCCTTCCCCAGACCGCCGCAGCCTAACATCGCGATGCGGATCGGCTCCTGCAGGCTGCGCGCTGCCATTACCGTTCCAGCCAGGTCTGCCGGCAGGACTGCCGCTTGATGATTTGGGTGGGCAACAGCCGCTTGATGGGCGACTTCACCTTCCCGTCGATCTGATCATGCAGAATCTCGACGGACTGCTCGCCCACGCCGCTCAGGGGCTGCCACACGGTCGTCAACGGCACCCGGCCGAAGGCGGCCACCGGGCTGTCATCAAAGCCGACCACCGACAGATCCTCGGGCACCCGCAGGCCCAGCTCGAAGGCGACCTCGATCGTCTCGACCGCCATCGCATCGCTCGCCGCGAAGATCGCGGTCGGCCGATCCTTCAGGCCGAGCAGCCGCTTGGCCGGTTCCCGGGCCGAGGGAGCGCCGAAGTCGCCATGCTCCACGTAAGCCTCCTTCATCGGCAGCTTGCGCTCCTTGATGGCGGCCAGGTAGCCGTCGAGGCGCTCGATGCCCACATGGGTCCGTAGATGGCCGGTGATCGTGGCGATCTCCTGATGCCCTAACTCGGCGAGGTATCGCACCACCTCCCGCGCGGCCTTGCGGTTGTCAACGGCGACGCAGGAGACCGGCAGCTCTTCGAGGAAATGATTCATGATGACGCAGGGAATCCCTTGTTCGACGGCCGCGTCGACCAGCTCCTCGCTGCCGTCGAGATCGGCGAACAGCAGCCCCTCGACGCTCTGCATGTTCGTCCAGGGTCCGTCCGTGATATGCAGGAGCAGGTCGAGCTTCAGCCGCTCGCTCGCGGTGCCCACCCCGCGCATCAGCTCGGTGATATAGAACGAATGGAACATATCCTGGAAGCGGGGAATGACGAGGCCGATGGTGTTATTCTTGCCGGCGGCGAGGCGCTGGGCGCTGGGGTTGGGTCGGTACTTCATTTTGCGGATGGCGTCGAGCACGCGGGCGCGGTTCGACTCCTTGACGGTCCCGATGCGGTTGATGACCCGCGAAACGGTCGTCGTGGAAACGCCCGCCGCCTTGGCGACGTCGGCGATGTTCAGCTTGTGGCTGGACGGATGCGGCATGCGTGCGGTCTAACGTGACGCGCGGCCGTCGGACGGCCGGCGGCGGGCCTGCCGCTGCAGGGCGCGCTCCATCGCCCCTTCGCGGGCCTGCAGACGCGCGGCTTCGCGGTCGGCCGCTGAGGAGGCGCCGGCGTCGGGGGCGGCCGTCCTGGCGAAGTTCGGCGAGCCGTGCGGCGTCTCTGACGCGGCCAACCGCCGGCCCACATAGGCTCCTGCGGTCGGCGGCATCGGTTGGGCCCTGCGCGGTGCTCGGGCGGGCCGGCGGCCGGTCTCCTGTTCATGCGCAGGCGCAGCACCCCCCCGTGCGGAGCGCTTCGCCATCCGCTCCAGATACGCCCGCGCTTCGCGGTGGCCCGGCTCCAATTGCAGGACCTGGGAGAAGGACCGCCTGGCCCGGTCATCCTCGCGCTTGGCGAACTGGGCCTTGCCCTCCCGCAGGCTGGACTGGATCAGATGGCGACGCCGATCGCGGGTGAGCGGCTGCTGTTCATGGAGGCCGTCGGCCTCGCCGGCCCTCACCACCATCGGCGCGGCCAACACGCAGACCACCATCATCAGTACGCGGAGGGGACCTTTCATCCTGGGGTGATAATACACGGGTCGGCGACGCCTGTCAAGGCAGCACGAGGATTTGATCTCCGACCGCGACCGCAGCAGCGGTGGACCGGCCCAGGTCGCACGCGGTGAAGTTGTCCCGAACACGCAGGGCCGTCATCTTGCCGATGGGATTGCCGTTGCGGGAGACCTGAAAGGTCATCCCCTGTTGCACGCCGTCCCGGCGCCCCTTGTTGACGACGGCAAACTGATGCGCACGGTCCACCTGCACGACCTTGCCCGTGACGGGCGCCGGGGTGACCGGCCGGCCGCCACCCTGCTGCACCACAATGGGCGGCAGTTCGATCGTCTGCATCGCCGCGGTCGGCACCGCACCGGCCATCACCCCGATGACGGCGCCTGCCGCGGCGCGATGGGTCAAATCATCCAGGCGCTCGGTGAGCCGGCGGTTTTCCTGCTCGAGGCGGTCCAGGGTCCGCTTGAGCTCCGCTTCGGTCTGCTCCAGCGCGCTCTTTTCGCCGCTCAGGCGGGCCATCTGGTCCTGGAGCTGCTCCCGCTCCGTCGACATCTGCTGCACCTGGCCGGCCAGCTGATCCCGCTCGACCTGGACCGAGCGATACTCCGCGTCCAGCTCCTCATATTGGCCCTTGACCATCTCTAATTCATGGCGGACTTCCTCGAGACGGCCGCCGGTCGTGGTGAGCCGGGCTTCGAGCCCTTGGCGCTCCGCCTCAACCGCCGCCAGCCGGTCGCGCAGTTGCGTGTTCTCCTCGCGAATCTGCTGTTCGAGGCGCAGAAAATTCATGCTGGCCTGTTGGGCGCTCGTGAAGAGCCAGACGCTGCAGGCCACCCCGATGGCCGCGACCGCGCCCAGCCCGATGATCAGCAGTTTTGACCGTTGCTCCATGCCTGTGCCCGCGATGGCCGGTGTTCCGTTCATGTCAGACCTGCAAAAAGACTTCCCGCGCGACCCAGCTGGCCGCGCCCAGGGCCACCCCGTCCTCGCCCAACTGGGCCGGAACGATGTCGACCTGGCTCGCCGCCTCTTCGAAGGCCCAGCGGCGCACCGTCCGGAAGACCGGCTCGAGCAGCGTCGAGCCGGCCTGCTCGATGCCGCCGCCGAGGACCACCACCTCGGGATTGAGGAGATTGACGAGATAGGCGATGCGAATCCCCAGATTGATGGCCGCGCTCTCAATGACTTCCATCGCCAGCTGGTCATCCTGGCGCGCGGCCTGAATGACCGTCTCCAAGGTCAGCGATTCGAGCTTGCCCCTGGAGAGCTGGCTCACCTTCGAGTCGATGCCGTCGCCGATCAACTTGCGCACCTGGGCCGGAATCCCCAAGTCGGAGCCGGTCGGCCGCAGATACGCCGCGCTCTTTTCCCAGGCGATGACGTCATCCTCGGTCGGCCGGTTGATGCCCAGCTCACCCGCGCTGCCGGCCGCGCCCCAGTAGACGTTGCCGTTCAGAATGATGCCGCAGCTGACATCCGAGGAGAGGTAGAGCAGGTGACGCACCTCCTTGGTCAGGCCCAACCGCAGTTCGCCGAGCGCCGCCAGGGTCGCGTCGTTGCCGATGAGCACCGGCACCTTGTATTTTTGCTCCAGTTCGTCGCGCAGCGCGGTGTAACTGGAGCGGATGCCGCCGCGTGACATGTCCCGGACGGTGCCCGCCGTTTCGTCAACGATGCCCGGCACACCGACCGCAATGCCCTGCAGTTTTTTGTCCACCTTGTCGGCGTGCCCCTCGGCCAGGACGTCATGAATCAGCGCGGGAATGTGCGCGAGGACCTGCTCCATGCTTTCCCGGGCGCGGCTCTTCTTGACCTGGTGATGCACATGGCCGGCCAGGTCTGCGAGCACGCCGACCATCTCGACCCGCGCCAGCTCATCCGTCGGCCCCACATCCACGCCGATGGCAAATCCGGATTTGGCGTTGAGCTCAACGAGGGTCGGCTTGCGGCCGCCGGTGGAGACATCGAGCCCCCGCTCGGCGACCAGGCCGGCCTGGATGTAGGAGTTGACATAGTTGGAGACGGTGACGATGTTGAGGTCGGTGCCGCGGGAGATCTCGGTGCGCGTGATGGGGCCTTTCCGGCGAATCAGCTCCAAGATGGCGAGGTTCTTGTGCTCCCGTTCTGAGAGGCGAAAGTCTTCAAACAGCGACCGTCGGCGAATCATGGTTCGACTCGGCCCCCGATGGGGCCTCGCTCACCATGATCCTGAGCGAACGACGAACGAAGTGAGGAGTGAGTCGAATGGATCATC
>JACQRC010000043.1 GCA_016206665.1 Candidatus Omnitrophota bacterium | reverse complement strand
CTCGGCGAGGTCTTCATCGTGATGTCGAAGGAGGGCTCGACCCTCTCCGGGATGGTGGACTCCTTCGCGACGGCCGTCTCGCTGGCGCTGCAGTACGGCGTGCCGCTCAAGGTGCTCGCCGACAAATTCAGCCACGTCCGGTTCGAGCCGTCCGGCATCACGAATAATCCCCAGATCCGCTTCGCGAAATCGATCGTGGATTACGTCTTCCGGTGGCTCGCGCTGAAGTTCCTCTCCCCGGAGGAGCGGCCGGCCAACTACACGACGGCCGAGATCAAGAAGGAGGCGGGCAACGGCCACGGGGAGTTGGCCGTGGCGGCGGCGCAGGCAGGGGCCGCCTCGACCGAGGCCGAGGAGAAGCGCGTCTTCGTCGCCCAGGCCGACGCGCCCACCTGCTCCGATTGCGGCTCGCTCATGGTCAGGAGCGGCAACTGCTACAAGTGTCACAACTGCGGCGCAACATCTGGTTGTTCTTAAACAAAGCGCCGCAGTACTGAGCGAGCCCCGCCGCAGCGGGGCGAGTCGAAGTATTGCGGGACCACCTCAGAGACACAGAGGAAAAACATGAAGGCAACACTGGAACCACACCTGAAGATTGAAACCACCACGCAGAAGATGAAGCGCATCGCGTCATCGGCGCGGCTGCTCGTCGATTCCGAAATCCGCGAGTACTGCAAGCGGTATCAGATGCTCGAGCCGTTCCTCGAGAAGCAGGTGCGCGAGGGGGTGATCTCGTACGGCCTCTCCTCGATGGGCTACGACATCCGGGTCACCGACGAATACAAAATCTTCACCAACATCAACTCCACCGTCGTGGATCCCAAGCAGTTCGACCCCAAGTCCTTCATTGATTTCAAGGGGCCGGTCTGCGTGATTCCGCCCAACTCCTTTGCGCTCGCCAACTCCGTCGAATACTTCAAACTCCCGCGCAAGATCATGGGCCTCTGCATCGGCAAGAGCTCCTACGCCCGGTGCGGCATCGTCGTCAATATCACGCCCTTGGAGCCGGAGTGGGAGGGCCACTTGACGATCGAGATCAGCAACACCACTCCCTTGCCCGCCCGCATCTACTCCAACGAAGGCATCGCCCAGGTCCTCTTCTTCGAGAGCGCGGTCGCCTGCGAGACCTCCTACGCGGACCGCAAGGGCAAGTACCAGAAACAGACGGGCATTACGCTCCCCAAGGTTTGAAGAAGGTCGTCCTTCCCGCCAGGAACTTCTCGCTCGGGCATACACTGGCCTCGGGCCAAGTCTTCCGCTGGCAGACGCTCGACGATGGATATCTCGGCCTCCTCGGCCGCTCCGTCGTGCACGTGCGCCAGGCAGGGGAGCGGCTCGAGTGCGAGACGCGTGACTCGGCCGTCACCCCCGAACGCCTCCGTCACTACTTCGCCCTCGACCACGATCTGCCCGCCATCCTCCGCACCGTTGATGTCGATCCGCAGATTCACGAGGCTCTGCAATCATTCGCGGGCCTGCGCGTCATCCGGCAAGAGCCCTGGGAATGTCTCGCCTCCTTCATCTGTTCTTCCTTCAATAACATCAAGCGGCTGCAGGGCATGATCGAGCGGCTGTGTCGCCGGTTCGGCAGGGTGACGCCGACGGGTGACGCCGGCGCTCGCTGGTGGACCTTTCCGGAGCCGACGGCCATTGCCCGAGCGTCGGAGCGCACACTGCGGGAATTGGGACTGGGATTTCGCGCGCCGTATCTCAAAGCAGCGGCCCGGTTGGTCGCCGACGGACGTCTCGACGCGGCACGACTGCGACGACAGCCGTACGAGCAGGCCAAACAGCGTCTGCAAACGGTGCCTGGGGTGGGGGACAAGGTCGCCGACTGCATCGCGCTCTTCGCGTTGCAGCAATACGAGGCCTTTCCCATCGATGTCTGGACCGAGCGGATTCTCAAGCGATACGTCCATCGGCAGCCGACGCGCGCCCGGCTGCATCGCTTCGCGCGGCGCCATTTCGGCGCGTACGCCGGCTACGCGCAACAATATCTCTACCATCAGGTTCGGCAGCCTGGAGTTTCCCTTGACAATCTTCTGCAACTATGTTAAAAAAGTTCTAATGATCGATTGGCCTTATCCATCCATCATCATACGCAGGAAGATCTCTGTGGAGAGAAGGAGGCGCATCGATGGGCTGGTATAGCGTCGTCTGGACGACAGTGCAGACCATGCTCGTACAGGTCGTCGGCATGTTGAAGTCGCTCATCAAGCTCTCGATCATCCTGCTCATCGGGTGGATCGTCGCCCGCGCAGTCCGCTGGGCCGTGCTCCGGATCGGGAAGTCGCTGCCCGTCGACAAATGGGCGGACCAGGCCGGCATCACGAAGTTCCTCACCCGCGGCGGCATCACGCTCAGCGTCATGGAGTTGATCGCAGGCCTCGTCTACTGGGTGCTCCTGCTGGTCTTCGTCACGGCCACCTTCGACGCGCTGGGGCTGGCCACCGCGGCCGATATCCTGAAGCGGGTCATCGCCTACGTGCCCGACGTGGTGACCGCGATCTTCATTCTCTTCCTGGGAGGCTTCTTCGCCAACGTGTTGGCCACGACCGTGCGCACCGCGGCGAGCAACGCCGGGGTGGCCAAGGTCAATCTCCTCGGCCAGATCACGCAGTGGGCGGTGCTGATCTTCGCCTTCGCGGCCGCGATGGAGCAACTGCGGATCGCCCAGGGCGTCATTGGGTTTGCGTTCAACATCGTCCTGGCCTCGATTGGATTGGGCATCGCCCTGGCCTTCGGCCTGGGGTGCAAGGACATTGCGGGCCGCACGGTCCATGACCTCCTCGACAAGATCCGTCGGGGTTAAGGCGCATCCGCACACGATTGAACCATCCAGATAGCAGACAGGGGGACTTCGCTCACGGAGGGGGTCCCCTTGTTTGCTGAGGAGCCCATGGGCAGGCGCGTCGGCTTGGCCTACAACGCGAAAAGCGAGTACGTCTTCCAGCCCGGCGATCCGCAGGACGCGAACGCCGAGTTTGACCACGACGACACGATCGGTGTCATCGAAGACGCGATCACAGCCGGCGGCCACACCGTCGTGCGGATCGGCAACGCCACGGCGCTCCTCGAGAAGCTGGACCGGCTCGACGTCGACATCGTCTTCAACATCGCGGAAGGCTACACCGGCCGCAACCGCGAAAGCCAGGTCCCCATCATCCTCGAGATGATGGGGATTCCGTATGTCGGCTCCGACGGGCTGACCCAGGGCCTCACCCTCGACAAGGTGATGACGAAGAAGATCCTCATCGCCGAGGGCATCCCGACGCCGCGCTTCGTCGAAGTCAGCGACGTGAGCGCGCTGCCAGCACCCTGGTTGCTTGGCTTTCCCGTCATCGTCAAGCCCCGCCACGAGGGCTCCAGCAAGGGGCTGACCGAAGAGTCGGTCGCGCGCGATGAGGCCCATCTGCGCCGGCAGACTGACTGGGTGATCCGCACCTACCATCAGCCCGCCCTGATCGAAGAGTTCATTCCCGGCCAGGAATTCACCGTCGCCATCATCGGCAACAACCCCCCGCAGGCCCTGCCCGTGGTGCAGATCGAGATCGAAGGCCGGCTCGATCTGGGGGACCGCTTCTACACCAATGCGCGCATCCGGTCGGGACTGGAATACCGCTGCCCGGCGCGGATTCCGGAATCGCTGGCCCGGCGGATCACCGAGTTGGCGCTGCGGACCTACCGGGCGGTGGAGTGCCGGGACTTTGGGCGGGTGGATCTGCGGGTCAATCCGGCGGGAGAGCCCTTTGTGCTGGAGCTGAACCCCTTGCCCTCGCTGTCGACGGAAGATGTCTTCATGGTCGTCGCCAAGGAGCTCGGCATCACGTACGAGGCGATGATCCATCGGGTGTTGGATGCCGCCTGCGCGCGGTATCCCCGGCTGAACCAGGAGGTTGCTGTGCGTCCGACCCCGCCAGCTTCGCTTAGCTTCGCTAAGCGAAGCTAAGCGGGCGGGGTCGTAGGAGGTTGCCCATCGCCTTGCGGGTGGCCTTGATCTACAATCTGAAGCGGGACATCGGGACGGAGTCTCAACTCCCGGTCGATTACTTCTCCGAATACGACAGTCCCAAGACGGTGCAGTCGATCGCCGACGCGCTCCGCGCCAATGGCTGTGACGTGCTGCCCGTCGAGGCAGATGCGCACCTGCCCCAGTGGCTGCGCACGCACCGCGTCGATCTCGCCTTCAACGTCGCCGAGGGCGCGCCCAGCGAGAATCGCGAGTCCCACGTCCCGGCGCTGCTCTCCCTGCTCGGCATTCCCCATACCGGTTCCGGCGCGCTCGCCATGGCCCTGGCCCTCGACAAGGCCAAGACCAAGCAGATTCTCCGGTACGAGGGCATTCCCACGCCGGCCTTCCAGGTCTTCCGCTCCACCGCCGAGCCGCTCGACGCGCGATTGCACTTTCCGCTCATCGTCAAACCCAACCGTGAAGGCTCGGCCAAGGGAATCACCGTCGACAGCGTCGTGCGGGATCGCGCGCAGCTGCGCCGGCAGGTGCATCTCGTCCTCGACGGCTACCGGCAGGAGGCGCTCGTCGAGGAATTCATTTCCGGCCGGGAGCTCACCGTCGGTGTCCTGGCCAACGGCCACCTCACGGCCCTGCCCATTCTCGAGATCGATTTCGCCGGCTGCGAGCACTCGGGGGAATATTTTTATTCCTGGCGCATGAAGGAGTATCAGGGCAATGTCGAGCTGGGCCTGGTGCCCACCTTCCACTGTCCGGCCCGTCTGCCCCAGGAGGCGACCCGCTACATTCAGGAGCTGGCCATTCGCGCCCACCGCGTCCTCGGCTGCGCCGACATCTCCCGCACCGATTTCCGGCTGCGCGACGACGGCACGCCGTTCGTGTTGGAAGTCAACCCGCTGCCCGGGCTGGATCCCGAGGAGAGCAACTTTCCCATGATCGCGCGGGGCGCGGGGATGAGCTATCAAGAACTGATTCATGCCATTGTCGCCAGCGCTCTTTCGCGCGCGCGCGACCACAGGAGCCCGGCCGCGCCATCCTCTCATGCGGCGTGGACGTTGATTGACGTCGGGCCCGGCTCCGCCTCGACAGAGGTGTCCGTCGCTCCGGAACCCGCGGCCCGTGCCGCGGGTCTGCCGTGAGCATGCCCGAAAGGAGGGAGTAGCTTCGTTGGACGTCGCCAGTTATCAGCGTGTGCCTCTCTGGAAAGACGTGCCGCTCGAATCGTGGCACGATTTTGGCTGGCAGATGCGCAACCGGATCACGGAGGTGGAGAAGCTCAAGCAGGTGATCCGGCTGACCCCCAGCGAGATTGAGGCGACCTGCCGACGAGAAGGCCGGTTCATCATGGCCGTCCCGCCGTACTGGGCCAACCTGATGGACCCCGAAGATCCCGCCTGTCCGATTCGACGTCAAGCCGTGCCGTTGGCGGATGAGTATGTCAGCAGCCCGAATGACCTGGTCGATCCGCTCGCCGAGGACGCCTACATGCCGGTGCCGGGGCTCGTCCACCGGTATCCGGACCGGGTGCTGCTGTTGGTGAGCGAGATATGCTCGATGTACTGCCGCCACTGCACCCGCAGCCGCATCGTGGGCACCGAGGCGGGCTTCACCAGGCCCACGCGCCTCGAGGCGGCCTACGACTATCTGCGCAAGACCCGGAAGGTGCGGGACGTGCTCATCTCCGGTGGCGATCCGCTGAGCCTCTCCGACAAGCGGCTCGATGACATCATCACGACGCTGCGGACGATTCCGCACATCGAGTTCATTCGGATAGGCAGTCGGACCCCGGTCACCTGCCCCATGCGCGTGACGGAGAGCTTCACCGCGGTCCTCAAGCGGCACGCGCCCATCTGGATGAGTCTCCACTTCAACCATCCGAAGGAGGTCACGCCGGAGGTCAAGCGCGCCTGCGACCTGCTCGCGAACGCGGGCGTGCCGATGGGCAGCCAGACGGTGCTGCTCAAGGGGATCAACGACAAGCCCTCGATCATGAAGAAGCTCGTGCACGAGCTGCTGAAGATCCGGGTGCGGCCGTACTACATCTACCAGTGCGACCCGGTCAAGGGCACCGCGCACTTCCGCACGCCGATTGCGCTCGGGGTGGCGATCAT
>JACQRC010000005.1 GCA_016206665.1 Candidatus Omnitrophota bacterium | reverse complement strand
TTCTCGCTGGGCGGCATGGGGCCAGGCGAATGCGCCGCATAGCCGCTGCGAAGCTCCGCCTGTGGCGGAGCGAAGCAGGGCCCGGGTGAGTGCGCGGCCTGATATGATTGGAATCATAGAATTCCGGCTGGACGTCGTGGTATCCTGCTGCCACGATGATCAATCTGACTAAGCTCTACTGCGGCGTCGACACGACCGGCGATCCGCTGCGCTACGGCCACAAGCGCGGAGCCGGCCATGGCGCTCCGCACGCGACGGAGCGCCAGGAGCATGACGTGCCGAGCTCCGCCCTCGAGCGCCGGCCGGTCGTCGTCTGGAACATGACCCGCCGGTGCAACCTCCACTGCCGCCACTGCTACACCAACTCCAACAACGAACCCTACGCCGGCGAGCTGACGACGGAGGAAGCCAAGCTCCTGCTTGAGGATTTGGCCGCCTTTCAGATCCCGGCGCTCTTGATGTCGGGCGGCGAGCCGCTGATCCGGACGGACTTTTTCGAGTTAGCCGAGTACGCGCGCGCGCTGGGGTTGCGCCTGACCTTGTCGACGAACGGCACCTTCATCGATACCGCCGCGGCGGCACGCATCCGGGAGATCGGCTTCAGTTACGTCGGCATCTCCTTCGACGGGCTGGGCCGCCATCATGATGTCTTCCGCGGCCATCTGGGCGCGTTTTACCAGGCCCGCGAAGGGCTGCGCCATCTCAAGGAGGTCGGCCAGAAGGTGGGGCTGCGCTTCACGATGACCCGCCACAACATCGCCTGTCTCAACGACATCTTCGATTTCATCGGGCAAGAGCAGATCGACCGCGCCTGCTTCTACCATCTGGTCTACAGCGGCCGCGGCCGCAGGCTCGCACAGGACGACCTGACCCCGCAGGAGATCCGCCAGGCGGTTGACCTCATCCTCCGGCGGACCGAGCAGGCGACCCGTGAGGGTCGGAGGCTCGACGTGCTCACCGTCGACAATCATGCGGACGGCGTCTACATCTACCTGCAATTGCTATCGCGCGATCCGGCGCGCGCGGCCGAGACCCTGCGGCTCCTGTCGTGGAATGGCGGCGGCGCCAACTCCTCCGGGGTGGGGATCGGCAACATCGACTGGCTGGGCAACATCCATCCTGACCAGTTCTGGCAGGATCATTCGCTCGGTAACGTGCGGGAACGGCCCTTCAGCACGATTTGGACGCAGAGTGACGACCCGCTCCTGGGTGGGCTGCGGAATCGGTTGCCCCTCCTCACAGGGCGCTGTGGAGGCTGCCGGTTCAAGTTCATCTGCGGCGGGAGCTTTCGGGTGCGGGCCCTGCGCGTGCACGGCGACCCGTGGGCGCCTGACCCCGCCTGTTACCTGACGGACGAAGAGATCGGCCTGGAGGCCCAAGAAAGCAGGTGAAGTTCATGGAGACCCCCACCAAGCATCGGTTTGCCGCGAAATTCTGCCCCTTTGTCGGCCACGAGGTCTGGGCGATCGTCGCCGAGCAGCCCGACGGCCGCTGGCGCATCGTCAACTGCCTCGATAAGGACGAGCGCTGCTTTCATCTCGACTGCATCTTCACGACGGATGGCGGCGCGTGGCCCTTCGCCTCGCAGGATCAGAATGGCCGCGCATCCACGGAAGCCGCGCCGTCGGTGCCGCCGTGAGGCCGGCCCCCCGGAGGCTGGTGATCTACCTCATCAAGCCCTCCAACTATGATGAGGATGGCTACGTCATCCGGTACTGGCGGGGGGTCCTGCCCAGCAACACCCTGGCCTGTCTCTACGGGTTGACGGAGGATGTCCGGGAGCGCGGCGTCCTGGGCCGTGCGCTGCAGTGGCGCATCGAGCTCATCGATGAGACCGTGCAGCGGGTGGATCTGCGCGCGATCCTCCGGCGCAGCCGCATGCCTAACACGCAGGTCCTCGTCTGTCTGGTGGGGGTGCAGAGCAATCAGTTTGCGCGGGCCAGCGACTTGGCGCTGGCCTTCCGCGCGGGAGGCGCTGCGGTCCTCATCGGCGGCTTTCACATCAGCGGGTCGCTCGCGATGCTGCCGCAGGTCCCACGCGAAATCCAAACCCTGCTCGACGCCGGTGTGACCGTGGTGGCCGGCGAGATCGAGGGCCGCTGGGAATTCATTCTGCGCGATGCGCTTTCCAAACAGCTGCGCCCGCTCTATAATTTCCTGCCGCAGCCGCCCGCGCTGCAGGCGGCGCCGATGCCGCGCATCAGCGACCATTACCTGCGCCGGTTCATGGTGCGCCACTTCGGCACGCTCGACTGCGGACGCGGCTGCCCCTTCAGCTGCTCCTTCTGCACGGTGATCAATGTCCAGGGGCGCGCAATGCGTTTCCGCGATGTGGGGCGGCTCATGGAGCTGGTGCGGGAGAACTATCGCCGGCATCGGGTCGCCTACTACTTTTTCACGGACGACAACTTCTGCCGGAACAAGCACTGGGAGACCATCTTCGACGGCCTGATCCGGCTGCGCGCCGAGGAGGGCATTCGCATCGCCTTCATGCTCCAGGTGGACACGCAATCGTACAAGCTGCCGCACTTCATCGCCAAGGCGAAGGCGGCAGGCTGCTCGCAGGTCTTCATCGGCCTGGAGAGCCTGAATCCGCAGAACTTAGAGGCCGCGGGCAAGCGCCAGAACCGCGTGGCGGAGTTCCAGCAGCTGATCGCCGCCTACCGGCAGGGCGGCATCGTCACGCACGTCGCGTACATCATCGGCTTCCCCTTCGACACGCCGGCCTCGGTGCGTCAGGATGTGGCCTGTCTGCAGCGGGATTTAGGGCCGGAGCAGGCGTCCTTCTTCATGCTGACGCCGCTGCCCGGCTCGCAGGATCATCTGGCCCTGCTCAAGGCCGGCGCCTATTTGGATCCGGATCTCAACCGTTACGACTCCTTTCACGCCGCCACCCACCACCCGCGCATGACGGACGAGGAATGGCGGGGGGTCTACGAGGAGGCGTGGAGCTCCTTCTACGGGCTGGAGAACATGAAGGCGATTCTGCGGCGGGTGCCGGCCACGAACTACTGGGGGGTCTTCATGCTCTTCCTCTGGTACAAGAACGCCACGATGGTGGAGCGCGGGCATCCGATGGTCCACGGGTTTCTGCGGCTGAAGGGCCGTCTCCAGCGGCGGCCGGGATGGCCCGTCGAGACGCGATGGCAGTATCTTGCGCGCCGCGCCGGGGACGTGCGCCGCACCCTCCGCGGCTGGACGGCCATGGCGCTCGAGATGGAGGAGCTCTGGCTCCAGACGCGCAGCCGCAGTCCCCTGGAACAGCGCGTGGTGGAGACGCTCCAGCGGCGCCATGCGCATGTGCAGCAGTGGCGCAGTTTGCGCCTGGCTGACCTGCAACGGGCCTATGCTCGTGCGGCCATCCTGCTGGGCAAGATGAACCCACGGCACGCGGCCTGGCCGCGAGTCGCCCTCCCGTCTCGCGCGTGGTTGTGGGTGAAGCAGCGCAATCCGTTTTCCCACTCCCTGACCTACTCCCGTCGCTCCTTCCAGCAGTTCTGGAGGGACACCTGGGCCTATTTTAGACGCGGACATTGGCATCGCATCGACGTGACCAGGCTGGCCGTCAACCTGGCACAGGAGTGCTCCCTGTTCGCGGCCTTCATCGCCGCCTTCTGCAGGCAGTTGGTGCCGCATCTGTTCGGCGGGCTCTCGGCATCGCGGAATCTGTCGTGAAGACGTCGCCCGCCGCCCGGCTGATCGGCTTTCGTGTGACGCAGGCCGCATCCGGGCGCAGCCGGGGCGAGCTGCGCCTGAGCCCGCGTCACGTCGGGCCGGGGGGCACGGTGCACGGCGGGATCCTGTGCGACTTAGCCGATGCGACGATGGGGCTGGCCTTCGCCTCGACGCTGCGCGGCCGGCAGGCGGCGGCGACGGTCGAGCTGCAGATCCACTTCCTGCGTCCGGTCTGGAGCGGCCGGCTCATCGCTGTGGCGCGGGTCGTGCACCGTGGGCGCCGATTGGGTCTGGTGGACTGCGACCTCTCCGACGAAGCCGGGCGGCTCATCGCCAAGGCCTCCAGCACCTGCATGGTGCTGGCCCGGCCCCTGATGCCCCGTCTGGTCAGAGCGCGAGCCACGACGTGACCCCACCACCTCCGGCCGCCCATCGCGCGTGTGCCGTCCGCCCTCCGGCGATGGGCGGGCGACGAATCGTCGCCGGGCCCATCCGGGCCCTGCCGGAGGTGGTGGGGTGATCGGCCTGCCCATTCCGCACGACTTGCGCCTGGTCTTCTGGGAGACGACCGCCGGCTGCAACCTCGAGTGCAGCCACTGCCGACGGCTCGACGTCAGCCGCCAGCTGATGCGAGACGATCTCACGACGACCGAGGCGCAGCGGATGATTGCCGCCATCGCCCGTGCGGCCCTACGGGCCCGTAGGGGCCGGCCCATCCTGGTCTTTTCCGGCGGGGAACCCCTCCTGCGTCCCGATCTCTTCGAGCTGGCCGAGCATGCGGAGAGCCAGGGCCTGCCCACCGCGCTCGCGACCAACGGCACGCTGATCGATGAGACGGTGGCGCCTCGGATCATGCAGGCCGGTTTTGAACGGGTGGCGATCAGTCTCGACGGCCCGGACGCCGCCACCCACGATGCGTTTCGGCAGCAGGACGGGGCCTTCGCGGCGGCCGTCGCCGGCTTCCAGCGCCTCGCAGCCCTCGGCATGAGCATGCAGATCAACTGTACCGTCACCAAGCACAACGCGCACCGGCTCGATGAGCTCTACGCCCTCGCGCGCCGGCTGGCGGCCGATGCGCTCCACTTCTTCATGTTCGTGCCGGTCGGCTGCGGATTGGAGATCACCGAAGAGCAGCGACTCGTGGCCGAGGAGTATGAGCGGGTCCTAACGTGGATCGCGCAGCAGGCCGCAAAACAGGAGCTGATCGTCCGCGCCACCTGCGCGCCGCAGTACTTCCGCCTGCTGGCCCAGCGCCGGCAGCGGCCGAGCGCGAGCAGCAAATTCGCATCGATGACTCGCGGCTGCCTCGCCGGCACGCACATCTGTTTCATCTCGCACAAAGGCGAGGTGATGCCCTGCGGCTACCTGCCGCTTCTCGCCGGCAACATCCGTGAGGAGACCTTTGAGGAGGTCTGGCAGCGCTCCCACCTCTTCCACGAACTGCGCGAGCCTGATCTGTTAGGCGGCAAGTGCGGCGCGTGCGAATACCGCCGCATCTGCGGCGGCTGCCGGGCCCGCGCCTTCGCCGGGACCGGCGACTACCTCAGCGAAGAGCCCTGCTGTGCGTATGTCCCCAATGTTCGACGCCCCGCCATCGCCTGAGCCCACCGTAATCACCACTGTTAGGCAACAGACCATTGACGCAGGTATCACCAAGACTTACAATGAAGCACGATGAGCGCCACACCTCAGCCGGCGACCGCCACGGCTCCGGCACGCCTGGCCTTCGCCTGGCTATTCATTCTGGCAGTGTTAGGGGTCGCCTTGGCCGGGTATCTCCTGCTCCTGCCCGCCTTCGCCCTGCAAGGGGGCTCGGCCTTCGGGCGTCTCTGCACGCCGAGCGGCCACTTCGACTGTTTCACGGTCAGCGCCAGCCGGTACGGAACGCTGTACGGGTTGCCGCTTTCCGCCTGGGCCATCATCCTCTATGCGCTCGTCGCGCTCCTGGCCCTGGTTGGCCTCGGCGGGGAGGCGCCTCTGGCCGTGCCCGCCCTGGCGGGGATCGGCGCGCTGGCCTTCTTCGCCGTGCTCGTCGACGGCTATCTCGCCTGGATCATGGTCACCAAGATTCGCTACCTCTGCTCTTTCTGCCTCGCGACCTACGCCGTCAACGGCTTGCTCTTCGTGTCGGCGATGGTGGCAGGCCGCGGCCGCCAGATCACCGCCTGGCACCGACTCTGGCAGCTCCGGGGCCTGGTGCCGGGTTCCTCTTGGGCGCGGGCCTTTCAGGCGCCGCAGAATGGCCTGGCACCGCTCGTCCAAGCGCTCTTCGCCTTCGCCGCGGTCCTGGCCGTCGGCTCGACGCTGGGGATCGCCTGGTTCGTCAAGATGCAGACCGCCGGCGATACCCAGGCGCTTCACAGCCAGCTCCGCACCTACATCCAGTCCCGCCAGGCGGTCGTCGTCGACACCACGGGCGACCCGGTCCAGGGTCCGGACGCCGCGCCGGTCACCCTGGTGGAGTTCAGCGATTTTCTGTGCCCCTCCTGCCAGACCTTCTTCGTCTCGCACCGGGTGCTGCGGACCAACGAGCCGGAACGCGTCCGGTTAATCTTCAAACATTATCCGCTGGATCAAGCGTGCAACGACTTCATCCAGAACACGACGCATCCCGGCGCCTGCCGCTACGCAATCGGGGCAGAGTGCGCCCAGCGGCAGGGCAAGTTCTGGACGTACTATGACGGCGTCTTCGAAGAGGCCCGGCGCATCACGCCGCAGCCGCTCGACGTCCAACGGCTGGAGCAGATCCTGCCGCGGATGGGGTTGAACCTGCCGGCCTGGCGGCAATGCGTGGGCGACCCCACGGCGCTGCAAGCGGTGAAGCGGGACATCGAGACGGCCCATCGGCTGGGCGTCACCAGCACGCCCTCCCTGTTTATCAATGGCGTCGTGTTCGCCGGTGCCTTGCCGCCGTCGGTGCTGGAAGAATCCGTGCGCCTGCTCGAGGGGACCCCGGGCGCGCGCCGGCGATGACCACCGCCCTGCCCCGCGCCGACGCGCATCGGCGCAATGTCGGGGCGGTGGTGCTGTCGCTGACGGTGGCGACGCTGCTGCTGCTCGTCAAGGCGGTGGTGGGCCTCCTCACGCATTCGATGGGCATCCTGGCCTCGGCCGTCGATTCGGCCCTGGATGTGACCGCCTCGGCGATCAACCTCGTCTCGATCGTCGTCGCGGCGAAGCCGGCCGACGCCAACCACCCCTACGGCCACGGCAAGGCCGAGAACCTCGCGGGGCTGTTTCAGAGTTTGGTGATCACGGCGAGCGGCTTGTGGCTCGTCCTCGAGGCCCTGCGCCGCTGGATCATGGGCTTTACGCTCGACCACGTGACGCTCGGGTTGTGGGTGATGGTCGTGTCGGCCATCCTCAGCGGCTGGCTGACCGTCCGGCTGAAGTCGGTGGCCGGCCAGACGCACTCCATCGTGGTCGGCACCGAGCAGACCCATTACGCCACCGACTTCGCAACGAACTTAGGGGTCGTGGCGACGCTGTGGCTCGTGCAGCGGACGGGCAGTTCCGTCTGGGACCTGCTGATTTCGGTGGTGATCGCCGGCTGGATCTTGTGGCTGTGCCGCGCCATTTTCCTGCGGGCGGTGAACGAGCTGATGGACCGGGACCTCCCGCCCGAGGAGCGCAGCCGCATCGAGCAGGTCATCCTCGGCCACCATCCGCAGATCGTCAGCTTCCACAATCTGCGCACGCGGCGGGTGGGCCAGCAGCGGTTCATCGACTGCCACATTGAGATTCGCGGGGAGGAGAGTTTCCAGAGGGCGCACGATCTGACCGAGTCGCTGATCGCCGAGCTGAGGCGGGAATTCGAGCCGGTCGACGTGACGGTCCACGCCGATCCGGAGGGGGGCATTTAGGAGGGGGGATAGCAGCATGGCACCACGACGGCAATCGCTCTCGCACAAGGCGCGCCACGCGCAGCACGCGAAGGTCCGCGCCGAAATCGCCAAGACCGCCTATCAGCTGTACGAGCGTCGGGGCCGCACACCGGGCGGTGAGCTGCAGGACTGGCTGAAGGCCGAACGAATCGTGCAGGAGCGCTGGTCGACCCCACCCGAAGATTAAAGGGGTCGCCAGCCGACTACAGGATGGCGACCAGCGCCAGGGCGATGAGGGTCACCAGGCCGCTCGTCCAGTAGGGCGTCCGGCCGAAGGACAGGGCGGGGTGGGCCGCATCGTAGCTGAGCAGCCAGCCGCCGAGCACCGGGCCGACGATGCGCGCGAGGCTCGCGGCCGACTGCATGACGCCTAACACGCGCCCCTGTGAGGCGGCGTCCACGCTCTGCGAGGCCAGGCTGTTGAGGGGCGCGGCCACGAGGCCGTGGCCGGAGGCGAGGCCGGCCGTCCAGCCGAACAGCGCCACGGCGGCCGCGCTCGTCGGCAACCCAAACATGCTGGCAGCCAGCAGAGCGCAGCCGGCCATCGCGAGTCGCTTATCCCCGCACCGTCGCACGAGCCAGCCCAGCAACCCCCCTTGGATGACAGCACTCAGGATTCCCTGCGCCGCAAAGAGGTAGCCGTTCTGCGCGGCGCCATAGCCGAACCGCCGCTCGGTGAACAGCGGATAGGTCGCGGTCAGCAGGGAGAAGGCCATCGTCGTCACAAAGTAGGCGCCGATGGCGAGAGCCAGGGTCCGGCCATGCGGCTGCCGGAAGATCGCCGCAATCGGCGAACGCTGCCGCGCCTGACCCCGCCGCTCGGCCGTGAGGCTTTCCGGCAGCAGGAAGTAGACCGCGACCGCATTGGCGGCGGACAATCCGGCCGCGAACAGCAGCGGCGCGGCGAGCGAGAAGTGGCCCATGACCCCGCCGATCGCCGGACCGAAGATGAAGCCCAGCCCGAAGGCGGCGCCAATCAACCCCATGCCTCGCGAGCGCTCCTCGGGCGGCGTCACATCCGCGATGTAGGCCTGCGCGGTGGAAATGTTGCCGCCCGTGATGCCATCGATGATGCGGCCGAGAAAGAGCAACGGCAGCGTCTTCGCCAGGCCCATCAGCAAAAATCCGGCCGCGGTGCCCAGCAGGCTCAACAGCAGGACCGGCCGCCGCCCGACGCGGTCCGAGAGCCTGCCCAGCCACGGCGCGCCGAGTGCTTGCATCGCGGAATAGATGGCCAGCAGCACCCCGATCCCCAGCGGCGACATCCCGAACCGCTCGGCGTAGAGGGGCAGGACCGGAATCACGATCCCGAAACCGACGAGATCGATGAAGACCGTCAGGAAGATGAGCGCCAATGGAGAGCGTTTCGCAGTCATGCGAAGCCCATCCTATCAAATTTCTCTGCGCTGCGCCATCCTCCTAGATTCCTCTGGACACCCCCTCAGCCGGCACTTATACTGTCCCAATCACAGCACCCGCGACAGGGCTGCGGGGTTTTTTTGACGCGTAGTTTGTGAATTTTTTCACAAACTTAAGCTGCCAAGGAAGCCATGGTGGAGTACGCCTCACTCCTTATCGTCTTTGCCGTCGCCGGCGGGGTCGCCGCGCTGCTGCTGGTCTCCTCGGCCATCCTCGGTCCCAAGCGGCCCAACCCGGCGAAGAGCCAGCCCTTCGAATGCGGCGAGCAGCCCTTCGCGCTGCCGCAGGGGGGCCTGCCGGTCAAGTTCTACATCCTCGCCATGCTCTTCATCATCTTCGACGTGGAGTTGGTCTTTCTCTTTCCCTGGGCCGTCATCCTGCGCGAGCTCGGCTGGTTCGGCATCGGCGGCATGTTCACCTTCATGCTCTTCGTCGTCGCCGGTTTCGTCTATGCCTGGAAGAAGGGCGCCCTGGAGTTTGAATAAAATGCCATCGGTGATTCCGGTGATAAAAACATGATTACGGTGATAAACCCGAGACCTTATCACCGGCATCAAGGTAGGCTCTGGTGCGCTGTAGGCCAGCCGATAGTTAGCAATGCGGGTGTTCGTGTGAAGCGCATCACTGTAATCACCGCATAACAGGTAGCGCTCATGAGTTCTCCCAACCTCGCCCAATTCGGATTTCTGACGACCAAGCTCGACGCCGCCATCGGCTGGGCGCGGAAGTACTCGATCTTCCAGTACCCGTTTGTGACGGCGTGTTGCGGGATGGAGTACATGGCGACCGCCTGCTCCCATTACGA
>JACQRC010000042.1 GCA_016206665.1 Candidatus Omnitrophota bacterium | reverse complement strand
CTGAGCGAGGCCCTGCGGGGCCGAGTCGAAGCACTGATTGCTGACTGCTGATGGCTATGCTATACTGAACCTCCGACGATGCCACTCGACATCTCTCAGTTACACAAACTCAGCGAAGGCAAACGCCAGGCCCTCGAGGTCGCCGAAGAGGCGCGTGAGACGGTCTGGCAGCACCCCAGCTTCGTCTCCCAGCTCTTCCTGGGGCGGCTGCGCAGCGACTGGCTCCTGCCCTACCCCCAGCAGGGCGCCGAGGACCGCCGGATCGGCGATGCGTTCCTCGCCACGCTCGAGGCCTTCCTGAAGGCCAAGGTGGACCCGGATGCGATTGATCGGACCGGCGAGATGCCGCCCGAGGTCATCCGGGGGTTGGCCGAACTCGGCTGTTTCGGGATGAAGATCCCGACGGAGTACGGGGGGCTGGGCCTCTCGCAGGTTAACTACAACCGCGCCATCGAGCTCATCGGCAGCTACTGCGGCTCGACGACGGTCTGGCTCTCCGCCCATCAGAGCATCGGCGTGCCGCAGCCGCTCAAACTCTTCGGCACACCGGAGCAGAAACACGCTTATCTGCCGCGCGTCGCCAAAGGGGAGATCTCCGCCTTCGCGCTCACCGAGCCGGATGTGGGCTCTGACCCGGCGAAGATGAAGACGACCGCGACGCCGGTCGACCATGGTGAGGCCTATCTGATCAGCGGCGAGAAACTGTGGTGCACCAACGGCCCGGCGGCCCAGGTGCTCGTTGTCATGGCGCAGACCCCGCCCAAGATGATCGACGGCCGGGAGAAAAAGCAGATCACCGCCTTCATCGTCGAGCGCAGCATGCCGGGGGTGGAGACGGTCCACCGCTGCCAGTTCATGGGATTGCGCGGGATCTCCAACGGGCTGCTGCGCTTCACCAATGTGCGCGTCCCGAAGGAGAATATCATTGCCGGATTGGGTCGCGGCCTCAAGGTCGCCCTGGCCACGCTGAACACCGGGCGGCTGACGTTGCCGGCCGGCTGCGTGGGCATGTCGAAACGGTGCCTCGAGATCTGCCGGCAGTGGGCGAAGCAGCGCGTCCAGTGGGGCGCGCCCATCGGCGAGCATGAGGTCAATGCGGCGAAGCTCTCTTGGATCGCCTGCCACACCTTTGCGATGGAGGCGGTGACGTTCCTCACCTCCGCCCTGGTCGACCGCGGCGGCGCGGATGTGCGGCTCGAGGCGGCGATGGCCAAGCTCTTCGCCTCGGAGCAGTCGTGGCGCGTCATCGATGAGACGATGCAGATTCGCGGCGGACGCGGCTATGAAACCGCGGATTCGCTGCGCGCGCGGGGCGAGCCCGGGATTCCCATCGAGCGAATCATGCGCGACGCCCGCATCAATCTCATCATCGAAGGCACGAGCGAGATCATGCACCTCTTCATCGCGCGGGAGGCGCTCGACCCGCACATGCATCTGGCCGGGGAGGTGCTGAATCCCAAGGCGCCGCCCCTGCGCCGCCTCGCCGCGGCCGTCAAGGCGGCGGGCTTCTACAGTCTCTGGTATCTGCGGCAGTGGCTGACCTGGAGCGGGTGGCCGAAGCATGCCGCGCTCGACGGGGCGCTGGCCAGGCAGCTGCGCTACGTGGAGCACACCGCGCACCGGTTGGCGCGCACGCTGTTTCATCAGATGCTGTGGTACCAGCAGCGGCTCGAGCGGCGGCAGCTGGCGCTCTTCCGGCTCGTGAACATCGGCATGGATCTCTTCGCGATATCCGCCACGATCGCCCGCGCTGCAGCGCTCCTCGACGAACAGACCACGCCGGAGGGCACCCGCCGGCTGGCGGTCCAGTTCTGCCAGCAGGCCCGGTTGCGCATCGCCGAGCAGTTCCGCGCGCTGGGCGCGAACGAGGATCGCTTCGCGTACCGCATCGGACGGGATGTGCTCGCCGCCAAGTACGCGTGGCTGGAGGACGGGATTGTGGATGTTGAGTACTGATAACAACGAGTCATTGCCATGGCGAAAACCTATTTATCGAAGGCCGGCTATGCCCAGTTGCAGGCCGAGCTGGAGCAGTTGACGAAAGCGAAGCGTGAGCTCTCGGTGGAGATCGGGCGCGCGCGCGAACTCGGCGACCTGCGCGAGAATGCCGAATATCATGCGGCGCGCGAGAAGCTGGCGCACGTGCTGCGCCGGATGCAGGAGATCCACGTCAAACTCACCGACGTCACCTTCATCGAGGATGTGCCCGTGAAGGATGGCGAGGTGCGGATTGGCGCGCGCGTGAAGATCCAAGATGAGCAGACGAAGGAGATCGAGAGTTACACCCTGGTCGGTCCCGATGAGGCCGATCCGGCCAATGGCAAGCTCTCCGTGGCCAGCCCGATCGGCAAGGCCCTGCTCGGCCGCAAGAGCCAAGAGCGCGTCACCATCCAACTCCCCCGCGGTCCGCGCACGGTGACCATCGTGTCCCTCGAGCGCGTGGTCGGTTAACCCCGGGTTTTCGCCTCCCCCTTGAGGATTCACAGACCATGAGTGCTGTTCGACGGGACACGCTGCGCAACATCGCCATCATCGCCCATGTGGACCATGGCAAGACGACGCTCGTCGATGCCATGCTGAAGCAGACCCACGTCCACCGCAACATCGAATCGATGGGGGAGCGGATCATGGATTCGATGGATCTGGAGCGGGAGCGGGGGATCACGATCCGCGCGAAGAACGCCAGCGTCGTCTACGAGGGCGTCAAGATCAACATCGTCGACACGCCAGGCCACGCGGATTTCGGCGGCGAGGTGGAGCGCACCTTGCGGATGGTCGACGGGGTGTTGATCCTGATCGACGCGAAGGAAGGCCCCATGCCGCAGACCAAATTCGTGCTGCGTAAGGCCCTCGCCCTCGGCCATCCGGCCATCGTCGTCATCAACAAGATCGACCGCTCCGACGCCCGGATCGACGACGTGGTGAACCGCACCTTCGACCTGTTCGTCGAGCTGAGCGCCTCGCACGAGCAGCTGGATTTCGCGATCGTCTACACGGTCGCCACCGCCGGCACGGCGACGCTCGATCCGGCCCGGCCAGGGCAGGACCTGGTGCCGCTCTTTCAGACGATCCTGGAGCGGATTCCGGCGCCGATGGTCAATGCCACCGACCCGTTTCAGATGCTCGTGCTGGCGCTGGCGTACGACTCCTACAAGGGCAAGATGGGGATCGGCAAGATTCAATCCGGGGCGCTGGAGCAGCGCCAGGCGATCGTGCGCATCGCCGCCGACGGCACGCAGACCGCCGGCACGGCGACCGACATCTTGATCTATCGGGGCCTGGAGCGCGTCGCGGTCGACCGGGCCGAGGCCGGGGAAATCGTGGCGGTGGCCGGGCTCTCAGAGATCGGCATCGGCGAGACGATCGCCGATGCGGAGCATCCGGTCGCCTTGCCGCCGGTCGCCATCGACCTGCCGACCATGCAGATGACGCTCGGCGTCAACACCAGCCCCTTCTCGGGCCAGGAGGGCAAATACGTGACCTCGCGCGCCTTGCGCGAGCGGCTGGACAAGGAATTAGAGACGAATGTGTCGCTGCGAGTGGCAGAGACCGACAGCCCGGACACCTTCCTCGTCTCCGGCCGCGGCGAGCTGCATCTGGCCATCGTGATTGAGACGATGCGGCGCGAGGGCTTTGAGTTGCAGGTCTCCCAGCCGCAGGTCATCTTTCAGGAGGAGGGAGGCCGTCGGTTGGAGCCGTACGAGGAGCTGTCGATCGATGTGCCCTCAGAGTATCAGGGCACGGTGATCGAGGAGGTGGGCCGGCGCCGCGGCGAGCTCACGCACATGACGGTCACGCCGACGGGCGAGGTCCATCTGGAGTACGTCATCACCACGCGGGGGCTCTTAGGCCTCAAGCGCACCTTGCTCACGAAAACGCGCGGCACCATCATCCTGCACCACGTCTTCGACTCCTACCGGCCGGCGCAGTCCGTCGACCTGACGGTGAATGCCCATGGCTCCCTCGTGGCCTTCGAGGATGGGGTCAGCAACACCTATGGCCTCGCGAACGCCGAGGGCCGGGGCGAGCTCTTCATCGGGCCCGGGGTCAAGGTCTATCAGGGCATGATCGTCGGTGAGAACGCCCGCGACCTCGATATCGATGTCAACATCTGCAAGCAGAAGAAGCTGACCAATCAGCGCTCCTCCACCTCCGACATCGCCATCCAGCTGACCCCCCCGCGCGAACTCACCCTGGAGTTGGCCCTCGAATATATCGCTGCCGACGAATTGGTCGAGGTCACGCCCGCCAACATCCGCCTGCGCAAGCGGATGTTGGATCCCCTCAAGCGCAAGCGCGGTCGCCGCGACCAGGACGAGGCCTAACCGGTCCACCCCGCCCCCTAGCGTGTCCCAAAAATCTCCTGAATCTTGTCGATGAACTGCAAAAAGGGATCGGTCTGCTGGGGAAACTGCTCCAGGTAGGCGAAGAACTCTTTCTCGAGGGACCGCAACTCCTGGTGGGTGGCCTCGAGGAGCCACTGCAGATCCTCGCCCTCCTTCGGGGTCTGGGCGGCCATCCGCTCCATGTACCGCAGGAAGCCGTCGCGGTAGTGGGTCATGAGAAAGTGCACGAACGCCCAGCTTTCGGCATAGGCATAGATCTGGGCCTGTGGGGCGACACCCCAAAAGCTGCCCATCTTGAAGACGGTCAGAAATTCCAGCGGCAGCACCGCCTGCTTGCGCTTGGCCTCCTGATATGCAGCGAGCCACCGCTCGTTCGTGGAGCCGAGCGGGTCGGTCTCCGCGTAGGCGGCCAGCCCTTCGACGAGCCAGGAGTTGGCGGCGCTCATCTGCACATCCTCGTCATGCTGCTGGGGATTGAGGAGCTCTTCGAGCAGGCGCCGCTTTTGCTTCAGATCCTTCGTCGCCAAGAACTCCCGTTTCTTGGCGACGCGTTCCGCATCGTGGGGATCGGTCTGGGACAGGACGATGGATTGCAGACCCCAGTGGTGGAACAGCTCATGAGTCATCTCGTGGCGCAGCGTGGCCAGCGTCTCACGGCTGTACTGCCCGCGCACGTAATCATGCAGCGCCTCGAATTTGCCCTTGATCTCCGTGGCCTGCCCGTCGACAAAGACGCCGTACCGCGAGTCGACCTGGCCCTTCACCTGCGTGGCCAGCTGGTTGACGCCGCGCCGCGCCCGGGCCAGATAGACCTCGTACAGCAGATCCGCAAACGATTCGCCCAGCCCATTGAACAGGTAGAGGACCTCATCGGTCGGTGAGAAATATCCGAGCAGCGCCCAACCCGGCAGGCCGTCGCTGAGGGCGTACTCGACGAACTTCCCCCAGTCATCGAAGACGACGATGAAGGTCTGGACGGCGGGGTGACGGTCCTTCACCTGGGCGAAGAAGGCGAGGTAGAGCTCGGTGGCGTAGCCGCGGATGGTCTTGCGGTATTCGCGGACGGCGGGCGCGTAGGAATCGGTGACGAGGGTGAACCAGCCATCGTGATACCGCTGCATCGACGGGAACAGGCGGTAGAGGGTGTCGCTGATCTGCGTGCTGCGCTCGTTCTCGATGGGGCGGAAGAGGAGCCCTTCGATTCGGCTGCGCGGGATCTCCTGTTCGGCGAGCCCGCCGGCCGCCGCCGTCTGGAGCACGATGCGATCGGGATGGACTTCGGAGATGGCGGCATCGAGGATCGCGGTGTTGGTGAGCTGGACGACGACATCATGGTGGTACGGCCAGGTGGCCTGCCCGGTCTCCGTGGAGAGCGGAGGCAGCAGCTGCGCGTCGGTGGTGACGCGCTTGCCGCGTTCGGCCGAGGCGATCTCCGTGCGCCGGAATTCGGTCGAGCCCCACGACCAGCCCAGCGTGATCGCCTCCGGTGTTTCGTTGAGGAGCTCGCCACTCAGCACCGTGCCGTTCTTGAGCCGCAGGGTGATCAATTTCTCCAGCGGCACCGTGGATCCTGACGCGGCGCGCCCGCCGCCATGGGGATCGAGCGAGGTGGGATGGCCGGTGGCCGGTTCCGGAGGTGGGGGGAGCCAATGATGCGCATTGAGCCAGTCGGTGACCTGGGCGGGCAGGAGCTCGGGACGCCGCCACGCCACGAGATAGACGGCGCTCAGCACGAGCGATAGCAGGATGAGGCCGGCCAGCAGCCGTTTCACGGGGCGATTATAGCATACCCTGGCGTTGCGTGGCACTCCGGTCTATGGCATAATACGGTGGAGTTCGACAGCGAAGGAGGGCGGTGATGCGCAGATCGGCACGACCTCTCGTGATCGGCGCGCTGCTCCTGGCGTGTGCTACGAGCGGGTGCGCGGTGTTGTTGTTGGGCTTGGGCGCGGCGGGTGGCTACGCCATCGGCAAGGACACGGTGCGCAATGACTTCGAAAAGAATTTTGGCACCGTCTACCGCGCCGGCCTGCTCACCGCCCGCCAAATGGGCCAGGTCACCATCGAGGATGAACGGCACGGCAAGATCGAAGCGACCGTGGAAGAATCGAAGGTGTGGATTCGGGTGGAGCAGAACACACCGACCACCGTCCGTCTGAAGGTGAAGGCCCGCAAGAACCTGCTGCCCAACATCGATCTCGCTCAGCAGGTCTACAACAAGATCCTCGAGCGCCTCTGACGCCGGTGCGTTCTTGCCGCGCGCTCGCCCGCCTCGGGCTGGTCTGCAGCGGCCTGATGGCCGCGGCCCCTGCCGAGGAGTATCTCGCCCGCCCCTGGCCGCGCGAACGCGCCCGCCACATTGAGGTGGGGCGCACCGATGTGGTCTGGCGGGAGGCCACGCTGAAGCACCGGCAGATTTTGGCCGGCGCCGATTTCACGGTGCCCAGCGATGTGGCCACGACGTGGAGCGCGCTGACCGATTACCGCGCGCTGGGCCCGCTGACACCAGGCGTCACGCGTGTCGAGCTGTTGGAAGAGACGCCCACCCGTCGTCTCGTGCAGGTGACGATCGCGTTGCGCACGTTGTTCGGCACGCGGACGCTCCAGCTGCGCTATGCCATCGACCAGGAGCCGCCACGATGGGTGACCTTTCGGCTGCTGGAGAATCCCTTCGTCGACTACCGGGGTCGCGTGGAACTGACGGCCGCCGACGGTGGGACTCGGCTCGCCTTGGCCACCGCCCTCCATCCGCGCGTGGCGATTCCGTCATGGTTGCTGTTGTGGGTGGAGCGGCATGTGGTGCTGGGCGGCATCCGCACCTGGCTGACCACCCCACCCATCGGGGCTACCCCACGCCAGGCACCCGCATGACACTCGGCGTCCTGCAGCACGAACCCGTGATCCTGGGGTATCATGCCATCCGGGAGACGATCCCGGCGGCGATTCCACCCGATGAAGTCGCCCCGGTCCTGACGGCGCGCAGCTTCCGACGCCAGATCGCCTTTCTGGTCCGCCATCGATACCGCGTCGTCTCCCTGGAGACGCTCTGTGAAACCCTCCGCACCGCAGCACCGCTGCGCCGCCTGGTGGCCATTACCTTTGACGACGGCGACAGCGGGATCGCCCGATACGCCGCACCGGTGCTGCGGGAGCACGGCCTGCCCGCGACCGTCTTTGTGATTGTCGATGCGATCGGTCGATCGCCTGCATGGCTGTCGTGGGAGGAGCTGCAGCGCCTGCGCCGGCAGGGCATCACGATTGGCAGCCACTCACTCAGCCACGCCTATCTGCCGACGGTTACACGGGAGCAGGCGATCGAGGAGGTGCGCGAGTCGAAGCGACGGCTCGAGGAGCGGTTGCAACAACCGGTCCGCCATTTCAGTTATCCGGGCGGGGGGTTCACGCCGGAGCTGCAGACCATCGTCCGTGACGCCGGCTATGCCACCGCGCTCACGACCAACCGCGGCCAGCGTCGGCGGCAGCCGGATCTCTTCGCCCTGCGGCGCGTGAGCATGGGGGAGGGCTCTGAGGCGCCGTGGGTCCTGTGGGCCAAGACCTCCGGCTACTACCACGCCTTCCGCCGGCTGCCCGATGGGGCATGACCCCTTCGATGCTTCGACTCGGCTCCGCCTCGCTCAGCATCGTGGTGAGCGAGGCCGCAGGCCGAGTCGAATCCACGACGCGCTCCTCACT
>JACQRC010000041.1 GCA_016206665.1 Candidatus Omnitrophota bacterium | reverse complement strand
GCGATGGGCTGCGATGGCTTGTTCCTCGAGGTGCATGAGGATCCGGAGCATGCGCCGTGCGACGGGCCGAACATGCTCAAGCTCAAGGACCTGGAGCCGTTATTGCGAGACGTCATAGCAATTACCAGAGTGGTCAGTAAGTGAATAGTGACTGGTGACTGGTGACTAGTGTCAGAGTGGCGGTAAAAAAGAGGGTTACCGGTCGTGACGTGGCGCTGGCGCGGGCCCGGGAGGTGCTGCGCATCGAGGCGGAGGCGATTCGCCAGGTGCTGCGGCAGTTGGGGCCGGAGTTTCCGCGGGCGGTTGAGATCGTGGCCAGGTGCACCGGCCGGGTCGTGGTCACCGGCATGGGCAAGGCCGGCCTGATCGGCGAGAAGCTCTCGGCGACCCTCTCCTCGACAGGCACACCCAGCCTGTCGCTGCATCCGGCCGAGGCGATCCACGGTGATCTGGGACGTGTGACGAAGCGCGACGTCGTCATCGCCCTGTCGAATAGCGGCGAGACGGAGGAGATCACGCGTCTGTTGCCGACGATCGCGAAGATCGGCGCGCCGGTCATCGCCATCACCGGCCAGCTGCGTTCGACGCTGGCGCGGCACAGCCAGGTGGTCTTGAAGGCGGTCATCAAGGAGGAGGCCTGCCCACTAGGCCTCGCCCCCTCGGCGAGCACGACGGCCATGCTCGCCTTGGGCGATGCGCTGGCGCTGGCCGCGGCCGAGCGCAAGGGATTTCGCGAGCAGGATTTTGCGCTGCTGCATCCCGGCGGCAACCTGGGCAAGCGGCTGCTGCTCACCGTCGGCGACATCATGCGCACCGGCTCCGCCCATCCGGTGGTGAAGGAGACGGCCCTCGTCAAGCAGGCCCTGTTAGCCATCACCCGCTCGCGCGCCGGCTCGGCGACGATCGTGGATGGCCGGAGACGGCTCGTCGGCATCTTCACCGACGGGGATTTGCGGCGCCACCTCGACAAGACGCCCGACCTGGCGCGGCAGCGGGTCTCGGCCGTCATGACCCGCCGTCCCAAGACGATCACGCGCGACCGGCTCGCCGTGGAGGCGCTGCGCATCTTGCAGCAGTATAGGATCGATGAGCTGCCGGTCGTGGATGGCCGTGGACGGCCGATTGGATTGGTCGATGTGCAGGATTTACTGAAGGCCGGATTGGTGTAAACCAAATATTCGGTGATGCCGGTGATAAATAAAATGATTACGGTGATAAAAGCTGTGATTCCGGTGATAGAACCGGTGCTTTATCACCGTAATCATTGTTTTCATCACCGTAATCACCGATTAGGTGGATTTGTTCCATGACCTTTGACACCGAGCGTGCCAAGCACATCGAACTCCTCATCGTGGACGTGGACGGCGTCCTCACCGACGGCCGCATCGTCTACGACGAGTTTGGCGACGAGTTGAAAAGCTTCGATGTGCAGGACGGCACCGGCCTCGTCTTCTGGACGCGGGCAGGGTTGAAGTCGGCCATCATCACCGCGCGCAAATCGAAGTCGGTCGCCCGGCGCGCGAAGGAGCTCAAGGTCACCGCCCTCTTCCAGCACGCCGTCGAGAAGAGCAAGGCCTATCAGCGCTGCCTCAAGCGGTGGAAGCTGACCGACGCCCAAGTTGCCGTGATCGCCGATGATCTCATGGAGCTGCCGCTGCTGCGCCGGGCCGGGCTGGCGGTCTGCGTGCCGAATGCGGTCCCCGAAATCAAGGCTGCCGCCCATTATCAGCCCCAACGGCCGGGGGGGCGGGGGGCCGTGCGGGAATTAGTGGAGCTCATCCTGCAGGCCCAGGGCAAGTGGGAGGGAATCCTGAAGCGGTACAATGCGTAAGGGACAGCTGAGCAATCAGCAGCCAGCGATCAGCAATCAGCAACAACGGTGTTTGGCTGATTGCTGACTGCTGATGGCCGATGGCTATATGTCGTGGCGGTGAGCTTGCGTTGACGGTCACACCCTCCTCTGCTATAGTATCGTGCTCGTTCTTTGAGACATGAAGCGTCCGCTGCAGCGGAGCTTGCTCTTCCTGCTATTCTGGCCCTTGTGGGGAGTGGTCCTGCTCCTGCCGGCTCCGGTGGCGCGGGAACTGGGCGCGTGGCTGGGGCGGCTCGTCTACCGTTGCTCATCCCGCGAGCGGACCCGTGCGCTGGATCATTTGCATCTCGCCTTCGGCCGCGAGCGATCGTCCCAGGAGCTGGAACGGATCGCCCGCGCCTGTTTCGCGAATCTGGGGCGCAACGCCTGCGAGTTTCTCTCGTGGCCGAAGCTGCGCCTGCAGACGCTGGAACGGCACCTCACCGTCGAGGGACGGGCGCAACTCGACCGGGTCCTGCGGGAGCCGGGCCGCGGTGTTATCTTGCTCACCGCCCACCTCGGCAACTGGGAGATCATCGGGGCGTACCTTGGGCTGCTGGGCTACCGGGGCGGCGTCGTGGCGCGGCACCTGCGGTATCCCGAGTATGAGCGCTGGCAGATCGCCCTGCGGCGGCGCACGCATATCGAAACCTTCGCGCGCGAAGGCTCTGTGAAGGAACTGCTCCGCCGGCTGCGGGACAACCAGACGATCGGCATCCTGGCCGACCAGGATGTGGACAGCATCGAGGGCGTCTTCGTCGATTTCTTCGGCCGCCCGGCCTACACGCCGACCGGCCCCGTGACCCTGGCCCAGGCGACCGGGGCTGCGCTCTTGCCGGTCTTCTGTCTCCGTGAAGGCGGCCGCTTTCGGATCGTGTTTGAAGAGCCGGTGCGGCTCGTCTCGACCGGCAATGCCCGGCAGGACCTGCAGGAGAACACCGCCCGCTGGAGCCGGATCGTCGAGGGCTATGTCCGACGCTATCCGGAGCAATGGGTCTGGATGCACCGCCGATGGAAAACGAGCCCGCCAGCATCGTCCGCATAGCGGGCGAGTGCTGAGCGAGTCCCGCCGCAGGCGGGACGAGTCGAAGCACGAAGCGAGTCGAAGGGTAAGTGCTGAACAAGCGTGCGCTGATCATCGCATCGGGGTTGCTGCTGGCCGCCGGTTGCTCCGCGCCAGCAAAGCCCGCCTCGCGCGCCGACACCGACGTGCGCGACGGCGTGGAGCAGCAGGTCTCGACCTTCACGGTCGCCGGCTATCAGGCAGGCGAGCGGAAAAAGTGGGAGGTCCAGGGGGCGTCGGCCGATATCATGGGCCAGCAGATCGCCATGACGAAAGTGGTGGGCACCGCCTACGGCGACCAGGAGACCGGCAGCATCACCGCTGAGCAGGGCACCATGAACCGGGAGAGCCAGGACATCCATCTGGAGCAGAATGTCGTAGCCACCACCTCGGATGGCGCCATCCTGAAGACGGACCAGCTCGACTGGGACGCCCAGGCATCGCGGGTGACGACCGATGCGCCCGTCTGGATTGCGCGCGAGAATATCGAGTCAACGGGACGGGGTGCTGAAGCGCAACCCAACCTGAAGCGCGTCTCCTTGCGAGAGGATGTGACGGTGAAGGTGCACGATGGGCCGGTGACGGCTCCGATTCACCGCGCCGACCCGGCCGGCGGCGCCTTGGCGACCTTCGTCGGGCCGTCCAAGCAGGCGGCAGCGCCGATGACGATCACCTGCAACGGCCCGCTGAATGTCGACTACGAGCGCAACGTGGCGGTCTTCCAGGATCATGTCCACGTGCGCGATGCCCGCGGCGAGGTCTTTGCGGACATCATGGATGTGCACTTCGACCCGGCGACGCACGCGGTCAAGAGGGTCGTGGCGTACGGCCAGGTGAGGATCATCCGCGGCCCGAACACCGCGAAAAGCGAGCGGGCCATCTACGAGCCGGCGCGGGGGACCGTGACGCTCTCCGGGCAGCCGCGGCTGGACATCGTGCCCGGCTCCGAGGGCGGCGCCCCCGCGATGCCGGCCACCGCCGGCGAACCCTGAAGCGGCATGGACAGCGGCCATCTGCTCGAAGTGCAGGCTCTGGTCAAGAGTTACCACGGCCGCCGCGTGGTGGACACCGTCACCCTGCGCGTGCAGCGCGGGGAGATCGTGGGGTTGCTTGGGCCCAACGGGGCGGGCAAAACCACGACCTTCTCGATGGTCGTCGGGCTCGTGCGTCCCGACGAGGGCAAGATCGTCTTCGACGGCCGGGAGATTTCCGGCTTGCCGATGCACAAGCGGGCCCAGGTGGGCATCGGCTACCTGTCCCAGGAGCCGTCGATCTTTCGGAAGCTCACCGTCGAGCAGAACATCCTGGCGATCTTGGAGACGCTGAGGCTCTCGCGCGCCGAGCGGTATTACCGGCTGGACAGCCTGCTCGAGGAGCTGGGGATCAAGCATCTGGCGAAGCAGCGCTCCGCGACCCTCTCCGGCGGCGAGAAGCGCCGGCTGGAGATCACGCGGGCCCTCGTGACGAACCCGATGTTCATTCTGCTGGATGAGCCCTTTTCCGGCATCGACCCGATCGCCGTCTTCGAGGCGCAGGGCCTGATCCGCGAGCTGAAGAGCCGGGGGTTGGGCATTCTGTTGACCGATCACAACGTTCGCGAGACGTTGTCGATCACCGACCGCGCCTACATCATGGCGGAGGGCCGGGTGCTCATCTCCGGCACGGCCGAGGAGTTGATCGCCGATCCCAAGGCCCGCGAAATCTATCTCGGCGAAAAGTTCAAGATGTGACAAGCAGTCAGCAATCAGCAGTCAGCAACCAGCACCGTGGAAGCTGATTGCTGATTGCTGATAGCTGATTGCTGATTGCTTATGAAATCCAAAATCAAAAACATCAGTGCGTGTGAAAAACGGTTGACCATTGAGGTGTCTCAGGAAGAGGTCGCCGCGGGTTACGAGGAAGTCTACCGCGAGTTCCAGAAGGTTGCCGAGGCCCCGGGGTTTCGCAAGGGCAAGGTGCCGCGCGAGGTCGTGGTCAAACACCACGGCGAGCGGGCCCGCCGGGAAGTGATCGAGCGCCTCGTCTCCTCAACGCTGAAATCGGCGATCGCTGAGGCGGGCATGAAGCCGGTGGGCCGCCTCGAGGTGGTTGACGTCAAGCTCGACGACCAACGCGGCCTCTCCTTCTCCGCGAAGGTCGAGGTGGAGCCGCAGCTGACGCTGGGGACCTACAAGGGGCTCAAATTGAAGCGGCCCCGCGCGGCGGTCACCGACGACGAGTTGATGGAGGCGTTGCGGCAGTTGCAAACCGCCCATGCGCAGTCGGTGCCGGTCGAGGGCAGCACGGAGAAGCAGACCCAGCTGCCCGCGCTCGACGACGAATTTGCCAAGGATCTGGGCTGTGCGACGTTAGAGGAGTTGCAGGGACGCATCCGGAGGGAACTGGACGCGCGGCAGGCCACCCGGGCCCAGGCCGAGGTGGAGAATCAGCTGTATGATGCGCTGCTGAAGACGACGCCCTTCGAGGTGCCGCCGTCGCTCGTGACGGCGCAAGCGGAGCGGCTCCGGCGGGATCTGTCCATGCGGCTCATGCTGCGCGGCGTGAAGGAGGCGGACCTGGAGACGGAGCTGAAGCAGTGGGAGCAGCGCCTCAAGACCGATGCGGTGCGGCAGGTCAAGATCCTCTTTGTGCTGGAGCGGATCGCCGACGCCGAGAAGATTACCGTCAGCCAGGAAGAACTGTTGCAGCGGCTGGCGGTGCTGGCCCAGCAGTACCAGCGCTCCGTCGAGGTGTTAGTAAAGGATTTGAGCAAGCAGCGGGCTTGGAGCGATGTCCTGGCTCAGCTGCGCCAGGACAAGACGGCCGCCTGGCTGTTGCAGCAGGCCGCCATTGAGGAGGCCGCGTAACGTGGTCCGGCATTCATCCCCGATTCACAACCAGGAAGAGGAGGAGGAACATCCCATGACGTTGGTGCCGATGGTCGTGGAGCAGACCGGCCGCGGAGAGCGCGCCTATGACATCTATTCCCGTCTCTTGAAGGACCGCATCATCTTTGTCGGCACAGCGATCGATGACGTGGTCTCCAATCTCATCATTGCCCAGCTGCTCTTTCTGCAGATGGAGGAGCCGGACAAGGAGATCAGTCTCTACATCAATTCCCCCGGCGGGTCGGTGACCGCAGGCCTCGCCATCTACGACACCATCCAGTTCATCAAGCCCGATGTGGCCACCTACTGCGTGGGCCAGGCCGCCTCGATGGGTGCCTTGTTGCTGTGCGCCGGCGCCAAGGGCAAGCGCTTTGCGCTCCCGCATGCGCGCATCATGATTCACCAGCCGTGGGGCGGGGTGCAGGGCGCGGCGTCGGACATCTCCATCCAGGCGCGGGAGATTCTCCGGTTGCGCGAGCGGATCAACGAGATTCTCGCGAAGCATACGACCCAGCCCCTCGACAAGATTCAGAAGGACACCGACCGCGACTACTTCATGTCGGCGGAGGAGAGCAAGGAGTATCACATTGTGGATGAAGTCATTTACAGCAAACGAGCCAAGTAAGCGCCCAACACACAGGAGTCCCGCATGCGTAAAGAGTATCTGTTGACGCCAGGACCGACGCCGCTTCCGCCGGAGGTGCAGGCGGCGCTCGCGCGGCCCATCATTCACCACCGCACGCCCGCCTACCGCGCGCTCTTCGAGGAGGTTCTGGCCGGCATCCAGTACGTGCTGCAGACCAAGGCCACGACGATGATGTTCACCTCTTCCGGCACCGGGGCGATGGAGGCGGCGGTCGTCAATCTGCTCTCGCCCGGGGACCGGGCGCTGGTCATCTCCGGCGGCAAGTTCGGCGAGCGGTGGACGGAGCTATGCGAGGCGTATGGGGTCGAGCCGCTCATCGTCGAGGTGCCCTACGGCCAGGCGCTCGATGTCGATCATCTGCGCCGCCGCATGAAGAAGGACATCAAGCTCAAGCGCAAGGGCGGCTTCAAGGCGGTCTTCGCGACGCTGTCCGAGACCTCGACCGGGGTGGTGCATGACATCCAGGCGCTGGGCGCCTTGATCAAAGACCTGCCGGCGGTGCTGGTGGTGGATGCGATCAGCGGGCTGGGCGCGGACGAGCTGAAGCCGGACCAGTGGGGCGTTGATGTGGTCATCGCCGGCTCGCAGAAGGGCTTGATGATTCCGCCGGGGCTGGCCTTTGCCTCGGTGAGCCCGAAGGCGTGGGCGCTCGTCGAGCGCGCCGCGCTTCCGCGCTACTACTTTGATTTCCGGCGCTACCGCAAGGCCCTGGAGGATCAGGATACGCCCTTCACGCCGGCCGTCTCGCTCGTCGTGGCCCTCGATGAGGCGCTGCAGCTCCTCAGGAAGGAGGGGCTCGACAAGGTGCTCTCCCGCCACCGGATGCTGGCCATGGCGACCCGCACCGCCATCAAGGGCCTCGGCCTCGAGCTCTTCGCGCACCGGCCCAGCAACGCGCTCACCGCGGTCAAGGTGCCGCTCGGCGTCGACGGCAAGCGGCTCGTCGGCTATCTGCGCGACCAGCTCGGTGTCACGATCGCGGGCGGGCAGGGCGAGATGGCCGGCAAGGTGTTTCGGATCGCCCACCTCGGCTACATGGCGCAATTCGACATCATCATCGCGATTGCGGCCATCGAGATGGGTTTGCTGGAACTCAAGTACAAGGTCAAGCTGGGCAACGGAGTGCGCGTGGCGGAGGAAATTCTCGCGCGGTTGCCGGCGTGAATCAGAGCAATCAGCAGCCAGCAGTCAGCCATCAGCTGCTGATTGCTGATAGCTGATGGCTGATTGCTAAAAGAAAGGATTTCATGTTAAAGGTATTAGTCGCCGATCACCTCTCTGAAGAGGGGATCGCGATCCTCAAAGGGGAGCAGCAGCTCGACGTCACCGTGCAGACCGGCCTGACGGGTACCGCGCTCGCCCAGGCCATCCGCGGCTACGACGCGCTCGTCGTGCGCAGCTCGTCGAAGGTGACCAGGGAGGTCGTCGACGCGGCCGACCGGCTCAAGGTGATCGGCCGCGCCGGCGTGGGACTCGACAACGTGGATGTCGAGGCCGCCTCGAAGCGCGGCATCATCGTCATGAATGTGCCGGGCGGCAACACGATTTCAACCGCCGAGCACACCTTCAGTCTGCTCATGGCCCTCTCGCGCAACATCCCCCAGGCCGACGCTTCCTTGCGCCGCGGGGCGTGGGAGCGGTCCAAGTACACCGGGGTCGAGCTGTACGGCAAGACCCTGGGCGTCGTCGGCCTGGGCAAGATCGGCACCGAGGTGGCCAAGCGCGCGCTGGCCTTCGGCATGCGCGTCATCGCCCACGATCCCTATCTGTCGCTCGAGCGCGCCCGGCAGCTGGAGATCGCGGTCGTCGATTTTGAGGAGCTGCTGCGCAGCGCCGACTACATCACCGTCCACACGCCGATGACCGACGAGACCCGCCACCTGATCGGAACGAAAGAGCTGCAGTTGACCAAGCAGGGTGTGCGGCTCATCAACTGCGCGCGCGGCGGCATCATCGACGAGCAGGCCTTGGCCGAGGCCATCAAGTCCGGCCACGTCGCCGGGGCGGCCATCGACGTCTTCGAGGCGGAGCCCCCCAAGGACCATCCGCTGCTGAAACTCCCCCAAGTCGTGGCCACGCCGCACCTGGGCGCCTCGACCGAAGAGGCGCAGGTCAATGTCGCCGTCGAGATCGCGAAGCAGATCGCCGATGCGCTCTTGGGCCGCGGGATCCGCAACGCGATCAACGTCTTTTCCGTTGATGCGGAAACGCTGCGCCTGCTCGAGCCCTACATCCGCCTCGGCGAGAAGTTAGGCCTGCTGATGGCCCAGCTCGCCCCCGGCCACATCCAGGAGATCAAGGTCACCTACATCGGCGACGTGACGCACCACGAGACGGCGCCGATCACGGTGGCGATCATGAAGGGGCTGCTCACGCCGATCGTGGGCGAGTCGGTCAACTACGTCAACGCCTC
>JACQRC010000040.1 GCA_016206665.1 Candidatus Omnitrophota bacterium | reverse complement strand
GTCTCCCCCCGCACCGAAACGATCCGATTAACCCCCCTCGGTTCTAGCCCAGCGGGGCTCGACACTGACGATTACCATGATGAGAATCCGGCGAGAGGACTCGAACCGCCGACCCGCTGTTTACAAAACAGCTGCTCTACCGCTGAGCTACACCGGCAGCGGTTCCGGCAGCACTCTACGTCCCATGCCGGAACCGCTCTGAGGGAAACCTACGGTTTCCCTCAGTTCTCCTTTCCCTCTGGGGTGTGCGGGGGGAAAACTTTCCCCCCGCACTGTCACCGTATGGCCCATGCCCCCCTTTGGTTCTCGCCCTACGGGCTCGAACCTGACGGTTATTCCTATCGCTGCAGACGACGAATGACTGACGGTATTCTATCCAAAAGGTCGGTGGCAATCAATCCCGCTTCGCCGCGCGCTCGCGCCGCCGCATCCCCAGATAGCCCATGCAGATAGACCCCGGTGCAGGCCGCCTCAAAAGGCGGCCAGCCCTGCCCGATCAGGCTGGCGATCATCCCGGTGAGCACGTCACCGGTGCCCCCCGTCGCCAGCCCTGGATTTCCCGTCGTATTCGTGTAGCTGTGCCCGGCCGCGTCGCACACGACGGTGCGGTGCCCCTTCAGCACGATGACGCAGCGCCAGGCTCGCGCCAGCCGTTGCGCGACTTTGGCGCGGTGGCGTTCCACGACGGAACGCGACACGCCGCACAACCTGGCCATCTCCCCTGGATGCGGCGTCAGGACCCGTCCTCCCCTCGCCTGCCGGACCACGCTGCCCTGGCCGGCCAGATGGTTGAGCCCGTCGGCATCAATCACCATCGGTAACTTCACCGTTTTGACGAGCCGGCGCACCAACCGTCCCGTCTGGCCATTCCTGGATAGGCCAGGTCCCAGCGCCACCACATTCACGTGCCTGAGGAGTTCCGCGATGCGTGCGTGGGCGGCCATCGCCAGCGAGTGGGCGGAGGTCTCGGCGAGCGGCATCGTCATGACTTCCGTCAGTTTACGGGCCAGGATGGGGTAGCAACTGCGGGGCGTGCCGAGTGTCACGAGTCCGCTGCCTGTGCGCAAGCACGCCTGACTGCAGAGGTAGGCGGCCCCGGTGTAGCGCACCGCGCCGGCCAGCACCAGCACGTGGCCGAACTCGCCCTTGTGGCTGCGGCGCGCGCGGCGTCGCAGCCGCGGGAGACCGGGAGGTACTACCTTCGTCATGCGCGGCCCCGGCGCATCAGGATGGCGGTCGCGACCGCAAACTCCTTGGTATGCGAGAGGCTGATGATGATCTTCTGCGTGCGGCTGCGGCGTTGCAGCGTCCGGGCCGCGCCGTGCAGTGTGATGCGCGGCTGTCCCGACGCATGGTTCACGACTTCGATCTCTTTGAGCGCGCAGGGCACGCGCCCCTTCCACGGGCCAAAGGCTTTCAGCACCGCCTCTTTGGCCGCGAAGCGCGCCGCCAGATGCTGGGCCGATGCGCGTTTGCTCAACGCATAGCGCAGCTCGCCTGGCGTGAAGACGCGCTCGAGAAAGGCCCGCTTCCACCGCTTGATGGCGCGCTGCATCTCGGGGATGCCGACCAAATCGACGCCACAGCCGGTCATCACCACCGCTCCCCCATCAGCCGCCGCATGTCACGCACGGCCTGCGTCATGCCGACGAAGACGGCCTGGGCGACGATGGCATGACCAATGTTGAGTTCTTCGATGTCAGGGATTGCCGCCACTGGCCGAACGTTGTGGTAATCCAACCCATGGCCGGCGTTCACCCGCAATCCCAGACGGCGCGCATCGCTGGTGGCGCGCCGCAGCAGCTGAAGCTCCCGCCGCCGGGCTGAGGCCGTGCGGGCATTGGCATAGGCTCCGGTGTGCAACTCCACCCAGGCCGCGCCCACCCGGCGCGCCGCGGCCAGCTGCCGCCGGTTGGGGTCGACAAACAGGCTAACGAGAATCCCGCGCCGCTGCAATGGCGCAAGGGCTTGGGCAATGCGCGCGGCGTGGCGCACCACATCCAACCCGCCTTCGGTCGTCAGTTCCTGCCGACGCTCCGGCACCAGGGTCACCTGATCCGGCTTCAGGCGCAAGGCGACGCGGAGGATCTCGGGAGCCAGGGACATCTCAAGATTCAGCCGCGTCCGGATGGCGCGCTCGAGCCTGAACAAATCGGCATCCTGGATGTGGCGCCGGTCTTCGCGCAAATGCGCCACGATGGAGTCGCATCCGCCCTGCTCGGCCAACCGGGCGGCAGCCACCGGATCCGGTTGCGCGCCGCGCCTGGCCTGTCGGACGGTCGCGACATGGTCAATGTTAACGCCCAATTGGGGAACGGACATTTACGGGGAAACGGACGGCGGTGCCGGCGCGGCGATGACCGCATCGATCATGCGCGCGACCTCGGCGATCGGTTTGACATCGTGGATGCGCAGCAGATGCGCGCCCTGCGTGATCGCCAGGGCGCAGAGGGCTGCCGTGCCCATGAGCCGCTCACCCACCGGCGCCTGGAGCACCTCTCCGATGAGCGCTTTGCGCGACACGCCCACCATAATCGGCCGCCCCAGCGCATGGAGGGCATCGAGGTGACGCAGCAGCGCCAGATTCTGCGGCAACGTCTTGCCGAAACCGATGCCGGGATCCACGGCCTGGTAGTCCGCAGGAATGCCGGCGGATGTGCCACGCTGCGCCGCCTGCTCCAGCGCCGAGCGCACCTCCGCCACCACGTCATCGTAGTGCGGAGCGGCCTGCATCGTCTGCGGCGTGCCCTGCATGTGCATCAAGATCACCGGGACCTGCAACCGGGCCGCCACGTCTGCCATCCCTGGGTCCCCGCGCAGGGCCGTCACGTCATTGATGATATGCGCGCCCGCCTCGATGGCCTGGCGGGCCACCTCAGCCTTCGAGGTGTCCACGGCCATGACGCAGCGCAGCGCCCTGGAGAGCTCCCTGATGACGGGTATCACGCGCGAGAGTTCAGTGGCCAGATCGACCGGGTTCGCGCCGGGTCGGGTCGACTCGCCGCCCACATCGATGAGATCGGCCCCGTCCTGCAGCATCGTCTCGGCGCGGCGCAGCGCGGCCTCCACGGTGGGAGCGGAGCCGCCATCGCTGAAGGAATCCGGGGTGATGTTCAGAATGCCGGCCAGATGGGTGCGGGTGCCGAGCGCGAGGATGCGGTTGCCGCAACGCCAGGCAAACCGCGGCCGCCGGAAGGCGACGGGCGTCGCGAGGAGCTCAGGCGTGGGCGGTGGGACGGTCATGCAGGCCCACGAGGCGCTTGACTTCCTCCCCGTCGAGCACTTCCTTCTCGAGCAGGGCCTGCGCGAGGCGCTCCAGCTGCGCCTGGTGGCCGGTGAGCTCTTCGGTCGCCCGCGCGTAGCAGGTGTCGATGATCTTGCGGATCTCCTCATCGATCAACTCGGCCGTCTTCTCGCTGTAGTTGCGCTCCTCAAAGATGTCGCGTCCCAGGAAGACCTGATTCTCCCGCTGGCCGAAGGTCAGATACCCCAGCCGCTCGCTCATGCCGAACTCGCACACCATCCGCCGCGCCATCTCGGTCGCGACCTGGATGTCGTTCTGGGCGCCGGTCGTCATTTCGTGGAAGGTCAGCTCCTCGCTGGCCCGGCCGCCCATCATCACGGTCAGCCGCGCCATCAGCTCCTTGCGGGTCATCGTGTACCGGTCTTCGAGGGGCAGCTGCAGCGTGTAGCCGAGCGCCGTCGTCCCCCGCGGAATGATCGAGACCTTGTGCAGGGGATCCGCGCCGGGGATGAGCAGCGCTAACAATGCGTGGCCGGCCTCATGGTAGGCGGTCACCTTTTTTTCATTCTCGCTGATGACCCGGCTCTTGCGCTCCGGCCCGGCCACCACGCGCTCCATCGCCGCCTCCATCTCGACCTGGCCGACCGCCTCCTTGCCGAACCGGGCCGCTAACAACGCCGCCTCATTCGCGAGGTTGGCGAGATCCGCGCCTGAGAAGCCCGGCGTCTGCCGCGCGATCGATTTGAGGTCCACTTCCTTGCCGAGTTTCAGGTGCCGGACGTGCACCTTCAAAATGGCCTCGCGGCCGACCAGGTCAGGACGGTCAATCACAATCTGACGGTCGAACCGCCCGGGCCGCAGCAGCGCAGGGTCCAGGACATCCGGTCGGTTGGTCGCGGCCATCAGAATAACGCCCTCCTGCGTGTCAAAGCCGTCCATTTCGACGAGCAGGGCATTCAGGGTCTGCTCCCGCTCGTCGTGGCCGCCGCCGATGCCGGCGAACCGCTGCCGGCCGACCGCATCGATCTCATCGATGAAGATAATGCAGCCACGGCCGCTGGCCTTCGCCGAGCGCTTCGACTGCTCGAAGAGATCCCGGACCCTGCTAGCCCCGACTCCTACAAACATCTCGACAAAGTCGGAGCCGCTGATGCTGAAGAACGGCACCCCGGCCTCGCCGGCCACCGCCTTCGCCAACAGCGTCTTGCCCGAGCCCGGCGGGCCCATCAGGAGCACCCCCTTCGGAATCTTGCCGCCGAGCCGCTGGAACCGCTTCGGGTCCTTGAGGAATTCAATGATCTCCTGCAGCTCTTCCTTGGCCTCATCCACGCCGGCCACGTCGTTGAAGGTGATCTTGACCGTGTCGGCAGCGACCTGCTTGGCCCGGCTCTTGCCGAAGGCGAGGATGCTGCGGCCGCCGCCGCCCATGGCCCCGCGAAACATCAGCCAGAAGAGGAACAGGATCGGGATCCACGGAAACAGGCTGAAGAAGATGTTGGCCAAGGACAGGCGCGGGGGCTGGATGTCAAACGTGGCCACGCGCTCCCGCAGCAGCTTCAACAGTTCCTCATCCCGCTCCGGCAGGTTGACCAGGTATCGCGCGCCGTCGGAGAGCTTGATGCGCAATTCACCATCGGTGGCCGTGGCCTCCGCGATGTGCGGCTGCGCCGAGGTGTCGTTGAGCATCCGGTACAGCTCGCTGTACGTCATCGGCTTGTGCCGCTGCTGCAAGGCGAGGCCCGCGCTCTGAAAGAGATAGACCGTCAACATGATGAGCGACAGCCAGAGAAAGGTGCCGCGCAGATTGCGCTGCGGACCACCCGCGGGCAACGGCGGCCCGGCGGGGCGAATCGACTTTTTGGTGGGACGGGATTGAGCCACAGAGCTTTCCTTTACGGATGCGCAGCGGGTTGATTATACGCGACAAAATCGACGGTGGCAAGCGCGGGAGCGACCACCAGATAGGCCTCCCCTTTGACGGCCCGCACGCCGCCCGGCAAATCCACGACCGAGCGCTCAGGCCGGTCGGCGATGAGCGAGGCGATCTCCTCCCAATGCTGGAAGCCGAGTTGCCGCAGATCGCCCTTCACGGCTGCGATCGCCTGCCGCACGACCTCCTGTTGCAAGGCCACCGGCCACTTGCGGAGCATCGTCAGCGGCAACTGCACGCCCTGCGGTCCCAGACGCGCATGGCGGCGGAAACGGCGGGCGGCTTCCTCCTCGATGAAGGCGTAGGCGGCATCGCTCATCGCCATCCAGCGAATCAGCAGCTCCTTGATCTGCGGATTGTAGTCCTGTTCCAGCAACGGGAGCAACTGATGGCGGATGCGGTTGCGGAAGAACTGCGGATCGCGGTTCGTGGGATCCTCCACCGTGGGCAGCGCTGCGCTCCGCACATGCGCCTCCAGCTCCTGCCGACGGCAATCCAGCAAGGGGCGCACGAGCCGGCGCTCTTCCAGCGCGCGCGCATACGGCATGCCGGATGTTCCAGCGATCCCGGCGCCGCGCACCAAGCGCATCAGCACCGTCTCCGCTTGGTCGTCGCGCGTGTGCGCCACGGCCACGGCGCGCGCGTGGCAGGAGCGGGCCATCCGCACCAGCGCCTCATACCGCATCCGGCGCGCGAGCTCCTCGATGGAGCCCCCCTGTTGGCGATGCGCGGCCGGCACGTCGACGCTCTCCACGAGCACCTGCGCGCCCAGGCGCGCTCCCAACCCCTGCACCAGAGATGTTTCCGCCGCTCCGTCCCGCAACCGGTGATCGATATGGCCGAGCACGATGGTCCAGCGGTACGCTGGTTGCAGCCGGCACAAGAGCGAGGCCAGGGCGACGGAGTCCACCCCGCCTGACACGCCTACGATGAGCCGGTCATCGGCACCCAGGAGCTGTTCGCGGGTGATGGTCTGCCGGACGCGTTCCAACAGGGTCATGGTTTCCAATGGCTCAGAGCGTCGCTGATCGTCTGTCGCACGCCGGCATTAGGTTCCTGAGGTAATCGCGCCTGCAAGGCGGCCAGCGCCTGGGGCGCGTGGGACTCCACGGCCAACCGGACGGCTTGGTCGCGGACGATGGGCTCCCCGTGATCGAGCAGCCGCAACACCGCCGGCAGGGTCGAACTATTCATGAGACTGCCGATGGCCCTGAACGCCTCCCGCCTGACCTCGTCATTCGGGTCGGCCAACAGCGGCAGCAGGGCCGGCACCGCCGTCGCATCGCCCAATCGCCGCAACGACTTCACCGCATCCTGCCGCACCAGCTCATCCCGATCGCGCAGCTGCCTGCTGATCGCCTCCCGCACGCCTGGTTGCGCGCTGCCCAGGGTGGCGACGGCCGTGGCGGCGGCCCGGCGCACCAACCTGTGACGATGCCGCAGCAGCGGCAGGAGCTGGGGCACCACATCGGCCTGGCCGCCGGCGGCGAGCGCTTCGAGCACCGCCACCTTGACCTCGACGGAGCGTTCGCGCAGCGCGCGCAACAGCGTCCCGCGGCTGGCCGGATCGCGCAGGACTTGCAATTCGTTGGCGGCTTGCCGGCGTACGGTGCGGCTACGGTCACGCAGCAACGCGCTCTCCAGCGGCACGCGGGCGTTGGCCCCTTGGGCGATGCGCAGGGCGATCAAGGCCTGCGCCCGCACCGCCGGGACACGATCCACCAGGGCTTGCTGCGCGGCGGTCGCTGTTTCCGGCTCATTGAGCATCGCCAGCCGCAGCAGGGCTTCCTGCCGCACGACCGGATCTTTGGCCTGCAGTTTGGCCACCAAGGCCTTGGCATCCGCTGAAGGCTCAGCCGCCGCTGCTGCGCTGGCTACCAACACGAGGCACACCGTCAAGTAGAACCGTTTCATCTGAATCCCTCGTCCTGAAGATGTGGTGGCGGTGAGTGGATTCGAACCACTGACATAGCGGGTATGAGCCCTTCGACTCGGCCCGCTGGCATATCGCGCTATCGTCATGGTCACCTATGAAGTGGCGGAGGGTGGGATCGAACCACCGACATAGCGGGTATGAGCCGCTTGCTCTACCACTGAGCTACTCCGCCTCCACCCGACTTCTGCCAGCGGGCCTCGCTCAGGGCGAATGC
>JACQRC010000039.1 GCA_016206665.1 Candidatus Omnitrophota bacterium | reverse complement strand
GGGCGAGGTATTATGATCCGAAGACGGGAACATTCGTGCAGGAGGATCCGGTTACTCCAGCTTCCATGCAGTTGCCTTTGGAAACGTTACCTACACATTTTCCAAAGATGCCTTTGCAAGACTACCTCTCATTGTCACCCTTACAGCTGAATCTCTACGCCTACGCAATGAACAACCCCCTTAATCGAATCGACCCCACGGGCATGGCATCTTGCGCTGCAGAAAGTCAATTCGATATGTCCAAATTTGCGGACTGCATCCTTCGAGTCCAAAATAGAGCTGGAAGCGGCCCGGGGGCAATTCTTGGTTTTGCCACAACCTGCTTGGCGGCCATAAAGTTGCCTGCCCCAGCAGCAGTTAAGATTCCACTTATCGCGGTCACCTGTAGTCTGCCAGTTCTAATTGTTGCAAACTGCATCAAGGAAGCACGTGAACCGTAGGAGGAGTCATGAATAACGAGGCGCAGAAAGCATACCTTAGAAAGGAAGCCGAAGGTCAAAAGTGGCGAGTCTTCGGGACTATTGTATTCTTGGTAGTTGGGCTTATCAATCTACGCACAAAATATCTTCAGCCGATACTCGGAGAAGCCGATTACGTCATTACCGGCTTTTACTTCGGGGTTGGTCTCATGTGTTTGGCCCTATACCTCACCACGAGGAAGATGTTAGCGGTGTTCGCGATGGAAGAATTCAAAGGGTGAAATGAAATATAAAGGTCCCAGGTACTTCGGTGCTCGGTGACCCCTCTTCTTAGCTACGCTGTTCTGCTTGTCGCCATCATGCCACACAGCGGGGGAGTCGATCCCCTCGGCAACCGCCAGACCCTCACCGATCTCCTCGGCCAACACACCTTCGGCTACGATACGCTCAACCGCCTGACCAGCGCCACGCAGCCCACGCTCCCCGCGGACAGCTTCACCTACGATGGGGTGGGGAACCGGCTGACAGCCAGCAGCAGTCAGCCATCAGCCGTCAGCAACTACACCTACGACGCGGCGAATCGCCTGCTGGATGACGGCACCTTTACGTACACGTACGATAACAACGGCAACCGGCTGACAGCCATCAGCAATCAGCCATCAGCAGTCAGCAACTACATCTACGATGCGGCGAATCGTCTCCTGGACGATGGCCTCTTTACCTACACCTACGACGCCAACGGCAACCGCACCGCGCAGACCGACAAGGCAACGAGCCAAACCGCCACCTACGCCTACGACATCGAGAACCAACTGACCCGCATCGACTTCCCTGACGCGACCTTCGCCGCCTACACCTACGACGCCCTGGGCCGCCGGATCCAGAAGACGGTCAATGGCACCGTCACCCGCTACGTCTACGATCACGAGGACATCCTCCAGGAATACGACGAAACCAACACGCTGCGAGCCAAATTTACCCACGGCCCCGGGATTGATGAGCCGCTGATTATGGAACGGGACGTAGACCTCAATGGCTCCCTCGAAGCCAGGATCTTCTACCACACCGACGGGCTGGGCAGCACCGTGGCACTGACCAATACGTCTGGTGCCGTGGTCGAACGCTACCGCTACGAGAGCTTCGGCCAACCCACCATCTTAGGTCCTGGGCCTGACGGCCTCATGGATACGGCGGATGATGTCACGCTCTCGTGTTCCGCCTATGGGAATCCGTATCTCTTTACCGGCAGGGAGTACGACTGCGAATCGGGGCTCTACTTCTATCGGGCGAGGTATTATGATCCGAAGACAGGGAGGTTCTTACAGGAGGATCCTGTCAATACAGCTTCGCTTCAGCTGCCAGAGAAAGTCACGCGCTTCTCATCTGCGCTTGTTCCTTCTCTTGAAGGTCTGCTCAAGCACCCCCAGTTCCTCAACCTGAATATGTACGTTGTAAACAACCCAACTAATCGTACGGATCCCCATGGCGAACTAAGTACCGCAGACACAATCCTTATTCTCGCTGCCCTCATCATTGCGGCAAGGTTGTTAGCGAAGGCTTCCGAGTTCGTTGTTAAAAACCTGCTATTCGATACTCCTTTAAAGATAATCAAAAAAGAGCTGAAAGAAATGGCTCCAGAACTTAAGGAACACAAAAGGGAGATTGAAGAAATGGGCAAGCAAATGGATGAGGCGTTTTCTGACGCTAAAAAAAACGGAATGCCATTTGCCCTAACTATGGAGGCGGCCTAATGAAAAAAATTTTTAAAGCCTCTGTCTGGTTATGGACCATTTTCGCATTGACCTTTCTCCTCAGCATGATCATGGCGGTGAGGAAAAGCACTGGAGAACTGGTGCTTGCTAGTCCATATCTCTATTTGGTAGGCCCAGGTTCATTTTTCCTCGGCGTCGCAGCTCTAGTTGTGACTTCGGCTGGATGTAAAAGGACAACAGTCTGGACTGATCCTGCGAAGGGGTTTTTAATTCGTGTCATTGTTGGTATCCTTGAAGGCTTAGCGGCTTGGCTCACGATCATGGGCCTATTCTTCCTCTTGGCGCTTTTCGGGTTAATGAGAAAGGAAGCCACAGCTACCGTAGGGGTCGTCGCTTCAGTCGCAGCGACTCTCGTATATCTATTTGAGTGGTCAAAGATACGGACAAAGAGATTTTTAAGTCTTCTTCCGGTTCTTCTCTTCCTTTCCTTGGCAGTTGAGAGTTTTCGTGAACTTATGAAATAATAGCAACGGAATTCGGGGGCATCTCACAATACATAATTCACAGGACCTCCTCGGCCAGCATGACTTCGGCTACGACACGCTCAACCGCCTGACCAGCGCGACCCACCCGACCCTCGCCGCGGAAAGCTTCACCTACGATGGGGTGGGGAACCGACTGGCAGCCATCAGGGGAATTCGGGGGACACAATACCTAACTCGGCGTGAATGAGCATCTCCCACTGCGGCCAACGGCATGCCCCGCCTCGCGCGCGTAGTCCTTCCCGGCGTGGCGCACCACGTCACCCAGCGGGGCAACCGGCGCCAGCCGGGGGCGGCGGGAGGGGATGGAAAATCAAGTAATACAGTTTGACAGTTTCTGTATTTCATGGTATCCTCATCATCGAGGAGGGTAGCTATGTTAGCGAAGCTCAGTCGGGGAAACCAGCTGACGATTCCCAAGTCGCTCGTGGAGCGTGCAGGCCTGAAAGCGGGCCGGGACTACGTGGAGGCGGTCTACACCCACGGGACGATCGTGCTCAAACCCGTGGATGTGGAAGAGCGTGTCCCGCCGGAAGCCTACGAGCGGTTGCTGGAGCATGCCTTCAAGGTGGAGAAGGGGGACATCCTCGCAGAGGGTCGGGCCGCCGGAGGGGTCCTGCGGAAGCGACTGAAACAGCCGCGATAGATGCAGTTCCTCTACAAGGACCGCTACCTCAAGCGGTTCGACCGTTTCTCCGCCCACGAGCAACGCCTGATCTTGGCCGCTGACCAGGAGATCCACCGCTATTACGAGAGCCGACAGGCGCCGGTCGGACTCCGTATCAAGCTGCTGCACGCCAGCGGCGATGGCAAGGTCTTCGAAGCGAGAGCCTCGCAGGCCATCCGCATTGTGTGGGCGCAACGCCCTGACCTTGTTTCCTTCCTGCTCGTCGGGACCCACGACGAAGTGCAGCGGTTCCTCCGCAGCCCGCTTTCCTGATTGACATTTCCCGTCGGTGAGATACAATAAAAGTTCGCTTAAGCCAAGGCACAACAATGTTTAACACCATTCCCGAGATCATCGAGGAACTCCAGCAGGGCCGCCTCGTCATCGTGGTGGATGACGAGGAGCGGGAGGCGGAGGGCGACCTGGTCATGGCCGCCACCTTCGTCACCCCGGAGTCCATCAACTTCATGGCCAAGCATGGGCGTGGGATCATCTGCGTCCCCATGGAGGGCCAGCGGCTCGATGCGCTGGGCCTCCACCAGATGATCTCCCAGAACCAGGACCCGATGAAGACCGCCTGGACGGTGTCGGTCGACGCGCGGGAGCACGTCACGACCGGCATCTCCGCCCACGACCGTGCGCAGACCATCCGCACCCTGCTGAATCCCGCCGCCAAGCCGGAGGATCTGGCCAGGCCCGGCCACATCTTTCCCCTGCGAGCCAAGGAGGGCGGCGTGCTCCGACGCGCCGGCCACACCGAAGCCGGCGTCGATTTGGCGCGGCTCGCCGGACTCTATCCCGCGGCCATCATCTGCGAGATCATGCATGACGACGGCACGATGGCGCGCACGCCGCAACTCCTGGAGGCGGCCTCCCGCCACGGCCTCAAAATCTGCTCCATCGCCAGCCTCATCGAATACCGCCGCACCTTCGAGAAACTGGTCCAGCGCGCCGCGACGACCCAGCTGCCGACCGCGGTGGGCGAGTTCCGTCTGCATCTCTACGAGACGACGGTCGATCAGGCGCAGCACGTCGTCCTGGCGATGGGCGAAGTCGATCAGCGCATCGTCCCGGAGCCGGTCCTGGTGCGCGTCCACTCGGAATGTCTGACCGGTGACGTCTTCGGCTCCCTGCGCTGCGACTGCGGGCCGCAGATGGACCGAGCGATCGCCGCCATCGCGGAGGCGGGGCGCGGCGTCTTCCTCTACATCCGCCAGGAGGGGCGCGGCATCGGCCTCGCGAACAAGCTGAAGGCCTACGCCCTGCAGGATCAGGGCCTCGACACCGTCGAGGCGAACCGCGCGCTGGGCTTCGAGCCGGACCTGCGCGACTACGGCATCGGCGCGCAGATTCTCGTGGATTTGGGCCTCAAGGAGATCCGCCTGCTCACCAACAATCCCCGGAAGATCGTCGGGCTCGAAGGCTACGGCCTGCGTGTCATCGAGCGATTGCCCATCGAGACGGCGCCCGGCCCCGAGAACAGCCGCTACCTGCAGGTCAAGAAGCTCAAGCTCGGTCACACCCTGACCAACGTGTAGGGGCATCTGTGGCCGGCCGTCCCTCCTTTAGCCGTTTCCGGAGCGCGCGAGGCAAACGCTTCGGCATCGCCGTCTCCCGGTTTCATGAGCCGCTCACGCGGCGGCTGTTGCGCGGCGCCGTCACCACCCTCTGCGCGCGCGGGGTGCGGACGGCGGACATCCGTGTCGTGTGGGTGCCGGGGGCCTTCGAGTTGCCGCTGGCGGCGCAACGGTTGGCCCGGCGGCGGCCCGATGCGGTCATTTGCCTCGGCGTCGTCATTCGCGGCGCCACGCCGCATTTCGATTACGTGGCCGGCTGCGCCGCGCAGGGCATTGCCCAGGTCGCCCTGCGCCACCGCCTGCCGGTCATCTTCGGCGTCGTGACGGCCGATTCGCAGCGACAGGCGCAGGCCCGCGTCACCAAAGGACGGGACGCCGCCTTGTCGGCGATTGAGATGATTCATCTACAGGTCTGCCCGTCATGACCCATTCGATGCTTCGACTCGCACGGCTCGCTCAGCATCGTGGTGAGCGAGCGCAGCGAGTCGAATCCACGACTCGCTCCTCACCGTGTTCGTCGCTCGCTCAGGGTCATGGTGAGCGAGTGCCGCCTACGGCGGCACGAGTCGAACCATGAGACAACGCTCGAAGGCGCGCGAGTACGCGATCCAACTGCTGTATCAGTTCGACATCACCAAGGAGCCGCCGGCCGAAGCCTTGGAGCAGTTCTGGGCCGAGCGCCAGGCGGAGGCCGTGGTGCGGGAGTACGCCGACGCGCTGGTGACCGGGACGACCGCCCATGCCGCGCAGATCGACGCGCTCATCGTCAAATACACCGACAACTGGGAGCTGCACCGGATGGCCGTCGTCGACCGGAACATCCTGCGCCTCGGCACCTATGAGCTGGTCTTCGAAGCCGAGGTGCCGGCCAAGGTCATCATCAACGAGGCGGTCGAGCTGGCCAAAAAGTACGGCGACGTCGAGTCGGGCAAGTTTGTGAACGGGATCCTCGATAAGATCCACAAGACCGAGGCCCGGCCGGGAACTGCCGCACACAGCACACAGCAATCAGCAATCAGCAATCAGCAGCCAGCAGACGACCCGCCGACGAAAGACGGCCAGTCGTAAGGTTCCCCGATGCCGCCGTCTGCCGTTGATCTCCATCTCCACAGCTACTACTCCGACGGCACCTTCTCGCCCGAGGAGGTGGTCTCGACGGCGGCCGCGCGCGGATTGCGGACCATCGCGCTGACCGACCATGACACCGTCGCCGGGTTGGGTGAGGCGCGCCAGGCCGCCACGCGTCACGGCCTGCGGCTGATCGCCGGGCTGGAGTTGTCGTCGCTCGAGGGCGGGACGGAGCTGCATCTGCTCGGCTATTTCGTCGACGACACGGATGCGGCCTTCCGGTCGAAGCTGGCGGAGCTGCAGTCGCGGCGCGTCGAGCGGATCCGTAAGATGGTCGCGCGCGTAAACGCGCTCGGCCAGCCGGTGACGGTCGAGGAGGTTCTGGCGCTGGCGAGCCACGGCACCGTCGGCCGGCTGCACCTGGCGCGGGCGCTGGTGGCGCGCGGCTGTGTCGCGACGGTCGAGGCGGCCTTCGACCGGTGGCTCGCCGAGGGCGGGCCAGGCTATGTGCGGGAGCACCCGCTCTCGGCCCGGGAGGCGATTCGGCTCATCCGCGGCGTGGGTGGCGTGCCGATCCTGGCGCATCCGTCGACGATGCGCCGGGATGAGCTGATTCCGAAACTTCGTGAGATGGGGTTGGCCGGTCTCGAGGCGCACCACTCCAGCCACAGCGCCGACACGATCGAACGGTATGTCACCCTGGCGCGCGAGCAGGGATTGTTAGTGACCGGAGGCTCCGACTGCCATGGGATGGCGAAGGGCCGCATCATCATGGGCGAGGTGGATGTACCGGAGCATGTGGTGAGTGATTTGGAACAGTGGCGTAAGCAACACGTTGATGCTACGTTCAATCGGTGATTACGGTGATGTCAAAAATGATGCCGGTGATAAATCCCGTCGTCGTATCACCGTAATCACGGCTTTTATCACTGTCATCACCGAATAGCCCATGTCCCAATACGACGATAAGCATTGGATGGCACGCGCCCTGGCGTTGGCCCGCCGCGGGCTGGGTGGCACCTGGCCCAACCCGATGGTCGGGTGCGTCATCGTGGACCGCCGCGGCCGCATCGCTGGCGAGGGCTGGCATCGCCGCGCCGGCGGACCGCATGCGGAGGCGCTCGCGCTGCGGCAGGCAGGCTCGCGGGCGCAGGGTGGCACGATGTACGTGACGCTCGAGCCGTGCGCGCACACGGGCCGGACCCCGCCGTGCGTGGAGGCGGTCCTGCGCGCCGGAGTGCGTGAAGTCGTGGTCGCCATGGCGGACCCGCATCCCCTGACCAACGGCAAGAGTCTCCGGCGCCTGCGCGCCGCGGGAGTGCGGGTGCGGACCGGCCTGCTCGCGCCGGAGGCGCGGCGCGTGAACGCCGCCTTCATCAAGGCGATGACGCAGCGTCTGCCGTTGGTGACGGCCAAGGTGGCGCAAACGCTCGACGGCAAGATTGCGACGGTCCATGGCGGTTCCCGGTGGATCACCGGGGCCTCCGCGCGGCTGGCGGTCCATCGGTTGCGGCGCACGGCGGACGCGATTCTCGTCGGTATCACGACGGTGCTGAAGGACGATCCGCGGTTGACGGTGCGCCTGCCCAGCGAACGGGGACGGATTCGGCAGCCCCTGCGCGTCGTCGTGGACAGTCGCTTGCGGATTCCCCTGCGCGCTCGTGTGCTGCGGCATCCGCAGGTAGCACCGGTGTTAGTGGCGACGACCGCGCGCGCGCCGCGCTCCAAGCGGCGTCAATTGGCGCAGCGCGGCATCGAGGCGCTGGTCGTGCCCGCGCGGCAGGGGCGGGTCGACCTGCGGCGCTTGTTGCGCGCGCTGGCGCGCCGCGAGATCCGCCACGCGCTCATCGAAGGCGGCGGCGAGGTGCTCGCCTCGGCTTTCGCGCAGCGCCTGGTCGACCGTGTGGCCTTTTTTATCGCCCCGAAGATTCTCGGGGGCCGGACCGCGCCGACCGCGGTTGACGGAACCGGCATCGCCGATCTGTCACAGGCGCTCAGGATCAGGGATTTCCAGGTGCAGCGCTATGGCGAGGATCTGTTGGTGACCGGCGAGGTGGCCTATGTTCACCGGCATCGTTGAGCCGGCTACGGTGCGGTCGATTCGGCCCACCGGCCAGGGCCATCGCCTGACCCTGGCGCTGCCGTCAGCGCGCTGGCGGCCCACGGTGGGCGAGAGTCTGGCCGTCAACGGAGCCTGCCTGACCGTGACCGGCCGCCGCGGCCCGCTGGTGCGGTGTGACGTCATTCCCGAGACGTGGCGGCGGACGAACTTCGCCAGGTTGCGTCCAGGCTCGCGCGTCCATGTCGAGCGGCCCATGCAGTTCGCCGACCGGGTGCACGGCCACTTTGTGCAGGGCCACGTGGATGGGACCGGCACGGTGCTCGGCCGCGGACGGCGGGGCGAGGAGGTCTGGCTCTCGATCCGCGTGCCGGCGGCGATGCGGCGGTGGCTGCTGCCCAAGGGCTCACTCGCCGTCGATGGTGTCAGCCTCACGATCGTGGCCGTCCAGGGCGGCACCGTGCGCGTCGACCTCATTCCGCACACCCTGCGCCACTCCACCCTCGGCCAGCGTCGGCCCGGCGAGCTGGTCAACCTGGAAGGCGACTATCTCTTGAAATGGGCCTCCTTGTGGATGCTGCCGCACCGCAAGGGCGTTGTTTCCCGACGGTGAATGTAGTACACTGGACACCATTGCGACCGGGGCGTGGCTCAGCTTGGTAGAGCGCTTGGTTCGGGACCAAGAGGTCGCCAGTTCAAGTCTGGCCGCCCCGACCACCTTAATATCGGTGATGACGGTGATAACAACGTGATGACGGTGATAAAACAGGTTTCGTATCACTGTCATCACCGCTTTTATCACCGGCATCACCGGATGTTATCGTATGTATAAACGGGTCCACGTTTACTACGGCGGCCGGGTGCAGGGCGTCGGCTTCCGGATGACGGCGGAGGAGATCGCCCGGCAACTCGGCGTGACCGGCTGGGCCAAGAATCTGCGCGATGGGCGGGTCGAAGTAGTCGTCGAAGGCGAGGAGGCGATCCTGAATGAGTTCCTCGCCGCGATCCGGACGAGCGCCATGAAGAACTTCATCCACCGGGTCGAGCTCTCCTGGAGCCATGCCACCGGCGAGTTCCACGAATTTGACATCCGCTATTTTTAACCGGTAGGATTCGTCTTCCTCTGCGTATCATGTCCGCCAAAACCCGCGCCCACACCGTACACCGCACCGAGATCGAGCGGCTGCGCGAGCAGATCCGGCGTCACGATTATCGCTACTATGTCCTGAATCAGCCGGAGATTGCCGATGCGGCATACGACCGCCTGCTGCGGCAGCTCCAGGAGCTGGAGGCCGCGCATCCTGCGTGGGTGACACCCGACTCGCCCACGCAGCGGGTGGGCGGCATGCCCAGCGAGGCCTTCCGTCCGGTGCGCCACCGCCTGGCGATGCTCTCCCTCGACAATACCTACACGGCCTCCGAGCTGCTGGCGTGGCATGAGCGCGTCGTGAAAGGCTTGGGGACGGCGCCGCAGGAGTATGTCGTCGAGTTCAAGATCGACGGGGTGGGCATCGCGCTGACCTATGACGCAGGACGGCTGCATTCGGCGGCGACGCGCGGCGATGGGGAGACGGGCGAAGATGTGACGGCCAATGTCCGGACCATCCGCGCCATTCCATTGCGTCTGCGCGGCCGGCCGCCAACACGGCTCGAGGTGCGTGGGGAGATCTACATGACGCGGGAGGCCTTTCGCCGGTGCAACGAACGTGCGGCGAAGGCGGCTCAGGAGCTCTTCGCGAATCCGCGCAACGCCGCGGCCGGCTCCCTGCGGCAGAAGGATCCCTGCGTCACGGCGCAACGGTCGCTGCGCTTCTTCGTCCACTCCCATGGGCATGCCGAGGGACTCGACGTGGCGACCCACTGGGAGTTTTTGCGCGCCTGCCGCGCGTGGGCTCTGCCGACCACCGAGCATGCGACGGTCTGCCATTCGATCGACGAGGTGCTGACCTTGTGCCGGACGTGGGAGACCGCACGGGAGCGGCTGGCCTATGAGGTCGATGGTCTCGTCGTCAAAGTGAATGGCTTCGACCAGCAGCGACGGCTGGGCTTCACGCTGAAATCGCCGCGCTGGGCGATCGCGTACAAATTTGCGGCGCACCAGGCGACGACCAAGATTCTGGATATCGAGCCGTCGGTCGGCCGGACAGGCGCCCTGACACCGGTCGCCAGGCTCCAGCCGGTCGAATGCGGCGGGGTGACGATTTCGCACGCCTCGCTGCACAATTTCGACGAGATCCAGCGCCTCGGCGTCAAGATCGGAGACTGGGTCGTCATCGAACGGGCCGGGGAGGTGATCCCCCAAGTCATCTCGGTGATCAAGAGCAAGCGCACCGGCACGGAGCGCGCCGTCTCGGTGCCCAAGACCTGCCCGGCCTGCCGCGGCCCGGTGAGCAAGGTCAAGGAGGAGGATGTCGCCTACCGGTGCGTCAACCCCAACTGCCCGGCGCAGCTGGCTCGGGTCCTGCTCCACTTCGGCAGCCGCGGGGCGATGGATATCGAGGGGCTGGGCGTCGTGGTCGTCGAGCAGCTGCTCGAGCGGCATCTGGTGCGTGACGTGGCCGATCTCTACGCGCTCACCAAGACGCAGCTGTTGACGTTGGAGCTCTTCGCCGAGAAGAAGGCGGAGCAGCTGCTCGAGGCGATCGCAGCCAGCCGGTCGCGCGGGCTGACGCGTGTGCTGTACGGCCTCGGCATCCGCCACGTGGGGGAGCAGGCGGCGGTGACACTCGCCGAGCGCTTCGGCAGCCTCGAGCGGTTGATGGCCGCCACCGAAGCGGCACTGACGGAGATTTCCGATGTGGGACCGGTCGTGGCCGCATCCATCATCGCGTATTTCCGCCAGCCGGGGACCAAGTCCATCCTGGACAAGCTGCGCCGGGCCGGGGTCGTGATGACGGAGCGCGCGCGGCCTCAGGCGCACGGACCGCTGGCCGGCAAGACGCTGGTGGTCACCGGGACGCTGACACGGTACAGCCGGGAGGAGGTAGCGCGGCTGATTCATCAGTTGGGCGGTCGGGCCTCCGGCAGCGTCAGCCGCCAAACCGACTACGTCGTCGTGGGCCGCGACCCCGGCTCGAAGGCGGCCCAGGCGAAACAGTTGGGGGTCACGATGCTGGATGAAGCAGCCTTTGAACGATTGATTCAGGGAAAGGGTGGTGCCGCATGAGGCCTTGCTCTCCTCGCTGGCTGCTCGCTGCTAGCTGCTCGCTGCTAGCGGCCATGTTGCTGACCGGCTGCGAAAGCCTCCGCCGGAAATTTGTCCGCAAGCCCAAACATCCGCAGCGCGTCGTGGCGCTGTCGACCACGAAAACGTACGAGATCCACCGGACGCCGCTCGAATCCTACGAGCGCCATTACCTGCAATGGGTTTTTTGGAACGCCGAGGTCCTCACCGGCCTTGAGACCGGCAACCAGCCGAAGGTCATCCGCGGTGCGACGGAGTCGGCCTCCGAGCTGCGGAAATTGCAGGCGCTGCTGGAAGCGTCCACCGCGCAGCGGTTGAACCCCGTGATCGCTGAAACCGAGGCCTGCGCGAAGCGCTTTCACGCATCGATGGACCTGAGCCTGGCCGAGACCGGCACGTGGCGCACCCGGCTCGAGCGGCAGCAGCGGTTGATGCACCGGGAGTTTCTCGCGAAACGGGTGGCGGACTTGCTAAAACCAGCGGGTGCCAGTACTCCGTGAAGGCGCTCATCGAGGAGTTTCTGAATTTCCTCAGCGTCGAGCGCGGGCTCTCCGCCAACACCCTCGAGGCCTACCGCCGCGACCTGCTCCTCTTCGCCGGCTTCCTCGCCGCCGGCAAGACCGACGCCCTCGCGCGCGTGACGCGCAACGATATCCTCAATTATGTGATGACCGAGAAGGGTCGGGGCCGGGCGAGCGGGACCCTGGCCAGGCGGCTCGTCGCCATCAAGGTCTTCTTCCGGTACCTCGTGGCCCAGCGCCACCTCGCGCACGATCCCACCGAGACGATCGAATCCCCATCGCTGTGGCGCCGCCTGCCCGAGGCGCTCTCCGTCGACGAGACGGAGCGGCTGCTGCAGCAGCCGGCGCGCATCAAGACCGACTGGCAGCGGCTGCGCGATCAGGCCTGCCTCGAGCTGCTGTACGCGACGGGCATGCGGGCCTCCGAGATCACCAAGTTACAGGTGGCCGATCTCAATTTGGAGGTCGGCTATGTCCGGTGTTTGGGCAAGGGCGGCAAGGAGCGGATCGTCCCGGTCGGCCGGCGGGCGAGCGCGGCGGTGGAACGGTATCTCAGCCACGCCAGGCCCCGGCTGCTCAAGGCCGCAGCGTCGGCACACCTCTTTCTCAATCATCGGGGAAAGGCCTTGACACGGGTGAGCCTGTGGAGGATGATAAAATCCTACGCGCGGTCGGCGAAGATTCAGAAGCGCGTGATGCCGCACACGTTACGGCATTCGTTCGCCACGCATCTCTTGGAGCGTGGGGCCGACCTGCGGTCGGTCCAGGAGATGTTAGGGCATGCCGATATTTCGACGACCCAGCGCTACACCCACATCGACAAGGGCCGGTTGAAAGCGATTCATCAGAAGTATCATCCTCGTCCGTGACGCCATCGGCGGCGCGGGTGCGCATTCCGAGGGCCGTCGGGCCGCTGTTGCGGCGGATCGGCTGCATCGCGCAGGCGCAGGGCCAGCAGGCCTACGCCGTGGGCGGCTGTGTGCGCGACTGGCTGTTAGGACGCCACACCCGTGACGTGGATATCGTGGTGGACCGGGAGGCGGCGCGGCTGGCCCGGGCCGTGGCCGACGCGCTCGGCGGCCGCCTGACCATCCACGCGCAGTTCGGCACCGCGACGGTCGCGACCCGCACCCGGACGATCGATGTCGCCACCTGCCGGCGCGAGAGCTACGCGGTCCCGGCCGCCTATCCCAAGGTCAGGCCAGGGACGCTGCGGCAGGATCTGTTTCGACGGGACTTCACCATCAATGCCATGGCCTGCCGGTTGGCACCGGCCGCGTGGGGCCGCCTCGTCGATGAGTTTGGCGGGCGGCGGGACCTCACGGCCCGGCGGTTGCGGGTGCTGCACCCGCGCAGTTTCATCGACGATCCCTCGCGCATCCTGCGGGCGGTGCGGTTTGAGCAGCGCCTGGGCCTCACCATCGAGCCGCGCACGCGCCGCTGGATGCGGGAGGCGATCGCGGCGGGCTGGCTGCTGAAGCTCAACCGGGGCCGCTGGCGCAAGGAGCTTTCCGCGATGGATGAGGAACCGCGCCACGAGCGGTGCGTGCAACGGCTGGCCGGGCTGCTCATCGGCGATCTGGCGTGAGCCGGGCGATGGTGATCGGGGTGCTGGTGGTCGATCTCCATCTGCCGGCGAATCACTCACTGAAAGAGAAGCGCAGGGTGCTGAAGAGCCTGAAGGACCAGCTCCACCACCGATTCAACGTCTCGGTCGCCGAGGTGGACGGCCACGACCTGTGGCAGCGCGCCGCGCTGGCCGTGACGTCGGTGGGCACCGACCAGCGGTACCTCAACGGCCAGCTCTCCAAGATCGTCGACTGGATCCGCGGCTCGCGCTCCGTCGAGCTGCTGGATCATGAACTGGAGTTCCTATGAGCGTCCGGCTCGAGCGCGTGGCTGAAGAAATGAAAAAGGAGATCAGCCGCATCATTCATGATGAGCTCAAGGACCCGCGGGTCGGATTCGTGACGATCATGCGCGTCGAGGTGACCGCCGACCTGCGGCAGGCCAAGGTCTTCTTCAGCTGCCTGGGGACGCCGGAGCAGCGCGCCGCCTCGCTGCAGGGGCTCTCACGGGCGACCGGCTTTGTGCGGCGCCTCGTCGGCGACCGGATCAAGATGCGCTACAATCCTGAGCTGACCTTTGTGCCGGACGAAACCGTGGACCGCCAATTGCACATGTCGCAGTTGATGGACCAGATCCTGCCGCCGAGCGAAGCGAGTAGTGAGCGAGTCCCGCCCGAGGGCGGGACGAGTCGAAGTACCTCCGATCCCTCGCCGGAGGATGCGGATGCGTGACACCGCGACGATGCGCCGGGTCATCGAGGTCTTGCGGCGGGGACGGCGGTTTGTGCTGAGTGGCCACGTGAACGTCGACAGCGATTCGTTGGGCAGCCAGCTCGCCCTCGCCGAACTGCTTAAGGGGTTGGGCAAGACCGCCTATCTCATCGACGACAGCGACATCGCCCCGGAGCTGCGGTTCCTGCCGGGCGTAGAGCAGGTGCGGCCCGCCCGGGCCCTGCGCGGGCTCGCCTACGACGCGGCCGTGACGATGGATGTGCCGGACCCCAAGCGGTTGGGCCGTATGGCGACCCTGTTGCAGCGCGATGTGCCGCTCATCAACATTGATCATCACATCTCGAATCTGCGTTTCGGCACGATCAACTGGGTCGACCCGCAGGCCGCCGCGGCCGGGGAGCTGATCTATCGACTCTTTGCGGCGATGCGCCGGCCAATCACACCGCGCGCCGCGCTCTGTCTCTACGTCGCCATCCTGACCGACACCGGCTCCTTCCGCCATTCCAACACGACCCCGGAGGTGCACCACATCGCCGCCGAGCTGATGGAACATGGGGTCCGGCCGGCGTGGGTCTACGAGCGCCTCTATGAGCGGCGCACGCTGGCGCAACTGCGGCTGTTAGGCGAGGGGGTGCAGGCGATGCGGACCACCGCGGGCGGGCGGATCGCCTGGGTTACCATTACCCGCGCCATGCTGCGGCGGACCGGCGGCCGGCCGTCCAGCGAGGCGATCGTGGATGTGCCGCGCTCCCTCGACGGTGTCCATGCCGTGTTCGTGATGCGCGAACAGGCCGACGGCGATGCCAAGGTGAGCCTGCGCTCCAAGGGCGGGCTCGTTGACGTGAACCGCGTGGCGAGGAGCTTTGGCGGCGGCGGCCACCAGGCCGCCAGCGGCTGCCTGATCCCGGGCCCGATTCGCGTTGCGGAGCGCCGGTTGCTGGCGCGGCTGCGCGCCGCGCTCCAAGAGCAATGATGGATGGCCTCTTGATCGTCGACAAACCGGCGGGCCTCACCTCGCATGATGTCGTCGATGTCGTGCGGCGTCGGCTCGGCATGCGCCGCGTGGGCCACGCGGGCACCCTGGACCCGATGGCGACCGGCGTGCTCATCCTGCTCATCGGGCAAGGCACCAAGCTGGCCGCGACGCTGTCACAGGAAGACAAAGTCTACGAGGGCCGGATGCGGCTGGGCCTCACGACCGATACCGGGGATGTGTGGGGCACACCGCGCGGCAGCGCCGACTATGCCCATGTGACGCCGGAGGCGCTCGCCGCCGCCATGGCGCGGTTGGTGGGCGCGCAGGAGCAGACACCCCCACCCATCTCCGCGGCGAAGTACCGCGGCCGTCCGCTGTATGACTGGACGCGGCGGGGGATTGAGGTGCCACGGAAGGCGCGTCCCATCACCGTGCACGCGTTTACCCTGCTGGACGTGGCTCCGCCCGAGGCCGGGTTTCGTCTGCACTGTTCCAAAGGGACGTACGTCCGCAGCCTGGTCGAGGATGTGGGCACGGCGGTGGGCAGCGGGGCGTGCGTGTCGTCGCTGCGTCGGATGCGCTCCGGTTCCTGGGCGCTCGCCGAGGCCATGCCCTGGCCGGCGGTCGAGACGATGACGCCCGCGACCCTGTCCGGCTGGTTCCGGCCGATGCCGCGCGTGGTCTTCAGGACTGCCGTGTCTTCATGATCATCCTGCATCGGATGCCCCGGACGCCGGGCCGGCGCGCTGCGGTCGCCACGGTCGGCGTCTTTGACGGTGTGCACCGGGCGCATCAACGGATTCTGCGGACCACGGTCGCGCGCGCCCGGGTACTGCGCCTGACCAGTTGTGCGGTCACTTTCGATCCGCATCCGCAGCAGATTCTCCGGCCGGATCGGCCCATGCCTTTGCTGATGACCTTGGCGCAGCGGCTCGAATGGATGGCGGCATGCGGCATCGCCACGACCATCGTGATTCCTTTCACTCGAACCTTTGCAAAGTTGACCCCGGAACGGTTTGTCACCGACATGCTGGTGCGGCGGCTCGGCGTGCGTGAGCTGATCGTAGGCGAGCGCTTCGTCTTCGGTCAGGCCCGGCGCGGCAACACGCGGTTATTGCGGCGCCTGGCCGGCGCTCTCGGCCTGACCGTGCGCGCCGTGCGCCCGGTGCAGGAGGGCGGCGAGGCGATCAGCAGCTCGCGCATCCGCACGGCGATCGGCCGCGGCGATGTGGCGTCCGCCACGCGCTGGCTGGGCCATCCGGTGACCCTGACCGGCACGGTGGTGCGGGGCGCGGCGCGCGGCCGGCAGTGGGGCGTGCCCACGGCCAATCTCCACGTCGAGGATCTTGCCCTGCCCGGCCGCGGCGTCTATGCGGTGCGGGTGCGGCTGCGCCATCGCTGGTACGCCGGTGTCATGAACATTGGGACGCGTCCCACCCTCCGTCACGGTTTGCCCCTGACGATCGAAGTGCATCTGCTGCAGTTTCACGGGACGCTCTATGGCGAGCGTCCGGAGGTCTGGGTCGTTGAACGACTGCGCGATGAGCGCCGGTTCGCCTCCTTGGAGCGGCTCCGCGCCCAGCTCGGGCGGGATGTGGCGCGCGCCAAGCAGAGGCTCCAACTCGCACCACCCCTGCCAGCCGTCTGATCCGGGCGCGCTGCGCGCCGCAACCAGCGGTGCGGTAGCGTCTCTGTCCCTGCTTCTCCCTCCAGCACACCGCAACTTTCCGTGGAACCATGCAAAAGATTTACCCTTGACAAGGGGTGGGGCATCGGGTATCCTTGTGACACTGAGTGGTAGGGAGTGGGGGAAAGTGGTGGTAGAGCCATCCGCTGACCTACCATTTTTCATGGGTGGCGGAGGAGGGGAGTTGACTCGGTGTTTTACGGCGAATATGAACATGCCATCGACCGCAAGGGCCGCGTCATCATCCCCGCGAAGTTCCGCGAGGTGTTCAAAGAGCAGCTGGTCGAGCGGTTATATCTGACGCGGGGGCTCGACAGCTGCCTGTTTCTCTTCACCGAGGAGGAGTGGCGGCTGCAGGAGAGCCGGTTGAAATCGCTCTCCTTCACGAAGGCCGAGGCCCGGCGCTTCAACCGCCTTTACTTTTCGGGCGCATCCGAGGCCGAGCTGGACCGGCAGGGCCGGCTGCTCTTGCCGAAGCTGCTGAAGGATTTCGCGGAGATCAAGCGCGATCTCGTGATCGTCGGTGTCGCGAACCGCATCGAGCTGTGGGCGAAGGAGAAGTGGACCGCGTTCATGGAGAGCGCGCGCCCGACCTTCGAAGAGATCGCGGAACGGTTGATGGAGTAGGCGATGGCGTGTGGCATGAGCCGGCGCTCGTCGAGCAGGTCCTGCACTTTCTGGCGCCGCGGCCAGGCGACCTCATCGTCGACGGGACCGTGGGCGCCGGCGGGCACAGCGCGGCGATTGCGCCACGCCTGGCGCCCGGGGGGCGGCTCATCGGGTTGGACCGCGATGCGCAGGTCCTCGAGCTCGCGCGGGAACGGCTGGCCACCCAGGCGCATGTCACGCTGTGGCAGGCCAACTTTGGGGATCTCGCCGCGGTCTTGAGTGAGCACGGGCTCACGGCGATCGACGGACTCGTGTTGGACGTGGGCGTGTCGAGCGTGCAACTGGACACACCCGAGCGAGGGTTTAGTTTTATGCACGATGCACCTCTCGACATGCGCATGGACCAGGCGCAGCCGGTGACGGCGGCGAGCCTCGTCAACCGGTTGCCGGAACGGGAGCTCGCGGACCTCTTGTACAAGTACGGCGAGGAGCGCGGCTCGCGGCGGATTGCCCGCGCCATCGTCGAGGCGCGCCGGCGCCGGCCGATTCGCACGACCGGGGAGCTGGCCGGCCTGGTGCGGCAGGCGAGTCCGCGGCCCCGCCGGGAGTCGACACGGAGGCGGGGGCTCGATCCGGCCACCCGCACCTTCCAGGCCCTGCGGATCGTCGTCAATCAGGAGCTGGAGGCGCTGGAGCGGGTCCTGGCACAGGCGCCCACCCTGATGGCGCGCGGCGGGCGGGTGGTCATCATCAGTTTTCATTCGCTGGAGGACCGGGTGGTGAAGCGCGCCTTTCAATCGTGGGTGAAAGCGGGGGGCTGGCAGTTGTTGACCCGCAAGCCGGTCGAGCCGACGGCGGAGGCGGTCACCGCCAACCGGCGCATCCGCAGCGCGAAGCTGCGCGCGATTCGCCGCGGGGAAACACCATGACGCTGAAACGATTCTTTGCCATCCTGTTCACCGTGACGCTGGGGGCGTTGGCGTACACCCACCAGCAGCTGCACCTGGTGCGATTGAGCTATGCCTTGGATGAGCGGTATGACCAATGGCAGATTGCGGCCCAGCGGCAGAGCTACCTGCGCACGCAGGTCCTGGCGCTGGCGAGTCCCCAGTCGCTGGACCGCCATCTGAGCCAGGCCCAGGTGCGCCTGGCGTTTCGCGGTCCGACGCATGTCGTGCATCTGGCCGCCGTACCCGCCATGTCGTCGACCGCCTCGCAGCCTGCGTGGTTAGCCCTGACCACGGAGGCGGAGGCGAGCACCGACGCCGCGGCGCACGTTGATCCAGGCGATCTACAAGATTAACCGCCGCTGCGTGCTTCGACTCGCTGCGCTCGCTCAGCACGTCCTGAGCGAGTCCCGCCGATAGGCGGGACGAGTCGAAGGGACGGAGGCTAGCGGCGTTCGCTCTTCGCGGTCTCGTGGTTGGGAGTGTGCTTCCCGGGTGCGCTCCCTGAGGATCCTGGGTGTCGAGTCGGTCCCATAACGCGCGCCTCGTCTGGGTCGTGGGCGTGCTGTCTGCAGCCTTCCTCGTCATTGGGCTGCAGTTGGTGTCCCTCCAGATCCTGCGCGCCTCCCGGCTGCAGGCGATGGCGCGCAGCCAGCATCAAGTTACGATTGCCATCCCGCCCATGCGGGGCGCGCTCCTCGATACGCACCGCCAACCCCTGGTCCAGAGCCTCCTCGTTGATTCCGTCTACGCCGATCCCCGCCATGTCGATGATGCCCGGACCATCGCGCATCGCCTGGCGGCGGTGCTGGACGTCGACGCCGGCGCGCTGCTCGCCAAGCTGTCGCAGCCTCGCGGCTTCGTCTGGCTCGCGCGCCACATCACGCCGGATCAGGCGCAGCGCATCCGGCGCATGCCGTGGCGCGGCGTGTGGCTCACGAGCGAGCCGAAGCGGTTCTATCCGGCCGGCGATCTGGGCAGCCACCTCTTCGGCTTCACCGATATCGATCAGGTGGGGCTCGAGGGCCTCGAGCTCTTCTATGACGCGATCCTGCGCGGCGAGGCGGGTTGGCGCAAGACCCTGCGGGACGGCCGCGGCCGCGAGCTGTGGGGCTGGTGGCTCGACCGCCGCCCGGCGAAATCCGGGGGCAGCCTGGTCCTCTCCATCGACCGCGTCCTGCAGTACCTCGCCGAGCGCGAGCTCGATCGGGCCTACCGTACATCGCGCGCCAAGGGCGGCACCATCATCATCCTGGATCCGCAGACCGGCGCGATCCGCGCCCTCGCGAACCGTCCGACTTTTGATCCGCATCATCCCCAGCGGGCCAGCCTCGATCGCCACCGCAACCGCGCGATCACCGACGTGAATGAGCCGGGCAGCGTCTTCAAGATGATCGCCGCGAGCGCGCTGGTGGAGGAGGGGCTGATCCAGCCGAGCGAGCGGATCTTTTGCGAGAACGGCGAGATGACGGTCGCCGGTGGCCATGTCATCCATGATGTGCACCCCTACGGCTCGCTCACCTTTCAGGAGGTCATTCAGTACTCGAGCAACATCGGCACGATCAAGGCCGCCCAGCGGTTGGGGGTGGAGCGGCTGCACCGCTATGTGCGGGCCTTCGGGTTTGGCGAGGTGAGCGGCGTCGATCTGCCGGGCGAAGTCCGTGGCCTCGTGCGGCCGCTGGGCCGATGGACCAAGACCTCGATGAACGCCGTTCCGATCGGCCATGAGGTTGGGGTGACGGCGCTGCAGACCGCCTGCGCGATGGCGACGATCGCCAACGGCGGCCGGTGGGTGAAGCCGCATCTGTTGGAAACGGTCCTCGATCCGCAGGGCCGGGTCGTGGAGCAAATCACGCTCGTCTCACGGCGCGTGGTGAGCGAGGCGACCGCGCGGACGGTGCGGGCCATGCTGGCGCGGGTCGTCGAGCTGGGCACCGGCCGGTCGGCCAAGATGAAAAGCTACACGGCGGCCGGCAAGACCGGCACCGCCCAGAAACTGGAGCCGGACGGCCGCTACTCGCACAGCAAATTTGTCGCGACCTTTGCCGGCTTTGTGCCGGCCGAGCAGCCGAAGCTCGTCATCGTGGTGATATTAGATGAGCCGCGCGGCGCCTATTACGGTGGCGTGGTGGCCGCACCCGTCTTCAAGGCGGTGGCGCAGGAGGCGATGCAGTATCTGGAGGTGCCGCCGCAGCGTCCGCCCGCGACGTCGATCAAGTCACCGGCGCGTCCCGTGCCGCCGCCCGCGGGCCAGCACGAGGCCCTGCGATGACCCATTCGATGCTTCGACTCGCACGGCTCGCTCAGCATCGTGGTGAGCGAGCGCAGCGAGTCGAATCCACGACTCGCTCCTCACTCCGTTCGTCGCTCGCTCAGGGTCATGGTGAGCGAGCCCTTCGACTCGGCCCGCGACAGCGGGCCTCGC
>JACQRC010000038.1 GCA_016206665.1 Candidatus Omnitrophota bacterium | reverse complement strand
GCGCATCCACATGTCTACCTGATGCTCATGTACCTGATGATGGCGGTTATGGATGGAGTGTCCGTACTGAAAGATGTGCGCGAGCTAGCACCCGAGACCGCGGTCGTCGTCGTGACCGGCTATCCCTACTACCAGGGGGCGGATGGCCTCTTCAGCGATGGGGCCTTCGAATTCGTCGTCAAGCCGGTGGACATCGACTACCTCGAACAGATTGTCCGCGTCAGCCTGCTCGTCAAGCACCAGTCCCGCGCGAAGCCCTAAAAGCGCCCATACACGCCCCACTGATGGATCGTGTCGGCAAAGTCCAGCCGCGGGTCGTTCGAGACCTGCTCCCGCCACAGCCAGGTGTATCCTACGTCCCAATGGTTGGCTACGGCATAGAACAACGACACGCTGAGGGTCGCGAGATCATCCTTCTCAGCCACGTTCTTGGTGGGCACGCTGCGTCGGGCGTAGTTGCGCCGTTCGTAGGCGGCGCTGGCGGTGGTCAGCAGCTTCTGCCACCACTGCCGGCTCGCTGAGAGGCGCACGCGGTAATCCTGCCAGTCATAAAAATCCTCCAACCCCTCATTGGATAGATTTTCGTACCACTCCTGCTTGAGCCGCACCACCGTCTCGCCGAGGATGGCCCCTAACTCGTAGCCGACCGTCTGCCGCTGATCCTCGCGCACCGAGGGTGTTTCCGTGCCGCTGGGATCGGACGCCTTGCGCGTGTCATAGTTGCGCAGCAGATAACCCCACGAGGCTTCGTGGAAGAAGACGTGGTTCAGGATGTGGCGAAGCCGGAGGGTGACGCGATGATCGAAGAAGCTGTTGGAGGTGTCGAAGGGGTAGTTGAAGATTTCATACTCATACCCGGCTTCCAGACTGACGTGGGGGTGCGGCGTCCAGCGCGCCAGGGCTCCCAGGGTGTTCGACCAGGTGTTGTTGTCCGTGAATTGGGTGTAGTGCGTGTTGCGGATCTGGTAGGAGCCTTCGAGGCCCAGCCACGGCGTGAGGTGCGGTCGGATGGCCAGGCCCGCCGCTTCCTCCAGGTAGCCGTCGCCTTTCCGTGAGCTATCCAGATTGACGTTGTTGTCGAAGCCGTAGGCGAGGGAGGTGTTCGCGGTGATCAGCCGGGGCGCCTGCGCGCGGCGGGCCTTGATCGCCGTCTCCGCCCGCTGCTTCAAGACGGTGAGGAGCTGCTCGGTGGTCGGGAGTTCGCCGGAGGCAAAGCCGGGCGCACCGGCGGATGACTCGATCGCCTGCTCCTTCGCGGGGCTCGCGGCCCACGCTGCCGTCGCGGCGAGCAGGCACAGCACACAGCCGCTGACCCGTGCCCGGGGGGTGCTCACAAGCAGGCGGACTATCTCCTGGCCCGTGTGTTCGCGGTATTCTCCAACAGGATCTCTTGCCGTTTCAGCTGCTGGTCGATGCGCTGTTCGATGGCGCCGGACCGTTCGGCGGTGTGCCGGGCCTTCCAGCGCTGCTGCAATGCGGGAAAGGCGGGCAGGAGGGACTCGACCTGTGCCGCGAGGCCGGCGCGCTGTTGTTGCAGCGCCTCCCTCTGAGCTTGGAGACGCTCCTGTTCCCCAGGAATGTGGGTGGCCGCGGCCTGCTGCTTGAGGGACTGAATCTCGCCATCGAGTTGATCGACGGCGTCGAGCAGGATTTCCAGGCGGTCGACATCGGTCGGCGCGTTGGCGACGGCGGCAGCGGTGGTGGCCGCGGCCGTGGGGTTCGATGCGGCCCAGCCCGGGCGCGGCGAGGCCACGATGACGCCGAGGGCCATCCAGGCGAACAGACGTTGCATGGCTGATATTGTAGCAAAGAATCCCTGCGGGCTCAAGGTTCTGGTGGGGTCACTGCCAGAGGAGACGGTCGAGGCTGCGGTACTGCAGGGCCTCGCGCACCTGCTCGACGCGGATGGCGTCGCTGCCGGAGAGGTCGGCGATGGTCCGCGCTACCTTGAGCACCTTGTTCCGCGAGCGCGCGCTCAAGCTCCATTCCTCCATCGCCTGCTCGAGCAGCCGCGTCCCGTCCGCGTCGAGGCGGCACGAGCGCTCAAGCGTCCGGCCGCGCAGCAACGCGTTGCACGCCGGCGTCGTGCCGCGGAGCCGCCGTTGCTGCACGCGCCGGGCCTGCTGCACCCGTCGACGGATCGCCGCCGAGGGTTCTGCGCGACCGCCGGTCATCAAGGCGGACGCGGGCACGCGGGGGACATCCACCTGCAAATCGATCCGGTCGAGGAGCGGGCCGGAGAGCTTGGCGAGGTACTGCCGGATTTGGATCGCGGTGCAGGAGCAGCGGCGGCGGGGATCGGTGAGGTAGCCGCAGGGACACGGGTTCATGGCCGCAATCAGCAGGAACCGCGAGGGGTACCGCCAGACCCGCTCCGCCCGCGCCACGGTGACCCAGCCCTCCTCCAGCGGCTGGCGCAGGGCGGCCAGAACATCGCGGTGGAACTCGGGCAATTCGTCGAGGAACAAGACGCCGTGATGGGCCAGCGAGATCTCGCCCGGCCGCGCCTGCGTGCCGCCGCCGACGAGGGCGATGTTGCTGGCGGTGTGGTGGGGCGCGCGGAAGGGGCGCTCGGCCAGCAGGGGCGTGGCGGCTCCGAGGTGACCCGCGATGCTGTGGATAGCGGTCGTTTCGAGCGATTCCTCGACGGTGAGCGCGGGCAGGATGGAGTCGAGGCGCTGCGCCAACATCGTCTTGCCGCTGCCCGGCGGCCCCACGAGCAGGCAGTTGTGGCCTCCGGCCGCCGCGATCTCGAGGGCGCGCTTCGCATAGGGTTGCCCGCGAACCTCGGCGAAGTCGCCCGCCGACTTGGCGCGGCCCTGTCGCAGGATCGCGCGCATCTGGAGCCGCAACGGCGGCGGGAGCGCCTCCGCCGCCAGCCAGACGAGGAGCTGCTGGAGGCTGCCGATCGGATGGACATCGAGCCCTTCGACCACGGCAGCCTCGGCGCCGTTCGCGGCCGGCACGACCGCCGCCCGGCACCCCCGCCGGCGCAGATGCAGCGCCATGGGGAGCACCCCGCGGACCGGACGGACGGCGCCATCGAGCGCCAATTCCCCGATGAAGGCCACGTTGTCGAGGCGCATCGGGTCGCACTGGCCGGCGGCGGCCAGGATGCCCAGGGCGATGGGCAGGTCGAAGGCCGGGCCGGCCTTTTTCACATCGGCCGGGGCGAGATTCACGGTGATGCGGCCCAGGGGAAATTCACAGCCGCTGTTCTTGATGGCGGCCCGAACCCGGTCGCGGCTTTCCTTGACTCCGGCATCCGGCAGGCCCACGATGGTCATCGTGGGCAAGCCGCCGGCCACGTCGACCTCCAGGTCGACGCGGTAGGCCTCAAGGCCTGCGAGAGCGGCGGAGATGACGCGGGCGAGCATGGGCGAAACGCCTTGCCTTCGTGTGCGTGGTGGCCTATACTAAGAAAGCGCGAATGCCGGAAGGTATTGACAAAACAGAAATCATTGACTTGTCAATTACACAATATCCATCGATACCACACCCGGCGGTCGGCCGTCAAGGGCCATCGCGGAGCCGACCGTTGCGCCGGAGGGTGCCGATGAGTACAATAGAGGCGGGACCATGAAGCTGCGCCGTCTGCTCGTGCTTGCCGTGCTCCTGGCCGCCATCGCCTTCGCGGCGTATGGCGTCGTGCAGTATGTTGCGCTGCTGCGCGAGCGCAACGTCTTGACGGCGCGCCTGGCCGAGACGCAGCAATCCCTCGTGTTGTCGGAGCGGGCCAAAGCCCAGGTGGAAGGCGAGCTGGTCACCACCCAAAACAGTCTCCAGGCCGCGTTGGCGGAGAAGGTCACCCTGACCGACCGCGTGGGGTTCCTCGAGGATAAGGCTGACCGGCTCGCCAAGAGCGCCGCCCAGGCTGCCAAGACGCTGGAGGGCCTGCGGCAGACGAAGGCCGCGCTCCAGGCCCAGGTGACCGATCTGACCACCCAGCGCGCGGCCCTCGATGCGCGGCTCCACAACATCGACGAGCTGCAGGCCGCCCTGCGCGAGGCGAAGCAGCATCTGAAGTTGCAGGGCCCGCCACGCGTCGTGCCGACGATGCCGCCGGCCGCGCCCCGCCCCCGCCCGGCCGCGGCCCGTCCAAAGCCGGCGACGCCGTCGCCCCGCGGCACCCTGGAAGGCAATCGCGGCTACGTCATCGAGGACGGGGTGCCGACGATCGGTCCGGCGCGGTTTCGCGTGCGCGTGGTGCCCGCCCCGGCAGACCCCGTGGCGCCACCCACGGCCTCCCAAGAGACGGTATCATCGGCCGTGCCCGCCTCCCCGTAACCACCGCCACCCATGGGTCCCTGGCTGCGCGAGTTCGCGCACAATCAGATCTTTTGGACGGTGGTGGTCTCCTGGGTCGTCTCGCAGACGATCAAGGTGACCATCGGCGTCCTGCAGTACCGGCGGTTCGATTTCAAGTGGCTCATCTGGACCGGCGGGATGCCGAGTTCCCACGCGGCCGGTGTGACGGCCCTCGCGATGGCGGTGGGCATTCGGGAGGGCTTCGATTCCGTCTTCTTCGCCATCGCCCTCGTCGTCATGCTGATCATCGCCTTCGATTCCCAGGGGGTGCGCCGCGCCGCAGGGCGGCAGGCCCAGATGCTCAATCGCCTGTTGGAAGACATCTACTACCAGCGCCCCATCAAGCCGGAAGAGAAACTGAAGGAGTTCCTCGGCCATACGCCGGTGCAGGTGATCGCCGGGATGGTGGTCGGGTTCGTGGTGGCGGTGTGGCGGTGTCGTTGATCGTGGGAGGGTGGCGGGTCGGATGAAACGCACGCACGTGATGGTCATGGCGGGCCTCTTCGTCGTGGTCGCCGTGGGCGTGGCCGGCTGGACGGTCTGGCAGCAGCCCGCCGTGTTAGGCGGCCTGCTGCCGGGACAGGGGGGGAGCCTGCTGCGGCAGGCCGATGCGCAGGCCCAGGCCGGCCACCCTGACGAAGCGATTCGCCTCTGCGAACAGGTGCGGCGCGAGCATCCTGAGGGCGCGGTCGCCAGCGAGGCGGCGTGGCGGCTGGGTCAGCTCTATGAGCAGGTGGGCCGCCTGCTCGATGCCCAGGAGGCGTACCAACAGGCCGGCGGCGGTGCGCGCGCTCAGGAGGCGCTGCAGCGGGTGCGGGTCGAGCTGCTCTTTTCACCGACGGTGGGCGCCCGTGATACCACCTATACGATCCAGCCGGGCGACACCCTGGCCAAGATCGCCAAGCAGTATCACACCACGGTGGATCTCCTGCAGCGGGCCAACCATCTCTCCGGCGATCTCATTTTACCAGGCCGGCGGCTCAAGGTGACGACGGCGACCTTCACCATCGCGGTCCAGACCTCCACCAACACGCTCACCCTCGAAGCCGACCACATCCCCTTCAAGCGCTACCGCATCTCGACAGGCGCGAACCGCTCCACACCCCTCGGCACCTTCACGATCGTCAACAAGGTGCCCCACCCGGCATGGTACAAGGTGGGCGCGGTCGTCCCGGCGAACAGTCCGGAGAATATTCTCGGCACGCGCTGGCTCGGGTTATCGCAGAGTGGCTACGGCATCCACGGGACCACCGACCCGCAGGTCCTGGGCCAGGCGGTGACGGCCGGCTGCGTGCGCATGGCGAATGCCGACGTGGAAGAGCTCTTCACGATCGTCCCGCTGGGGACCACGGTGACCATCACCGAATAATGCAAGCCACGCCCCTCGACTTCGAAAAACCGGTCGTCGAACTCGAAGCCCGCATCCAGGAGATGAAGAAACTCTCCGCCGGGGGGAAGGTGAGCCTTCAGCCGGAGATCGCGGCGCTCGAGGAGAAGCTCGCCCAGCTGCGCCATGAGCTGTACAGCGGGCTCACGCCGTGGCAGCGGGTGCAGCTGGCGCGCCATCCGCAGCGGCCCTACACGCTCGATTACATCCGGGCCACGATGACCGACTTCGTCGAGTTGCATGGCGACCGGCTCTATGGCGATGACAAGGCCTTGATCGGCGGCATGGCCAAACTGGATGGCCGGCCCGTGATGGTCCTCGGCCACCAGAAGGGGCGGGACACCAAAGAGAATCTGATGCGCAACTTCGGCTCCGCGCATCCGGAGGGCTACCGCAAGGCCCTGCGTCTGATGCGGCTGGCGGCGAAGTTTCATCTGCCGCTGCTCATTTTCATCGACACGCCGGGCGCCTATCCGGGCATCGGCGCCGAGGAGCGCGGCCAGGCCCATTCGATCGCGTACAATTTGCGCGAGATGGTGCAGGTGGCGGTCCCGATCCTCTGCATGGTCATCGGGGAGGGAGGGTCGGGCGGCGCGTTAGGGATCGGGATCGGCGACCGCATCTGTGTGCTCGAAAACGCCTACTACTCGGTCATCTCCCCCGAAGGCTGCGCGGCGATTCTCTGGAAGGACCGCAAGCGCGCCCCCGAAGCGGCCGCGGCGCTGCAGATGACCGCGAAGGATCTGCTGCGGTTGGGCCTCATCGATGAGATCATCGAGGAGCCGCTCGGCGGGGCCCATCGTGATCCGGAGCTGCTGGCCCGACGCCTCAAGGAGACGATGCTGCGCTTCCTGCAGGAGATGGCCGCCATGACCCCCGAAGCGCTGTTGCGCCGCCGGTATGACCGATTTCGCAAGATCGGCGTGTACGAAGAACAACGCCCGCTCGAACCCACCGCCTAGGCCCCACGCATGCCCGCCGGCAAGATGGCCAATCACAACAGCATCCAACCGATGGCGCTGCTGCTGCCCGAGATGAAGGATCTGCTGATCCAGCGCGATCTGGACCTGCTCAAGCAGCTCCTCAAGGAGTGCCAGCCGGCGGATCTCGTCTTCTGCTGGAGCCAGCTCGCGCCCGACGAGCAGCTGACCGTCTTCCAATTGCTGAGCGCGACCCAGGCGGTCAAGCTCTTCGAAAATCTCGAGATGGAGGCCCAGCGCTTCCTCCTCGGCAAGCTGGATGAACAGCAGATCGCGCCCTTGTTCGCCGGATTGCATCCGCATGACCTGGCCCGATTGCTGCATCGGTTGCCGCACCGCGCGATGAGCAAGATGAAGAACCTGGTCAAGCGGGAGGAGGCGCTGCAGCGGCTGCAAATCATCGAATCCTACCCGCCGAACAGCGTGGGCGCGCTGATGCACACCACCTTCGTGCGCCTGACGCCACGGATGACGGCGCATCAGGCCCTCCAGACGCTCCAGGCGGTCACGCGGCCGCATGAACGGGAGTACCTCTACGCCTTGTTTGTGACGGATGAGCAGGGCCGGCTCATCGGCGGCCTCGCCCTGCCGGATTTGGTGAGCGCGGCGGCGGATGCCACCCTCGGCGAGCTGATGACATCGGTCGACGCGATCAAGGTGCGGCCCACGACCGACCAGGAGGAGGCCGCCAAGATCGTCGCCCGCCACGACCTCAATGCGCTCCCCGTCGTCAACGACCAGGATCATCTGACCGGCATCCTGACGGTCGACGACATCATCGATATCATCCGCGCCGAGGCCAGCGAGGACATCGCCAAGATGGCGGGGACCAAGGCGGAGGAGTTTCTGGCCGGTTCCGCCTGGCGGGTGGCCCGATTGCGCATGCCGTGGCTGGTGGCCACGATTATCGGCGGGTTCATCGTCTCCCTCGTCATCAAGCATTTCGAAGGCACCCTGCAGCAGATCGTCGCCCTGGCCTCGTTCCTCCCGCTCATTGCCGCCATGGGGGGCAACGTCGGCGCGCAGTCCGCCACCATTGCGGTGCGCGGATTGGCTATCGGTCAGATCCATCCGGAGAGCTGGCGGCGGGTGATGCTGCTGGAGCTGCGGGTGGGATTGCTGTTGGGGATTTCCTACGGTATCGTGGTGGGCGTGGCGGCGCACCTGCTGTACGCGCAGATGGGCTGGGTCTTTGCCGCGGTCGTCGGGCTGGCGATGTTGACGTCGATGGCGGTGGCTTCGACCATCGGCTCCGTTGAACCGTTTGTCTTTCTCCACTTCCGCATCGACCCGGCGACCGCGACCGGTCCCCTGATCACGACCATCACGGATTTGATCAGCACTTCGACCTACTTGGCCCTGGGAACGTTGCTGCTGGTGCGAATGGGTTGACAATGGCGTCAGGCATGGGTTAGACTGAAACCACACATTCCGTCGGAGAAAAAGCAGAGGAGGGTTCGATGAAACGAGTGCTGTTGGCGTTGGCGGTGCTGGCGGTCATGGCTCCGTCGGCGTGGGCCCAGGAAGCGATCTACGCGAAGGCGAATTCACCTGAATACAAACAGAAGTTCTGGGGGATGATCGGGCGCGGGATTTTGAATGTGGCGACCTGTCCCGTCGATCTCATCGTCAATGTCGTGAATGAGACCAAGGCGGGCCCACCGTTGATCGGCACGCTCACGGGGGTCGGCAAGGGTGTGGGCTGCACCGCGCTGCGGGCGCTGTCAGGCGGGGTGGACATCCTGACCTTCTGGGTGCCCAACTTCAACGGCATGCCGGTCTCCTATTCGTACGACGACTGCTTGGCCACCGAGGGCCGAGAGGCGATGCTGGGCTCCGGCTCGTCGTCGTCCATCGGCGGCGGCGCCTACGGCAGCGCTACGCCGGCGAAGAAGCCCTACACTAAATAACACACCACGGAAACACGGAAGACCACGGAAGCACGGAAACTCGTTCCGTGTCTCCGTGGTCTGTTTTTTGCTCGTTTCGTGATTCCGTGTTTCCGTGCTATTCGTAACGCAGTGCGGTAATCGGATCGAGCTCTGATGCCTTCCGGGCAGGGTAGATGCCGAAGCCGACCCCCACCGCCCCCGCGAAGCCCCACGCCAGCAGCACCGATTGCGGCGAGGTGGTGACCGGCCAGCCGGCGAACGCACGAATGAGCCCGCCGCCGGCCACGCCGAAGCCCACCCCCACCAGACCCCCCAACAAACTCAACACCACCGACTCCGATAAAAACTGTGTCAGGATGTCGCGCTGGGTCGCCCCAACGGCCATGCGCAGGCCGATCTCCCGCGTGCGCTCGGTGACCGAGACCAACATGATAT
>JACQRC010000035.1 GCA_016206665.1 Candidatus Omnitrophota bacterium | reverse complement strand
TCCTGCCACTGGCGCACCATGCCGTGGTGCTGGTTGTTCATGATGGCGACCTTGATCGGCAGCTTGTGGATGACCGCCGTCGCCAAATCCTGCAGCGTCATCTCAAAGCTGCCGTCGCCGTCGATATCGAAGACGACCTCGTTCGGCCGGCCGAAGGCCGCGCCGATCGCCGCGGGAAAGCCGTAGCCCATCGTGCCCAAGCCACCGCTCGTCAAAAACGAGCGCGGCTTGTTGAATTGATAGAACTGGGCGGTCCACATCTGGTGCTGGCCTACGCCGGTCGCCACGACCGCGTCGCCGTGCGTGATCTGGGAGATCTCCTGAATGACGACCTGGGGCAGCAGCTTGCCCCGATCCTTGTAGATGAGCGGATACTGCTTGCGCATCGCATCGATCGTCTTGAGCCACGCCTCGGTGTCGGGCGCCTTGACGAGCTTGTTGAGTTGCTGCAAGGTGCGCTTCACGTCGCCCACGATCGGCACATCCACCACGACGGTCTTGCTGATCGAGGAGGGATCCACGTCGATGTGGATCTTCTGCGCCTTCGCGGCGAAGGTGTCGGCCTTGCCGGTGACGCGGTCATCGAAGCGGGCCCCGATCGCAATCAGGCAGTCGCACTGGGAGACCGCATAGTTGGTGTACTCGAAACCGTGCATGCCCAGCATGCCCAGGGAGAGCGGGTCCGACTCCGGAAAGCCGCCGAGGCCCAGCAGCGTCGTCGTGACCGGGATGCGGGTCTTGTGCGAGAGCTCGGCCAATTCCGCGGCGGCACCCGAGATGATGACGCCGCCGCCGGCGTAGATGACCGGCTGCTTGCTTTGCGCGATGAGCTCCGCGGCCTTCTTGATCTGACCCGGATGGCCGTCCACCATCGGCTTGAAGCCGCGGATGTTGACATCCTTGGGATAGTGGAACTCGGTTTCCTGCTGGGTCACATCCACCGGCAGATCGATGAGCACCGGCCCAGGCCGGCCGTTGGCCGCGAGGAAAAAGGCCTCCTTCACGACGCGGGCCAGGTCCTTCACATCCTTCACCAGGTAGCTGTGCTTGGTGACCGGCCGCGTGATTCCGATGATGTCGGCTTCCTGGAAGGCGTCGTTGCCGATCATGTAGGTGCGGACCTGGCCGGTGATGGCCACGATCGGAATGGAATCCATGCAGGCCGTGGCGATGCCGGTCACCAGGTTCGTCGCCCCGGGACCGGAGGTGGCGAGGCAGACCCCCACCCTGCCTGTGGCGCGGGCGTAGCCGTCGGCCATGTGGGCGGCATTCTGCTCATGGCGGGTCAGGATCGTCTTGATCGGCGACTGGTACAGGGCATCGAAGGTGGGCAGATTCGCCCCACCCGGGATGCCGAACACCACCGACACGCCCTCCCGCTGGAGACACTCGACTAAAATTTGTGCGCCCTTCAGGGGTTTGCTCATAGCGGCAGCTCTTCGCGTAACCGTTTATTATATCAGAGGTAAAGGAACTGTCAACCGTCAGGTTTTGGCGTGAAGCGGCTCCGCAGGCATGGGAACGCTCGGCCGGTGGTAGAGACGGGGTACGCGCCCGGCGATCGCGGTGACGATCTCGTAGGGGATGGTGCCGGCCAGGGTGGCCAATTCCTCGGCGGTGATGGCCACCCCATCCTGCGCGCCGAGGAGCACCACCTCATCGCCGACCGCGGCCCCCGACACCCGGCCCACGTCGATCATCAGGTGATCCATGCAGACGCGGCCCACGACAGGCGCGGCGGTGTTGCGCACGAGGACGACGCCCCGGTTCGAGAGATGGCGCGAGTATCCGTCGGCGTAGCCGACCGGGATGGTGGCGATGGCGGTCGCGGCTTTGGTGATGTGGGTGCGGCCGTAGGAGATGGCGCGGCCGGCAGGCACCTGTTTGAGGAAGGTGATCCGGCTCTTCCAGGTGAGCGCGGGCCGCAGGGGAATGCGGTGGCGCAGCGTCTCGTTGGGATAGAGGCCGTAGAGCATGAGGCCGGGCCGCACCAGGTTCCAGTGGCTGTCGGGAAAGGCCACCGCGGCCGCCGAGTTGGCGGTGTGCTTGAGCGGAATGGCCAGATGCGCCGCCTCCAGTTTTTCGACGACGCACGCGAAGGCGGCCAGCTGCTCCCGCGTCGCCTCGGCATCCTCATCCGCGCAGGCCAGATGCGTGTAGAGCCCCTCCAGGACGACATGCTTGTACCGCGTCCAGGGCAGGATGGTCGCGGCCGCCTCCTCATGCCACAGGCCCAGCCGACCCATCCCGGTGTCGAGCTTGACGTGGACCGGCACGGTGACCTGGGCCGCGGCCGATGCGCGGTCCAGCGCGGCCAGGGCCGATTCGTCGCAGATCGTCGCGCGCAGGCCGAATTCGACGAGGGCCTCGGCATCCTCGGGCAGGGCCGCGCCGTGGACGAGGATGGGCGCGTCGATGTCGTGCTGGCGCAGGGCCACCGCCTCAACGATCGAGGCCACCCCCAGCCAATCGGCGCCGGCGGCCAGCACGGCCCGCGCCACCTCGACCATGCCGTGGCCGTAGCCGTTCGCCTTCACGACGGCGAGGCACTGCGTGGCCGGGGTCAGGCGGGCCTTGAGCTGGGCGAGATTGTACTGGATCGCCGACAGATCGATCTCGACGCGGGTGGCGCGCAGCAGCTCCGCCATCAGCAGGCGACCGCGGCGCGCCGGGCCGGCCTCATGCGAATGGTGCAGTCGCGTGGAAACTGGTAGTTGGGGACGAGCTCGCGGGCGTCATCCCGCACGCCGCGCGCGAAGCGCGCCGCGCCCAGCCGGGCCACCGTCGCGGCCCGCGGATACCAGAGTTCTTCCGGCGCACACAGCGCCCGTCGGCCCAGCGCTTGCCTGAGCTGGCGCCCATAGACCGCCACACCGTCGCCCAAGAACAGCGTGGGACTCCGCAGACGGCTGCACGCCGCCTCCCAGGTCGTCAGCCGGTCCGGCCGGCGGCGCACCAGACGCCCGCCGCGCGAGACAAAGAGCGCGGCATGGACCCGCTGTTGTTTGGCGTCGAGGATGGGGCAGATCGTCGCAGCGCTGCCGGCGGCGTTCGCCGCCAGCGCCTCCAGGGTCGACACCTTGACCACCGGTGTGCCGGTGGCCATCGCGAGCGCCTTCACAAAGGCGACGCCGACCCGCAACCCGGTAAAGGAGCCGGGACCGATGCTGATGGCGAAGCCGTCGCACTCGGCCAGTGTGACGCGCGCGGCGCGCAGCAGCTCCTGCAGTAACGGCGCCAGCTGGTCTGAGGCGGCATGGTGGGGATCGATGCGCTCCACGCTCGCGATGAGCGCGGTACCGCGGACCACGGCCAGCCCCAGCGCCCGGCTGGAGGTGTCGAGACCCAAAATCATCGGTGGTGATGGGGACGTCTTCATGGCGTCGAGCGCGCGGCCAGCGCGCGCCGGGCCTGCGGACCGTGAGCGGTCATCGTGATGCGCCGGCGGCGCAGCGTGTCATGTTGAAACTCCACCCGCAGATGGTCGGATGGCAGCAGCTCCGGGTACTTCTGCGCCCATTCGATGACGGCGACACCATCGCCGCCCAGAAATTCCCGCGCCGCCAGCCGCTCGATCTCCATCGGGTCATCCAGCCGGTAGAGATCGAGATGGTAGATGGGCACGCGCCCGGGCAGCACCTGCATCAAGACAAAGGTGGGGCTGCGCACCTCGCGCGTGGCTCGGAATCCCAGGCCCCGCGCCAGCCCCTTGGTGAAGGTGGTCTTCCCGCTGCCCAGCTCACCACAGAGCGCCACGACGTCGCCCGAGCGCAGGCGGCGGCCCAGTTGCTCGCCCAACTGCATGGTCTGCCGCGGTGAATGGGTCGTCACAGTCCTCATGCTCAGAAGTGCCGGTATCCCTCGGGTCGCAGCACACGCATGCGCCCGTCGCCTCTGCGCAATCGGACGGCGGCGCCGCGCCCCACGACCGTGCCGATCTCCGTCATGCGCACCCACGAGGGTCGCGTCCTGCACAACCGTCGGGCCACCGCTGGCCGGAGGGTGAAGAGCAGCTCAAAGTCCTCCCCATCCATGAGCGCATGCCACACGGAGCCGGCCGCGCGTGACACCGGAATCTGTTCCTCATCGACGACGAGCGAGACCCTGCTCGCCTCAGCGATGCGCCACAGATCGCTGGCTAACCCGTCGGAGATATCCATCATAGCACTGGGCCTGGCATGGCGCATCAAATATTGGGCCTCCCTGAGACGTGGCGTAAAGGTTAGATGTTTGCGGGACGGATATGAGCCGCCGAGCCGCCCGGTGACGAAGATCCGGTCACCGACGCGGGCTCCGCTGCGCAGCACGGCCGCGCCCGGCTTCGTCTCGCCGATGATCGCCACATCAATCGTGAGGCGCGCGGCGCGCACCGTATCCCCGCCGACGAGATTGACGCCGAATCGGCGCGCGACCGCGGTGAGTCCACGATAGATCCCCTCGGCCTCAGCGACGGTGAGCCGCGCGGGCAGTCCCACCGAGACCGCGGCGAAGCGCGGCCGGCCCCCCATCGCGGCGATGTCGCTGACCCCGCAGGCCATCGCCTTCCAGCCAATCTGATAGGGCGTGGCTTGCCGCCGGCGAAAATGGACACCCTCGACCAGCATGTCCGTCGACAGCAGCCACCAGCATCGCCGGCTCACGCGCAGCACGGCCGCATCGTCGCCCACGCCGCGGACGACATCCCGGTCTGTCCGCAGGGAGCGCGTCAGCCGGCGAATGAGACCGAATTCACCCACGGCGCTCAAGCGCATCATCAGCCCAACGGCAGCCGCACCAACAGGCGCATCAGCCACACCATGAAGATCATCGACGAGTTGTGCAGGATGTGCACGATGACCGAGGCCCAGAGGCTGCCCGTCTCTTCATACAGATACGCCAGCAGGCAACCCAGCAACGTGATGGGCGCGAAGGCGACCCAGTTGTGATGGAGCGATGCGAAGAGGACCGCGCTCACCATCATCGCCGACCGCGCGGTCAGGCGGGAACGCAGCGCCTGAAAAAAAATGCCGCGGAAGAAGATCTCCTCCAGGAACGGACCGGCGACGCAGGCGAAGACCGCCCCAAACAGCAACACCCCGGCGCGCTCCTCCTCGAGAAACAGCGTCGACAGCGGGTGCGGCGGCGGCGTGTACCCGACGAGCTTGGCGATCCAACCGCCCAGGATCAGCATCCCGATGAGCGGCGGCAGCAAGGAGAGGTAACTGCGCACACCCAGCCCCAGGGCCTCCCGGAGGGGTACTCCTGCGAGGCCGGTCGCCGGCAGCAACCGCTGCCCCTTGCCCCGGGCATACACGGCGACCATCCACAGGATGAGGAATTCGGCCGCGGCTGTGACGAGCAGCAGCTCCACCACCGGATCCGGACGGTGGTGGCGCAGGAAGAGGAGGATGCCGGCCAGCCACGGCGTCAGGGAGGCGATGAAGAGACTCAGGATGAGCAAGCGTCCCACATCGCCCAGCGACCAATACCTGCCGAGCGCCCGGAGCGGTGGCGGCAGGGCCTGACGGCGCCGCCGCAGCCAGCGCAGATCAAGGATGCACCCGATCGCGAACAACGCCGCGCCCAGCAGACTTAGGAAATTGAAGAGCAGGGCGACCTGGGGATACCGGGTGAGGGTTTCGCGCAAACTCTCCGGCTGGAGCCGCGCATCGACGAGCCGTTCGATGGCCGAGGGCGAGGACGACGTCGGCAGCGATGTCTGCAGGAGTGACCGATGGGTGTGCACGAGGAGGAAGGGGACGCCCTGCAGCACCAGGATGGCTGCCACCAGCCAGAGATACAATCGGCGCGTGGTGAGCCACGAACCGCTCATGGCTGTCCGTTCCACGGCAGTCCTAACACCTGCCGCGCGCAGCGCGTGGTCCCCGCAGCGACCGACTCGACGGAGAGGCCGTGGAGGCGCGCCAGCTCCTCCCCCACCAACCTGACATGGGCCGGCTCGTTGCGGCTGCCCCGCAGTGGATGGGGCGCGAGAAAAGGCGCGTCGGTCTCGATCACGATGCGGTCCAAGGGTGCCTGGTGGGCGACGGCGCGCAGGGCCGCGCCATTCTTGAAGGTGAGCGGCCCGGCAAAGGAGATCGCCAGGCCCAAGTCCAGGCAGCGCGAAAGCGTGGACGCATCGCCCGCAAAACAGTGCATGATCCCCCGCCACTGAGAAGCACGCCGCTGCAGCGTCGAGACGACCTCGCCGAAGGCCTCACGGCAGTGGATGAGGACCGGCAACTGCCGCTCGTGCGCGATGTCGAGTTGCCGCTCGAAGAGCCGCTGTTGATGCTCCGGCGTGGCATAGCCTTTGTAGTAGTCCAATCCGATCTCCCCCACCGCCACCACCTTGGGGTGCTGACTCAGTTCCTGAATCGCCTCCAGATCGTCGTCGATCACATGATCCGCCTCGTGGGGATGAATCCCCACGGCCGCCACCACCGAAGCGTGGCGCTCGGCCAGCTCCACCGCCTGGCGGCTGGAGGCTGCGTCGGTGCCGATCGTCACCATCAGCTCCACCCCGGCACCCAGTGCGCGCTCGATGACCGCCTCGCGGTCCGCATCGTATTCCGCACGCTCCAAATGACAATGCGTGTCAATCCACATCTCGCTACGTTTCCACCCTCGGAAACAAAGGTGTCCCCTTCTGCACGCGCTGCCCCGGCGGCGTCTGCCCCCACCGCCGCAGATCCTCGAACCGCATCTCGGCCAAAGAACGGGCCACGCCTAATTGGGTCCACATCTGCTGCGCCGCCTGAGGGATGAACGGCGAGAGCGCGATCGCGGCGAGCCGCAGCACCTCGACCGGATGGTAGATGACGGTGGCGAGTCGCTGAGCCTGTCCCATTGTTGCCAGCGTCCAGGGCGTCTGCTCCTCAATATATTTGTTCGCGCGGTTGACCACGGCGAGGATGGCACCCAGCGCTGCGGAGAAATCGAGCCGCTGCATCGCCGTGTCGATGGCATCCGGCAACGCAGCCGCCAACTGCCGCAGAGAGGCATCCGCCTCCGCGCAGCCAATGGTGCTAGGAGTCGGCACCTGACCGCCGCAGTGCTTCTCGACCATCGTGAGCGTCCGGTGCAGCAGGTTGCCGATGTCGTTGGCCAGCTCGGCGTTTACCCGCGTGACGATGGCGCCTTCCGCATAGGTGCCGTCGAGGCCGAAACCGATCTCCCGCAGGAGGAAATACCGGTAGGCATCGATCCCGTATTGCCCGATGACGACGGTGGGGTCGACGATGTTGCCACGCGACTTGGAGATCTTGGACAGACCTATCTTCCACCACCCGTGCGCGAAGACGGTGCGCGGCAACTCGAGCCCCAGCGCGTGGAGCATGATGGGCCAGTAGACGGTGTGCGGCCGCAGGATATCCTTGCCGATGAGATGGCAATCCGCCGGCCACAACTCAGCGAACCGCTTGGCGTCCGTGCCGTAGCCGATGGCGCTGATGTAATTCACGAGGGCATCGAACCAGACATAGGTCACGTGGTCGGGGCTGAAGGGCACCGAAATCCCCCACGTCAGTCGGTTCTTTGGCCGCGTCACGCACAGATCATTCAGCGGTTCCTTGAGGAAGCCGAGGGTCTCGTTGCGGCGAATCTCCGGCCGAACGAACTCCGGGTGGGCCGTGATGTACTCGACGAGCCAGGGCTGATATTTCGACATCCGCAAAAAATAGTTGCGCTCCTTGAGCGATTCGACGGGACGGCCGCAGTCAGGGCAGGCGCCGTTCGTGATCTGCGTCTGCGTCCAAAAGGTCTCGTCGGGCGTGCAGTACCAGCCGCTGTACTCGGCCTCGTAGAGATCGCCCTGATCCAGGAGCTGCTGCAACACGCGCTGGACGGTCGCGGTGTGCCTGGGCTCAGTCGTGCGGATGAAATCATCATACCGAATCCCCAGCGTCTGCCACAGCGCGACAAACCGCTGCACCACCCGGTCGACGAAGGCGCGCGGGGGGAGCCCCTGCGCCTCGGCGGCGCGCGCGATCTTCTGACCGTGCTCATCGGTGCCGGTCAGGAGCCAGACGGCCTCCCCCTTCAGACGGTGGTAGCGCGCGAGGGCGTCGGCCGCGACCTCGGTGTAGGAGTGGCCGATGTGGGGCTCGGC
>JACQRC010000037.1 GCA_016206665.1 Candidatus Omnitrophota bacterium | reverse complement strand
TTGCCGCCGCTCAAAGCCAGCGGCATCCGCTTGGGCACGCCGGCCGTGACCACGCGCGGCATGGCGGAGCGGGAGATGGTCACGATCGCCTCCCTCATCGACGAGGTGCTGACCGCCCGCGGCTCCGAGGCGGCGGTGGCCGAGGCCCGCGCCAAGGTGGGGATTCTCGCCGACAGATTTCCACTCTATCCCGCATTGCGTGCTGATCTGGAGGCCGCGTACAAACGGTGAAATGTCCATTTTGCGGCCATCTGGAGGACAAGGTCATCGACTCGCGCGAAAGCGGCGAGGGCGACGTCATCCGCCGCCGGCGCGAATGCCTGAAGTGCAGCAAGCGGTTTACCACCTACGAGGCGGTCGAAGAGCTGCGGCTCATGGTCGTCAAGAAGGATGGCCGCCGGGAACCCTATGACCGGAAGAAATTGATGTCGGGTTTGCTGAAGGCCTGCGAGAAGCGGCCGGTCGCCGTGGAGCAGCTGGAGACCCTCATTGACCAGTTGGAGCGCGACCTGTCGCGTCATTACGAAAAGGAAGTGGACTCCCGCGCAATCGGTGAGCGGGTGATGGAGCGATTGCATGCCCTGGACCCCGTCGCCTACGTCCGCTTCGCCTCCGTCTACCGCGAGTTCAAGGATGCCAACCAGTTCATGCGGGAATTGAAGGAGCTCCTCGCCCAGCAGAAAGTCTGATGCCCAGCGCGAGCCCCCCCCACACCGAAGAACATTTCACCGCCAGCCGCATGGTCCGGGACGCCGTTCTCGGCATGGCCGATGGCTTAACCGTGCCCTTCGCGCTCGCCGCCGGCCTGTCGGGCGCGGTCAATCAAAATTGGATCGTCGTGACCGCCGGCCTGGCCGAGGTCGTCGCCGGGGCGATCTCGATGGGGCTGGGTGGGTACCTGGCGGCGCAGAGCGAGGCCGAACACTACGCGAACGAACGGCGGCGCGAAGAGCAGGAGATCGTCGAGAAATCCGACATCGAGAAAGAGGAGGTCGTGGCCATCTTCCGTTCCTACGGCCTGACCGCCGAGGAGGCCGCCCCGGTCGTCAGCGCCCTGGCCCAGCGACCCAAGGATTGGGTCGATTTCATGATGCGCTTTGAGCTCGGCCTCGAGCAGCCGGAGCGGCATCGCACGCTGGTGAGCGCCGCCACCATTGGCGGAGCGTATGCCGTGGGGGGGCTCATTCCGCTCTGGCCGTATATGGCGTTCGCGAGCACCCACGCCGCCTTGGGGTGGTCCGCCACCGTGACGGTCGCAGCGCTGCTCCTCTTTGGCTATGCGAAGGGCCGTTTCACCGGGGTCCGGCCGCTCAAGAGCGCCGCACAGATGACCGTGGTGGGCAGCGTGGCCGCCGCGGCGGCGTTTCTCATTGCGAAGGCGATTTCGTAGTGACCGGCCGAGCAGGAAAAAATCGGCTTGACAACAAGAGGACAGGTAGGGGATAATTATACCAACTAGTAGGTATCCTATGGTGCGCACCGCCCAGGCCCATCCCGTGACGAAAGAGAAGCTGCTCGACGCCGCACAGACGTTGATGCTGGGCAGGGGCTTTCCGGCGACGACGGTGGACGCCATTTGTGACGAGGCCGGTGTCACGAAGGGCAGCTTCTTTCATTATTTTGAGAGCAAGGAGGCGCTGGGCAAGGCGCTGCTCGAACGGTTCGCGGCCTGCGCGCAGCAGATGATCGAGGAGGCGCCGTTCCAGCGGCAGCCGGATCCGCTGCAGCGCGTGTACGGGTATCTGGACTTTACCATTGCGCTCTCCAAGGACCCCAAGCACAGCCAGGGGTGCCTGTTAGGGACCTTCGCCCAGGAGCTCTCGGATACCTCGCCGGAGATTCGACGATGCTGCGCGAACAGTTTTGCGCGATGGGTCGCCAACATTCAGCGGGATTTGGATGCGGCCAGGCGGCGGTACGCGCCCAAGGCCCCGATCGACACCAAGAGTTTAGCGGAGCACCTGATTGCGGTGATGGAGGGTTCGATCATCTTGTGCAAGGCGCAGCGGGATCCGCGGGTCGTCGAACGCAACCTCGGTCATTTCCGGCGGTACCTGACAGGGTTGTTCGGACGGTAGGGGGGTCATTTTTTTGGACGGATTATTAACCAACCAGTCGGTTTATGAAAGGAGGTGCGGATTTGGTGTGAGGTGAAACGCACGCAGTCGGAGGTCTCAGGGAACACAGATGAGAGATGAACCGATGCACATACAAGGAGTGCTATTGTGGCTAACGAGCGTGAGTGTTCTAGCGGCAGTTGTGACGTGGAAACCCAGGCCGGCTCCTGTTCCTCCGCGGCCAGCACGTGTCCGTGCGGGACGGACTGTGGGGGCGACCCCATTGAGTGCGCGGCGGGGATGTGGATGGGGGCCTTCTGTCAGGCGATGAAGCAGGTGCAGGTGGAGTTGCTCAAGGTAAAGATTCAGAAGGCGTGGGGATCGAAAATGGAGAAGGCGGCCGATGCGGTCGTGGAGGCCGCGGGTGTGCAGTGGCAGACGATGCTGGCCCAGGCCCAGGCTAAGAGCGGGTTCCGCGAGAAGCTGCGGAGCCTGTGGTCGGAGAGTCGCTAATCAGTCAGGGGGAGAGAAGGCGGTGCGGGTCGGGGGTGTGATGCCCCGGCCCGCCCGCGGATCATCGCCAGGAGTGAACACCATGAGCAACAGAGTCAACCATCGGCCGCGGCTGGTGGCCGCGTCGGACGAGCCCGCGGCAGCGCCGGAGCCACAGCCCCGGATCGGACCGCCGGCCGATGCGGAGCTGTTGGACAGTTATTCGCAAGCCGTCATCCAGGCCTCGGAGCGGGTGAGTCCTGCCGTCGTCAATCTCGAAGTGCGCACCCGGCGCGGGAGGCGCCTCGGCGGCGGTTCGGGCTTTCTCTTTACCTCGGACGGCTATCTGCTGACCAACAGTCACGTCGTGCATGACGCGGACGCATTCGAAGCCGTTCGGGCGGACGGCAGCCGCGGCGAGGCCAGACTGGTCGGCGATGATCCAGCGACGGATCTCGCCTTGCTCAAACTGGACGCCGCGAGACTGGTGCCCACGGCTCGGCTGGGCGATTCGCAGCACATCCGCGTGGGACAGCTGGTCGTGGCCATCGGCAACCCCTACGGCTTTCAGGCGACGGTGACGGCCGGCGTCGTGAGCGCCGTGGGGCGCTCGATGCGCTCCGCCTCGGGGCGGCTCATTGACGAGGTCATTCAGACGGATGCCGCCCTAAACCCCGGCAACTCCGGGGGGCCGCTGGTGAACTCGCGCGGCGAGGTGATCGGCGTCAACACCGCCATCATCCTGCCGGCGCAGGGCATCTGTTTCGCCATTCCGGTCAACACGGCAAAGCTGGTCGCCGCAGGCCTGCTGCGTGACGGGCGCATCCGACGCGGGTATTTGGGATTGGGCGGGCAGAACGTGCCGCTGCCCTACGGGGTCGTCCGGTTCCGCGAGCGTCAGGTGGAGGCGGGGGTGCTGGCGATTGCGGTGGAACCGCACAGCCCGGCGGAGCGGGCCGGCGTGCTGGAGGGCGACGTCGTCATTGGTTACGGGGACGCGCCGGTCTCCACGGTCGACGACTTGCACCGCGTCTTGACGGTCCAGCAGATCGGGCAGCGCTCGGTGTTGACGGTGCTGCGGGATACGGAGTCGCTCGCGCTCGCCATCGTGCCTGAGGAGTCCCCTGCGGCAGCGCGGCCGTGATCTACGCGGAAAGGACCTTCGACCAAAAGCTCATCGAGCGGCGAGCCAGCCACGAGACATGCATCGTCGTAAGCATCGACAGAAAGACCGACACGCCAAAGACGTAGATGCCCACCTGAGGCTCGACGCGGGTCAGTGTCTCCATCTTGGCCGCCACGACGATAACGGCGACCACGAAGACGTCGAGCATCGACCATTTGCCGAGGAGCCCCAGCCAGTGGAGGATCCAGTTGCGGCGGCGCTCGCCGAGCTTGGCATCCCAGATCAGCCACAGGGCCGCCAGCTTCACCGCGGGAAAGACGATCGAGAAGAAGAAGATGACGGCGGCGAGGACGTGCTCCTCATCCCGCCAGAGCCCGACGCAGCCGGTGAAGACGGAGTAGGAATTCTTCCAATGGCGCCAGAAGACCGATTTCTCCACGGTGAAGAGGGGCAGGGACAGGGCGACCGCCTGCAGGATCGCCGAGGCGATGATCAGGATCGGGACTTCGTAACGGCTCGGGTAATAGTCCTGCAGCGATTTGCGGTCACTCATCGGCGGCGCCTCAGCCTCGCGTGCCCTTTGTTATAGCATGAATCGGCCGGTCAGGTAAAGAGGAGAGCGCTGCCCGGCGATCCCGGCGCGGGCGGCTTTTTTGCTCCGCTAACTTGTTCCGCAGCCGGTTATTAGGTATACTTGGCATAGTGTAGTATTGGCTCTTTTGCAGGCAGGGTAGTTCGGAGCTGAAAAAGGCATACCACTCGTGAGGGTGGGGCGCAAAGCTACCGGTCCACCGATGACGGAGGACAGCGGGGCTGCCAGAATCTCTCGAAGGAGAGTTCTGACCATCCTCCCATGGCCGCCCAGGCGCCATGGGATTTTTGTTGTGCGTATGCCCTGCGGCTCCCAGCGAAGTGGAGTGCAGCATGCGCGCAGCGGATGGCAGGATGGTGGGACTGATGGTGGCGGCCGGCCTCTGGATGGCTGTGATGCCGTGCGCCGCCGAAGAAGCGCGCCCGGTGTGCCAGCCGGGTCCGTGTCTGCCCCGCCCGCGGGACACGCGCGTGGCCCAGGCGCCGGCGCCGACCACGTCGCTGGATCGCCTCGCCGAACGCTACACGACCCCCCGAGCGATCGCCGCCTTCCTGCATGACCGGTTCACCTTTGTCCATGATCAGGAGCAGTTTGGCGTCGAAGAGCGGTGGCAGGCGCCCGAGGAATTCGCGCGGCGGCATGCCGGCGATTGCGAGGACTACGCCAACTTCGCACGGCATCTGTTAGTGCGCAACGGCTATGCCGCGTACGTGTTCAGTCTCTTCGGCGACGGGGGCTACGCGCACACCGTGTGCATCTTTGTCGACGAGCACGGCCGGTACAACGTGATCAATCAGGACCGCGTGCAGCTGTTGCGCGCGCCATCCCTCGAGGCGCTCGCCGCGGCACTCTGCCCGGCGTGGACGTTCGGGGGCATCGCGGAGCAAGCCGGCACACGCGGCCAGCTGGTCCAGCGCATCACCAACGCCCACCCCGTGGCCGCGTCGGACTTCGACGAGGTCGCCACCGCCGAGTTCGCTCCGTAACTTCCAGGCCACGGCTTCTGCCCGCGGACGCTGCCCCCGCAGCTTCGCGTTGCTTCGCAACGCGAAGCAACGCGGCGGGGGGCAGCGTTTTTTGTTGTCGCGAGGCCGGACGCATGGAGGGTTAGGGTGCGCGGGAAGAGGCGGGGAAACGCTCGGCGCTCTGCTGCAGGGCGCGCATCCACTCGCCATAGTGGATGGACTGCTGGCGCTGCAGGAGTTCCTGTTTCAGCGTCGCTTGCTCCTGGTGAAACTCCTCGTCAGGGGCGGGCAGACGCTCGAGGAGCTGGGCGATGACGACGCTCTCCTCGGTATTGACGGCCGTTGTCAACTCCAGGGGTTTGAGGCCGGCGAGCGCGGCGGCCAGGGCGGCGGCCGGGCCAAGCCCCTCCACGGCCTCGTTCTGGTGGAAGGGCCGGGGCCAGCGCACCTTGAGTTTGAGGGTCTTGGCGACCTGCTGGAGGCGGGCGGCAGGGTCCGCCGGCGACGCGGTCGGCTGCAGCTGCTCCACCAATGCCTGGCGGAGCTCGGTCGCGCGGGTCAAGGCCGCCTGGCGCGCTTCCTGTTTGAGGTACTCCTCGCGGACCTTGGCTCGGACCTGGTCCAGCGGGGAGATCTGCTCCGGCTCCTCGCCTGTGACCTGCAACACGACCAAGCCCTGGCCGGCCTGGATGACATCGCTGCGCTCCCCCACCGTCAGGCGGAATGCCTCCTGGCTGATCAAGGGCTCTGTGCCCAGATCCGGGATCTCCTCGTCAGCCGCCGCCACCACGTGGCTGGTGCGCGTGGGGTGGCCCAGGATCGTTCCAATCTCCTCGAGGGTCTTGTTCTCGTCGAGCAGGGCTTCCAGCCGCGCGCGCTGGACCTTCCGTGCCTCGGTCAGCTTGCGGGCCTTCAGGAGGCTCGCAATCTCCGTGTGCACTTCAGCCAGTGGTTTGGTTTTGAGCGCTGCATGGGTGTCGTAGTAGCTCGCGATCTCGTCGTCAGTGACGGTATGGGTGCGCTCCAGCTCGGCGGTTGGCAGCAGCACATAGGCGATCGACCGGCGCGCCGGGACATGGAACTCAGACTGATGGGCCTGGTAGTAGATCGACAACTGCTCATCGGTGGCTGAGGCGGCGGCCGCCTTCAGAAAGTCGTCGTGGGCGAACCGGAGATAGCCGATGCGGAACCGATCCCGGCGGCGGTGGAACTCCTCGCGCAGCTGCGCGTCGGGGATGGTGACCTCCTCGCGGACCGCCTGCTGCAGCCGGTCGAGGAGGAGATTTTCGCGATAGATCTCCTCGAATTGATGGGCGTCAAGCAGGATCACGCGGAGAAACTGGTCATAGAGGTCGCGGGCGAAGAAGCCGTTGCGCTGCAGCCACGGGAGCTGCTGGAGACGTTGCACGATCTCGGCGTCGGTGACCTGCAGGTTGCGCCGCCTCACCTCGGCGAGCATCACCAGGCGGCGCCACGCCTCGTCATCGACCAGCTCGGCCGGCAGGCTGGTGCCGTAGAGCAGGCGCAGGGTGAGCAGGGTCGCCTGGCGGCTGTGCTGGAATTCGTCGGCGGAGACCCGCCGGCCGCCGATGGTGCCTGCGGGGCCGGGCCGGATCCGCTGCTCGAGAACGCCCCCCACGCCCCAGAGGGCGGTGAGAATCCCCACGCCGGCGACCACTACCGCCGCCATGTTCTTTTTCTTCTGCAGCCAGCGGAGCATGTGCGTATTCTAACCGAGGCTGACGTGGAAAGCAAGCGAGGGCAGGGGTCCTGGCTCGGGGCGTACGCCCACTCGCCACCCCTGCCTGCGTCTTCCGTGTTTCCGTGGGCTTCCGTGTCTCCGTGGTCTGGTTTAGTTGGCGCTTTGGCGGTTAAAATCTTTTTGACACTTAGCCCCCGCCATGTTACCCTACAAAGGCTTGCAGACACGGTACCGCGGGCATGGCCTTCCGCTCGGGAGGCCGCTCTCCCCCGCCGCGTTGCTAGCGGGGGAACCGTGGGCAGGGGGTATCCCCTGCAGTCACGACGCGCCCCCACCTGTCCTTAAGCACGTTCTCATCTGGCACATTCCATGAGCACGACACGTCTGAAAATTGGTCTGCCAAAAGGCAGCCTCCAGGAAGCGACCGTGCGCATCTTCGGCCGCGCGGGCTTTCGCGTCTCCATGAGCGAGCGTTCCTATTTTCCGTCGATCGACGACGCGGAGCTGCAGCCGATGCTGTTCCGCGCGCAGGAGATGGCGCACTACGTCGAGCACGGCATCATCGACTGCGGCATCACCGGCAGCGACTGGATCGCGGAGCGCGGCTCGAAGGTGCAGCGCATCTGTGAGCTGCGCTATGCCAAGCGCTCGCCCGTGCCGGTGCGCTGGGTGGTGGCGGTGCCGGCCGACGGGCCGATCCGGCGGGTCCGTGACCTCGCCGGCAAGCGGATCGCGACCGAGCTGGTCGGCGTGACGACCCGGTATCTGCGGAGCCACCGCGTCAAGGCCGAAGTGGAATTCTCCTGGGGGGCGACCGAGGCGAAGGTGCAGAGCGGCCTCGTCGATGCGATCGTGGAGGTGACCGAGACCGGCACGACGCTGGCCGCGAACGGCCTGCGCATTCTGGATACCGTGATGGCCTCGACGACGCAGTTCATCGCCAACACGCAGGCGTGGCGCCACGCCTGGAAGCGGCAGAAGATGGAGACGGTGGCGCTGCTGCTGCAGGGCGCCGTGGAGGCCGAGGGCAAGGTGGGCGTGAAACTGAACGTCGCGAAGCGTCAGCTCTCCCGCATTCTGCGGCTGCTGCCGGCGATGAAGCGGCCCACCATCTCCGCGCTCAGCGACGAGCAGTGGGTGGCGGTGGAGACGATCATCGACGAGACCGTGGTGCGCCGGCTGATCCCGGAACTGAAGCGCGCCGGCGCGTCGGGCATCATTGAGTACCCGTTAAACAAAGTGATCCCCTAAGTGTCGAGTGGTGAGTGGTGAGTGTCGAGCAACCGCCGCCGTTTGCTCGTCACTCGTCACTGGTCACTCGGCACTAACACGATCGCCAAGGAGGGAACAGATGTCGAGCGTCCGCAAGCGCAAGCGGCACAAGATGAATGTGCACAAGCGCAAGAAGCGGCTCCGCGCCATGCGCCACAAGAAGAGCTTGTGATGTAGGGCGGCGAGCGGCAGGAGACGGATGGGCGATCTGAAGCGGCAGTGGTGGGTGGCGGCGGTGAGCCTCGCCCTGGCCGGCTGCGCGCACCAACTGAGCCTGTTGGGGCCGGGCAATCCGATTGAAACGCCGCGCCAGCTGACCGCGCAGCAGCAGGCGTACGCGCAGTACACGCGCGGCCTGCTCTACGAGCGTGAGGGGCGGCTAACGGAGGCGGTGCGCGCCTACCGGGAGGCGCTGGAGTTTGATTATCACGCCCCCGAGCTCGCCACGCGCCTGGCCTCGGTGTTGTTGCGCACCGGCCGGGCCCAGGAGGCGTTAGGGGTGCTGCAGCGCGCGACGACGGAAGATCCGGCGTACACACCCGCGCGCAACCTGCTGGCCTTGTGGTACACCTCGACGGGGCAACTCGATGCGGCGGCGCAGCAGTACGAGACGATCCTGCAGGTGGCACCCGACAACCTGTGGGCGCAGAGTGCGCTGGCCGATCTGTGCGTGTTGCGCGGCGATCTGGCGCGCGCCGCCACCATCTACGAGCATCTGATCGGTCAGGATGAGGAGTCACCGCTCTTTCACTTTAATCTGGCGGTCATTGACGGTCGTCTCCAGCGGTTCCCGGAGGCGATCAAGCATCTGAGCCGGGCGGTCAGCCTGAATCCCTCCTCGGTCGAGACGCATCTGGCCCTGGGGTTCATGCATGAGTTGACGAAGAATCTGCCGGCGGCGATCCGCGAGTACGAGACGGCCGCCCAGCTGGACCCGCTGAACGTCCGCGTCTACCATCATCTGGGCCGCGCCTACTACGCGAACCATGAGGTCGACAAGGCGGTCCGGCAGTACCAGTTGGTCCTCGACCTCGCGCCGCGCGACGTCGAAGCGCTCCTGACGCTGGTGCGGATGTATCTGGCGACCGGCCGGCTGACGGACGCGGAGCAGATGCTGCAGGGGCTGATCGCCCAAGGGCGCGACAGCGCGGAGGTGGAGGTGGCCCTGGGCCTCGTCTATCGCGCGCAGCACCGCGGGCCTGAGGCGCTGGCCGCCTTCGAGCAGGCCGTGACGATGGCGGAGGAATATCCGCTCGCCCACTTCTACGTGGCGGTCCAGTATGACGAAGCGGGCGACCGGGCGCAGACGAAGACGCATCTGCGCCGGTCGATCGAGCTGGATCCGGACCAGCCCGATGCGCTCAATTATCTCGGCTACTTGCAGGTCGACGAGGGAATCAACCTCGACGAATCGCTGCAGATGATTCAGCGGGCCCTGGTCCTCGACCCGGACAACGGCGCCTACATCGACAGTCTGGGCTGGGCGTTCTACAAGCTGGGACGGTATGACGAGGCGGTCAAGGCCCTGCAGCGGGCGGTGCAGCTGGTCAAGGACGATCCGGTCGTCCAGGAGCACCTGGGCGATGCCCTGGCGCATCTGGACCGCGGCGATGAGGCGATCGCCGCCTGGCAGGCCTCGCTGACCCTGAAGCAGGACCAGCCGGCGGTGCAGAAGAAATTAGACGAGATGCGGCAGCGGTTGCACCAGACCACCTCATCCACAGCAACCAATGGAGGCTAACGTCGCCGTGGCACCAGCTTCACCGCGGCCCGACCTCGCCGAACTCTCGGCGCTGGCCAAATCCTTGCGGCGGGAGATTCTCGTCATGCTCTCGCAGGCCGGCTCCGGCCACCCGGGCGCCTCGCTCTCGATGGTGGAGATGCTGATCGGCCTCTATTGGTACAAACTGCGCCACGATCCGAAGCGCCCCGACTGGGCGCAGCGGGACCTGTTTCTGCTGTCGAAGGGCCACGGCTGCCCCGCGCTCTACGCGGTGCTGGCGCGGCGCGGCTACTTCGACCGCGCCCTGCTGGCGACGCTGCGCAAGTTGGGTTCTCCCTTGCAGGGCCACCCGCAGCAGTGGTCGCCGCCGGGTGTCGAGATCGCCGCCGGTTCGCTGGGCCAGGGGCTGTCCCTGGCGAACGGCTGGGCGCTGGCGCTGAAGATGGACGGCGATGCGCAACGGCGCGTCTACTGTCTCCTGGGCGACGGCGAGATTCAGGAGGGGCAGGTCTGGGAGGCGGCGATGGCCGCCGGCCACTACCACCTCGACCATCTCTGCGCCATCATCGATGCGAACAGCCTGCAGCAGAACGGCCCGGTGCAACAGATCATGGGCATCGAGCCGCTCGCCGCCAAGTGGTCGGCCTTCAACTGGCACACCATTGAGATCGACGGCCACAACCAGGAGCAGGTGCTCAACGCCCTGGACGAGGCGGCCACGGTCCAGGGCCAACCGACCGTCATCGTGTCGCGCACCGTCAAGGGCAAGGGCGTCTCCTTCATGGAGAACAGGGCCGAGTGGCACGGGGTGGCGCCGAAGCCAGACGAGCTGGAACGTGCGTTGAAGGAACTCGCCTGATGACGGCTCCGGTGATGAAGCCCACGCGTGACGGGTTTGGCGAGGGCCTGCTGGAGCTCGGCAAGACGAATCCAAAGGTGGTCGCACTCTCCGGCGACCTGGCCGACTCGACGCGCGCGATCTGGTTTCAGAAGGCCTATCCTGATAGGTACATCGAGATCGGGATCGCCGAGCAGAATCTCATCGGCACCGCGGCCGGCCTGGCCCTGGCCGGCAAGATTCCCTTCGCCTGCTCGTTTAGCGCCTTCATCACCGGGCGCTCTTGGGAGCAGATTCGTGTCGCCATCTGCTATCAGAATCTGAATGTGAAGATCGCCGGCTCGCACGGCGGCCTCTCCGTCGGCGCGGATGGGGCCACGGCCGAGGCGCTCGAAGAGTTCACGATCATGCGCTCGCTGCCGAACCTGACGGTGTTGGTGCCGTGCGATGTCGTCGAGGCCCGGAAGGCGACGCTGGCCGCGGCGGAGCACGTGGGGCCGGTCTTCATCCGCCTGGGGCGCGCGCCGGTGCCGGTCGTGACGGCAGCGGAGGAACCCTTTGTCATCGGACAGGCGAGCCGTCGTCGGGACGGCAAGGATCTCACCATCATCGCCTGCGGCATCATGGTCGCGGCGGCGGATGCGGCCGCCGCACAATTGGCGGGCGAGGGGACGCAGGCCCGCGTGCTGAACATGGCGACGATCAAGCCGATCGACCGGACGGCGGTCATCGCGGCCGCGCAGGAGACGGGCGCCATCGTGACCGTGGAGGAGCATACCGTAGTGGGCGGCCTGGGCGGGGCGGTCGCCGAGGTCGTCGTGCAGGATCAGCCTGTGCCGATGCGTTTCGTCGGCACCCAGGACACCTTCGGCGTCTCCGGCGACCCGGCGGAGCTGCTCAAGGCCTTTCATCTGACGGCCGACGACATCGTCCAGGCGGCGCATGAGGTATTGAAAATTAAGCAGTCAGCAGCCAGCAATCAGCAGTCAGCAACGCGAAGACGTCCTCGTTAGCTGATTGCTGATAGCCGATTGCTGATTGCTATCGGCATATGCAGACTTTGACGGTTGAGGCGCCAGCGAAAGTCAATCTCTACCTGCGGGTCGTGGGCAAGCGCCCGGACGGCTACCACACGCTCGAGACGGTGTTAGAGCGCGTGGATCTGGCGGATGAGCTGACCTTGACGAAGCGGCCTCGCGGGCTGCGGTTGATTTGCGACGACCGACGATTGCCGACCGGGCCGGGTAACTTGATCGTCCGCGCCGCGCGGGCGCTGGAAGAGCTCGTCGGAGCGCGGCTGGGTGCGGCGGTGCGCTTGCGCAAACGCATCCCCATCGCCGCGGGCTTAGGCGGCGGCTCGAGCGATGCGGCGGCGACGCTGTTGGGCTTGCGCCGGCTCTATGACTTGCCCGTTACCGACGACGAACTCGTGGCGGTCGGCCGGCGGCTCGGCTGCGACGTGCCGTTCTTTCTGACGCAGGCGAAGGCGGCCTGGGCAACCGAGCGCGGGGATCTGTGCGAGACCCTGCCGGCGAACGGCCTGCGATTGTGGCATGTGCTCGCAACACCGCGCGCAACGCTGTTGACGAAAGCGGTCTATCAGACCGGCCGGTTCGCGAGGCCGGCGCGGCCTGCGACGGCGCATCGCTGGGCGCATTTAGTGCGGGATGATGGGCCGGCACAGATTGGCGAAGCACTCTTTAACAGTCTGGAACCGGCGGCAGCAACGTTGTGTCCGGTCACACGGCAGATGAAGGTACTACTCCTCACCAGCGGCTGTGTCGGGGCCTGTTTGTCGGGCAGCGGCCCGACCGTCTTTGGATTGGCGGCGGATCACCAGGCGGCCAAACGGATCGCTGAGCGCGTGCGCGCCCAACATCCCTCATGGCGCGTGGCGGTCGCCCGGACGGTCTAACGGTGGGGAGTGGTGCAATGGTCGCACGCCGGGCTTTGGACCCGGAAATCCAGGTTCGATCCCTGGCTCCCCAGTTCAATGAGGGCGCGAGTTACGGAGCCCATCGGGGCGACGTAACTCGCAAGCCCGAATTGAATCCCGCCCTTTTGGATGTGGCGGACAACAATACGCCCAAAAGGGCGGGAGAGGGAACAGCGTGACACATCTCCAAGTCATCATCCTCGCCGCGGGCGAGGGTACGCGGATGCGCTCCGCTGTGCCGAAAGTGCTGCATCCGATCGCAGGGCGGCCGATGCTCGGCTACACCCTCGAGGCGGCGCAGGCGCTGGGCGTGCGCGACCCCATCATCGTGATCGGTGCCGGGGCCGTGCAGGTCAGAGCTGCGCTACCATCGCGGACGCGCGTCGTCGTGCAGACCGAGCGGCGGGGTACCGGCGATGCGGTCGAGCGGACGCGGCGGCTGTTATCGCGGTTTCGCGGCGATCTCTTAGTGCTCTACGCCGATGCCCCGCTCGTCCGCGTGGAGAACCTGCGGCGGCTCATCCAGGCGCACCGGACGAGCGGGGCGGCGGCGACCCTGCTCACCGCGGAACTGGATGAGCCGGGCAGCTACGGCCGGGTGGTGCGCAACGGTGATGGCAGCGTCCACGCCATCGTCGAGCACGCCGAGGCCACCGACGACGAGCGCGCGATCCGCGAAGTCAACATCGGTCACGCCTGTTTCGACGCGACGCGGCTCTTCGCGGCGCTGCGGTCGGTGCGGCCCAGCCAGGTGAAGCGGGAATATTATCTGACGGATGTGATTGGACGGCTCGCGGCAGAGCAGTCCGGCAGCGTCCAGGCGGTGCAGGCGCAGGAGGCGAGCGAGGCGATGGGCATCAACTCGCGGAAAGAGTTAGCGCAGGCGGCGGCGGTGATGCGGCAGCGGATTCTCGAACGGCTGATGGCGCAGGGTGTGACCATCATCGATCCGGCCAACACCTGGATTGACGCCGATGTCGTCATCGGTCAGGACACCACGATCCTCCCATACGTCTTCATCGAGTCGGGCGTGCGGATCGGACGGCGCTGCCGGATCGGCCCCTTCGCGCGCCTGCGCAGCGGCGTGCGGCTCGGCGATGAGGTGCGCGTGGGCAACTTTACGGAACTGGTGCGCTCGACGGTGGGGCGCGGGGTGAAGATGAACCACTTTAGTTACCTGGGCGATGCCACGGTGGGGGCGAAGACCAACATCGGGGCCGGCACGGTGACGGCGAATTACGACGGGCGGCGCAAATCGAAGACCCGCATCGGTGCCGGCGCCTTCATCGGCAGCGACACGGTGTTAGTCGCGCCGGTCTCCGTCGGCGCGGGAGCGGTGACAGGGGCCGGCTGCGTCGTGCCGAGGGGCCGCGTTCCGGCCAAGGCGGTCGTGGTGGGGGTGCCGGCGCGTCCCCTGCGGAAGTCACGGAGAGCCTGATGGCGAAAACACGCAGCGTCAACGGATCGCTCGCGGTCTTTACCGGCAACGCCAACCCGCCGCTGGCGCAGGCGATCTGCCGGTACCTCAAGGTGCCGCTGGGGCAGGCCCTGGTCGGCCGGTTCAGCGAGGGCGAGATCCGGGTCAAGATCGACGAGAATGTGCGCGGCCAGGACGTCTTCGTCGTCCAGTCGACCTGCCCGCCGGCGAACGATAATCTGATGGAGCTGTTGATTCTGATCGACGCGCTGCGGCGGGCCTCGGCGCGCCGCGTGACGGCGGTCGTGCCCTACTACGGCTACGCGCGCCAGGACCGGAA
>JACQRC010000034.1 GCA_016206665.1 Candidatus Omnitrophota bacterium | reverse complement strand
CTCCACCCCCATCCCCACCGCCCAGGCGGCGGCGAGGCCGAGGAACCACATGGGGGTTCGACGCCACCAGCGGGAGCGGAATGGTTGAGTGAACGTCTTGGATGGAGGAGGCGGTGTTGCGGGGGAGATGGTGAAGCGCGCATCGGGAGTGGCCGCGCGTGGCGAAGCGCGGGCAGGGTTGGCGCGGTCCACCTCAGATGAGCGCGGCAAGCCGGTCCGGCCGCGCAGCAGCCGGGCCACGACCCACCAGAGGCCGGCGCCAACCAGGATCGCTGCGCTAATGGCCAGCAACGTCAGGCCCGACTGCTCGGTCGCCTTGGCATCAGCCACGCCGTAGATGGCCAACACGGACGCCACCAGGAGCGCCGCCCCGCCCAGAGTCATGAGCACTTCCTTGCCAATGCCGCCACGCTCGCTGCGCCGACCGGCCGCAGGCATCCATAGGAATGCCGCAATCTGCGTGGGACCCTTCTGTTCATCCACCCATAATTCCTGGTGATGTAGCTCCTGGTCGAACTTAACCACGATTGGTGTGGATAGTGGAACTTCCAGCTCAACGATATCCTGTTCCGATAGCTTACGACCTTCGGTGTGCTCCCGCAAACCGACGAGGATGGACCGCAGACTGTTGCCATGGGCCGAGACGACAACAGTCTCTCCACGCGCCACGGCCCCCAAGATCTCCTCGATGAAATATGGCAGGGACCGTTCCTGCACGTCACGGAGGTTCTCCCCCCCCGGCGGCCGGATGGCGTTGCCCTGGTATCCCCGGCGCCACCGCAGGAAGACTTCCTTGCCAAAGACTCGCTCTGCGTCCTTGCGGTTCCACCCGATGAGGTCTCCGTAGTTACGCTCTCGGATGGCTGCGCTGCGGGTTGAAGGCAGGTCGGCTTGGCCGAAACCGTTCAGGACCTGTTTGAGCGTTTCGATGGCCCGAGCCATGTCTGACGAATAGGCGCGGTCGAACCGCCATCCCGGCAGACGCAACCGCTGACCCGCCGCGAAGGCCTCCTGCCGTCCCTTGTCGGTAATCTGCGATTCATGCCAGCCGGCCCATTTGTCCAAGACCCCCTCGCTCCAGGTGGTCTGGCCGTGGCGGACGAGCACCAGGGTGCCGGGACGCGCGGCGTGGAGCTGTGGAAACGGCGGCGGGTCGATGGGTTTCATCAACTCATCCGCTGCGTGCCGATGGGCTGCGTACTGACGCTTGGCTTCAGCCACCACTTCAGCGGGTGCTTTCAACCCCCCATAGCTGTTCTCGCGGACGAGTTCGTCCAGTTGGCGGGCGGCGGCTCGGCGGTTACCGTCGCGACGCTCCGTGATGATGTCAACTAACTTCGGAACCACCCCCGGCCAGTTCAGCCCAATCGCGGCCAACGCCTTAGCAGCTAACTGTGACTCGTGATGCTGCAGCCATTCGTAGAAGACCTGTCGCTTGGGATCATGGTCGTCAAGCCGTTGCCATAGGTCTGTGATGTCCTTGACGACGGAGGTGTCGCCGTCCATTAAACGCTGGCTGAAGACAGCAAACTCATCGGTGACGGCCGCCGGCTGGGGCGCGGGTGCTGGCTTCTGCCGCTCCATCTCCCGGGCGACTTCGCGGAAGAACCGCTCCACGGCCTGCCGCCCCGGCCCATCCAGCCGGCCGTCCACGAGCAGCATCACGGTGGGACGCTTCGCTTCGACCAAGGACCGGTGCGCGGCCACGGCGCCTTCCAGCAAAATCTGGGCGCCCATCGAATAGACCGGGCTCTCTGCCGCATGATCCGTCGCCACGATGTGGACCGGAATCTGGTGCGGTTGGCCGCTGTACCAGTTGACGAAGAGGCCGTGCAGCACCCCGGTTCCCTCGCCCCATTTGGCGGCGTACCCCAGCTTGCGGTGGAGGGTCTCCTGGGTTAAACGTTCCAGCCACTCCGCCGCCGACGGATCGACGTCATCGTAGTAGGCGAGCGTCTGGGCATCGAGTGATCCGCGGGTCCAGCGCAGGAGCGCGGCGTAGATGGCGGCGGCGGGCTGGCGCGAGGCCTGCATCTTGGCCAGCTCACCTTGCTGCTCCTCGCTCAAGAACGGTAGCAGGCCATCGTACACGAGTCGGAGCCCTTCATCCGCCACGACCGCCTGGCCTGCCGGCTGCACCGCATCCTCCTCTAAGTCCAGCTCCTTCGCCTTCATAAGCCGCTTGTAGTGTTCCACCGGCTCCTGGTCGGAGAAGTTGATCGGCTGCTGCTCATCCCAGAGCCCGCCGACCGATGCCACGAACTTCATCCACCCGTACGCCGCCACCTGTCCGGCAACCGCGGGGTCGCTCACCGACAATGGAATGGTGATGACCGGATGGCCATCCCGGCGGGCCTGGTCCACGTAGGGTTTGGTCTCGTGTTCTTGACCCGGTACGCGCAGCTCGACGAAGACCCACCCGCGGTCCTGGTACTTGCGCAGCGTCTCAAGGTCCGGCCGCGATGTGTAGACGGTGAAACCGTCGTTGTGCTTGCCCAGCGACTCTTCAGGGTTTTGTTGCTGCCAGGTGCCGAACTGGCTGCGCATCCATTCTGGCTCGATGAGGGCCACCTTCGGCCGTCCCACCGGCTTGGGCCAATTACCTTTGATGAGTGGTACGGCCTCGAGCGCCGACGTAATCCACGGATCATCGGCACCATCCGCAAAGGTGTGCGCCTGCGTCAGTGTCTCCAGCATGCGGCGCACCTGGCCGGGGCGCTTGTGGCGCCACGCGTAGGCCACGAGGGTCGGCGTGTTGACCAGCGTATTGCGGCCGCCGACGGTGGTCTGGTCGCGAAACTCGCGGTGCTCGACCTGGTAGCCGGCCGCCGACTGCTTCCGCTCCATCTCACTCCCTGGATCCGTCACGAAGGTGATGTACGGCTTTGGATCGAGGTTGGCCTGCGTGTAGATGAGCGCCATCTGCTCGGCATTGTTGACGGTTTCTTTCGTGGTGCCCGACTTGCTCAGAACAAACCAGTGGATGGTCTTCAGATCGCGGCCCTTCAGCAGCCGCGCCAGCTTCGCCGGCGAGGTCGAACCCAGATTGAGGATCGCAGCGTCGGAGGGCCCGATCAGCGACGTCTCGCCGCCCATCCCGACAAAGCCGAGGGTCGCGATGCCGGAGTGCCGGAACGCCGTCACCCGAGCGTCAATCTGCTCCGGTAGGTCCGAAGTCACAATCTCCCACGGCCGATGCACCCACCCACCGCGCTCCTTGCCCCCGTCCTTGAACAGCGGCTCAAACCGCCCGCGCTGCCCGGGCGTGGCGTTGAACTCTGTGGCAATCTGCTTCAGCAAATCTCGACCCTTCAACGGTGCCTCCGCTTGTTTCGGAGATTTTACCACGGATAGCGCCGCGTGTGAACGCTCGCGCGCTTCCGAGAGATGGGCCAACTCTTGCTCGGTGAGCTGGAAGGTCTGCCGCAGGTAGTCGATCACTCCGCTGACGCGGGCGTGCCACGTGGCCTCATCGGGTGTCTCGATATAGACGCGCGCCAGCGGCTCGGTGCCGGAGGGCCGGATAAGCACCCAGGAGCCATCGTCGAAGATGAACTTTGCCCCATCCATCGTGCGCGTGTCCTTGATCCGTGCGCCGAACAGGGTCGAGCCCGCAGCGCTCTTCGCCGTCTCCACGAGCGCCCCTTTGATCGCCTGCATCTTCGCCGGTGCCTGGTCGGCTGGCGCGGCGAGGGTGAATTCCGTCCGGCGGCTCACCGGACGCGGCACGGCCTGGCGCAGCGCTGCGAAGCGGTCCGCAATCGTCTGGCCCTGCAGCTTGGCGCGCGCAGCGATCTCCAGCAGCTTGAGGTCCACGACGATGCCGTCCTTGTCCGGCATGGAACCCGCAATGGCCGCCCCGCCGCTCTCTTCAAAGGCGATGACCACCGTCTTGCCCTCTGCGGCCTTGGTCCGGATGAGTTCGTTGAGGTACTTGAAGCCCACCGGCGTCTCGACAATATTTTCCTCAGGCAACCCGAAGCGCCTGGCAATGTCGTCCACCCAGCTGGTCGAGGCCACGGTCCTCCCCACCAGATACCGGCCGGGATTCCATGGTTCGCCGCGCGCTGCCGCGTCGGCCTTGAGCCGTGACAGTTCCTCCCACAAGATCAAGGCGTAAAACTCATTCGGCCAGAGCCACTCGCCGGTGTTGAGGATGAGCCCCGCCCGATCCGCATCGCCGTCATTGGAGGTCGCAAGATCGAGGTGCTGGGCCAGCACCGCTGCCATGAGCGGTTGCAGCTGGTCCTGGCTGGGCTCCGCCGTTTGCTTCGCTTCAGGATCGCCCAGATCGGCGCGAGGTTCGCCGTGGAGCACGACGGCCGGCGGCTCGATCCCTAACCGCCGGTAAATCTCCGGCGTGATATAGCCGGCGCCATGCCGCGGGTCGTAGCCTAGCCGTGGCTGGGCCTGCTGAATCAGCTCGATGTCAACGAGGCTGCGCACGTACGCCACGTAGTCATCCAGCGGATCGATCCGCTGGATGCGCGCAGCCTCCAGCGTGTCCAAAGTGTGAACCTGGGGTACGGTCTGCAAGGCCGCTTCCATGCCCTTCATCTTCTCCGGCAGAATCTGGCCGGTCGTCAGGCCGTCACGCAGCTCGATGCCGTTCCACGTCGCGGCATTATGCGAAGCAGTGATCATGATGGAGCCGGCGGCGTTGAGGCGCTGCATGGCGAAGGCGGTGAGGGGTGTGGGCAGGCCGTCGGGATACCGCGCGGCATCCATCAGGCGCACGGCGATGCCATTGGCCGCCATGACCTTCGCCGCCGCTTCGGCAAACTCGCTGGAGTGCCTGCGGCCGTCGAAACCGATGACGACCAGATGCTCTTTGGCCGCCAGCAGACGCTTCGTTTCGTCGTCACCATGGACGCGCCGGTCATTCAGGTAATCGGCAAAGACCTGCGCCACCAGCTGAATGCGCTCAACTGTCATGAAGCCCTTGCCGCCCGACACATCCGGCATCTCGCTCCGCCACCCCGCGGTGCCGAACTTGATGCCCTGCCGCGTCCCGGGAGCGATCTTCAGCGTTTGAACGCCGGGCCGCATCTGCGCCACGAACCGCTGAAACTCCGGCTGGTCGTCCTGGGCGGCGATGGCGGCCAGGGCCTTCGGAATGGCGGGACGCAACTTAAAGGTGTTGAGCTTAAAGCCCTCCTGCTGAATCGTGGCCCCCTTCAAGACGCTACTGGCGTCGCCTGAATAGATCTCGCGAGTCAAGACGACCCGACCTTTTCGCAGTTGGCGCTCGTCCTTGCGCTCGGCCAGGTATTCGGGCAGCGTCCCCTCCTGCAGTCGACCCATGGCCTTGGCATCCAACACGTAGAACATCCGGCTCAGGCTGGCTGGGTGCGTGTACGGTTCCAACGCGGGATCGTCTTCCATGGCTATGGTGTCGCGCATCTCAATGTAACCTTGGCGGTTGATGAACGTGGCTCCACCCTTTTGCGGTCTGCCGGTCTCTGGCATCGGTGGATTCTCGACTACCTCCATGACCATCTCGGCGCCACGCTCATGCATCAAACGCGAGGCTGTCGTCCACCGCTCCACCATCGCCATGTCTGTGAAGGGATGGAGGTCGTTGACCTGGGAGAAGATGACCTGCTTCACCCCTTGCTCTTGGAATGCCGCGAGTAACGGTTTGTAGAGTGGCACCAGCGTTCCATCGGCATGCAGCCGATAGACCCCTGTCGGTCGCCGGGCCATGGCGATGAAGGGTTCGCCGTGACCTTCCGGCCAGTGTTCCTGGTCGTACCAACGCAGGGAGCCGTCGTTCTGCACTTCGAACCCGCCCGTCTCAGCCTGCTCGATGAGGTAGATGTGCTCTGGCTTTAGGCCCGCGAAGGCAATGGCGGTCAACTGCCGGGCCACCGTGTCGCGGTTGTCTTCATTCACCACGGCCACGAATGTCGCCCCTGCCAAGACGCGCTCCAGGCTCAGGCTGGAAACGTGGCGCACCAGCCGCTCGAGTTGCACACGCAGTTGCAAGAGTTGCCGCTGAATGAGGCTGAGGTCTCCCGGGTCCTCGATGACCCCCGTGGCGGCCCGCTCGATCAGCCGTTGTGCCGGCTCGAACTGCGCTGCCGGCGCCGCCTCGTCCTGCGGCAGGCTTTGCAGAATCTTGGGTGTGAGCCCGGCATGTCCCAACCGGTCGAAGACGGCCGGCATCTTCATGCGCGTTGCACGGCCCGCCGCAAACACCATGTAGGCGAGTCGGCTGTGAGCGACTCGTTCCAGGTAGCTGGCGATCTCTACGCGCGTCGCTTCGGTGGGAATGGGCGCTGGTTGCGGCGTCGTCTCACTCGTCGGCCGACCGCCAAGGATGCCGTGGACACGACCCGCCTTCGCGTTGTACGCCTTGATGGCCTTCGCGCGCGCGGTAGGATCTTTCGCCATGTCAGGCGTCAGGCCGGCCCGCTGAATCAGTTCCAACAGACTGACCTTCGCCAGCCATGGCTGACCGGAAATCAGGTTGGGGTTGGCATCACCTAAGACGCGGCGGGTCGCATCGAGGACGTCGGGGTGTTGCAGCAGGTAGTTGAGGGTCGCTTGCTCGGCTTGGGCTTCGGTGTGGTCTGGATGAAGGAGGTGGTAGCCCTCGTGGAAGATGACTCCGTGGAGGAAGTGTTGGAGGGCCTGCTGTTCGTTGGCCGTCGGTGGCGCTCGCAGCAATGCGCGGTTAATTTCGATGCGGCCGGCGCGATGTTCGGCAACCTCATCGCGATTGTAGGAGACCGCGATCGGAATTGTGTTTGGCGGTGTACCCTCGACAGTCGCCAGCCAGCGCTTCAGGCTGGCCGTCAGCATCTCTTCCTCTTCCCTCGTCAAGCGAGCTGATGTCTTGGGATCGTAGGTGATGAGCGACTCGCGGTCCAAGCCATTCCTCACCGTCGCCACCACGTCCACCATCTGCTCCTCCCCGCCGATGCGGGCGACGGTAGCGGGGTATGCCTGCTTGTTGTTTCGCAGCTGTTTTAAGGCTTTAACGAGTGCTTGGTATTCTGCGTTTTCTACTAAGGCAGGCACATCCTCCATTCCCCATTCACCCTGCACTTCACGCATTGTTGAAAAGTATTGAGGCGTCTTCGAGAGCAGGGCTTTTAGGTGCGAAATCGCTCTTTTATCTCCAATATCAGCCAAGGCGCGGATGGCGGCTTCACGAACAGCCGCATCAACTTCCTTCGTCAACCGCCTAATAAGTTCTGGAACGGCTCGCCCGTCCCCAAGATATCCAAGCGCCCTTGCCGCTGCCTTACGCGTTGCCTTGTTCTCATCCCCCAAGGCAGCAATGAGCGCTGGAACGGCGCGACGATCTCCGAGTTGGCCCAGTGCTGCTGCGGCGGCCGGACGAACATCCCAAGGTTTGGTTTCCAAGGCTGCGATGAGGACCGCGCTCGCTCGCTGATCACCGATGATCCCAAGGGCTTTCGCAGCTGACGCCTGCGCCCCGGTCTCCCCGTGCTCAAACACGTCAAGAAGTGCCGGCACGGCGTGGTTACCCAATTTACTTAACGCGTCGATTGCAGCTTGACGAACAGGAAAGTGATCATCAGAGAGAGCCTCGGTGAGTGCAGGAATTCCTTCCGGGCGTGCAACATTCGCCAGTGCCGCTGCAGCCTCTTGTTCCCTCGCGTAATCGGTGTACCCGACGACACGGCGGGGATCATCGGGAGACTTGACCGTCACTGAAGAACCAGCCCCAGCATGTAGATCCTCTGCTGTCCGGGCTCTGAGGGCTTGAAAAAGCGCCGGTATGGCGTCAATCCCTAGACTTGGCAAGTCGGACCAACGCTGTTTGGCCACCAAGTAGAATGCCTGCTCCTGACGTGAGGATGGCTGCCAATGCAACTGATCAAGGAGGTCAGCAACCTGACGTGATCTGCTGTGATCTCCGAGAACATTCACAAGGGCTGGAACAGCTGCGGGACCTATCCGCACCAGCGCTGCCGCGGCCGCTTCGCGGGTCGCCGAGAAATGACGTGGCCCAAGGGTGTTGATGAGCGCTGGCACGGCACGCGCGTCTCTCAGGACTCCCAGTGCCGCCGCCACGACGGCTGGCCGCGCCGATTGCGATATCGCTTCGACCAATGCGGGAACGGCGCGTGGATCACCGATTTCAGCCAGGACGTTCGCTATGGCATCTACGGTTTCCTTCCGCGTTTGTAGTGCCTCAATGAGAGCGGGAACAGCAGCCTTCAGGCCCAGGCGGCCCAGAGCCGCGGCTGCGGCACTGACAACCTCGTGGTACTCATCTTCTATGGCACCGAGGAGATAGGCCTGCCCTCGCTCATCATTCAGCCGATGTAGGGCTTCAGCGGCTGCGATTCGCGTATAGGGAGACCGGTTGTCCGACAGAACCTTGCCAAGTTCAGCCACCGCCTCAGACCCACCTACCGCCCCAATCACCTGGACCAAAGGAATACCGCGCTTCTTCTCATATTGGTTAGCCTCGAGTTCGCGCACCAGGATAGGCATAATGCCGGGCCCCAATTTCGCAAGATCATTCCATTGTTCCTTGGAAATGAGGTACGCTCCCTTTACGCTTATGGTATCGGGTTTCCAGCCAAGCTTGTCCAAAGCTTCCGCAGCAGCTTTTCGCACAGCATAATTTCGATCGTTCAGCGCTTCGACCAAGGCCGGTACCGCGCCTCGGTCTCCCAATGTGCCCAGTGCTCCTGCCACGGCAACACGCACCAGTATTTCGCTGCTTCGGCCCTGCCCCTCCGCCCAAGCCTTGTAGAAACCTTGGTCGTCACGAAGTCGCTGTACAAGAGGCATCAGCGCCCTGCGGTCACCAATGCGGCCAAGAGCCTGGCTGGCCTCTGCCCGTCTCTGAGGATTTTCGTCAGTCAGGGTGGTGAGCAGGCCAGGGACGGCATCTGACCCTAGCTTCACTAATGCATCCCATTGCTTCAGGCCGAGATTAAACAACAATCGCTGGCGGTGCGTGATGGGCACCCATCGCACGAATATTCGCGCATTGAGTGCCGAGGCGGCCTTGTTCCGAATGACCGGATCGGAGGAATACAGCTTACCTATCATCCGCGATATCGTTAGGATGTCCCAGATGATTATGCCGATATAAAAGGCCAGAGTATACAGAGCGAAGAATCCGAGAATCGGCACCGCTACGACTGTGACGTATACGAATGGCGTTTCGGTGAGAAACCACCATAGGTTGTCCCAAATCGACGAAGGTGAAGCCTGAGACGATGAGGTCTGTGCCAAAAGCAGGGATGGGGTGACCAGCATGCCAGCTATCCCCGCCGCAGTCCGCAGCGCCCAAGCAGGCCGCGCCTGGCTATGCGCTGCAGGTAGCGCTTTCTTTTCAGGGAAAACAAAAAGGTTGCCGGTTGCCGGCAACTCCTCGTGCTGCGCCATACGGTCGGTGTCGTGGTGGGCCTGCTCGCGGATGCGCTCGAGCGTGTCCGGAACCATATCCTTCAATTCCTGCGGCACGCGTCGCCACAACGGTGACAAGAGCGTGCCGAGCAGCCAGGACGCCGGGCCGAGGATGATGACCACCCCCAAGATCGGACCGATGAGCATCATCACATCAGCCGGCCAGATTCCTGTGATCGACAGCAGCCCGGCCCCCACCACACCCACTGCCGCTGCGCCAGGTAACCGCCGGATGAGCATCTTGGGCAAGCGATAGACGTGGTGCAACGCATCGCCAAAGCCGCGGCCCAGGTTCAGGTCCCAGATGTGTCGGCCCGGTCCAGGTTTCGTCGGATGGCGCGGGCTCCAGGCGCCTTTGCGTGGACGCGGGTTGAGGATAAATGGCCCGGCCACCTGGCTCGCCAGCGAGAGGACGAACGCGAACCAGGCCGCCATTGAGAAGCCGCCCACCGGCACCATGGTGAAGATAACCGCCAAGAGCAAGGCCGCTGTCTGAATGGGACTGCTCGCCACAAACTCCTTGTAGAGGTACTTCGTCTGGTAGGGCTGCAGCACCAGGTCCTTCTGGGTCGGAATGAAGACCGGTCGCAGGCTCATCCCTTCCCACAGCCCCTTCACGTTGTAGCGGATGATGGCGTAGTTGAAGAAGACGAAGTTGACAACGATGCCGCGCGCCCAGCTGCGCACGCCCCGCCACGCGCCGCCCTGCTCCTCCATGTGCGTCCAGATGGCCGGGAAGTTGATGGCCCCGGCGAGGAGCCAAGAGCTCACGATCCACAGCACCGGTGCCGGCATCCCGAAGTAGGTCGCGATCGGCTTGATGAGGCCGTTCAAAATGAGGCCGATTGTGGTAAAGCCGAGCAGCGTTGCTGCCACGGGCAGCTTCTTCCAGTAGAAGCCGGCCGAGTTGTGCGTGCCGAACTTGATGTTCCACGGGATGACCTGGCTGGTCAGGAAGCGGCGGTACTGCAGGCTCATCAACAGTTCCACGCTGCCCGCCGCCCATTTCGCCATCGGCGACATGATGGACTGGAAGACCGGCGGCATCCGCCACTGGAACTTCACGTATTCGACGTGCTTCGTGTGCTGGCCGAAATTCATCGCGGCGATGGCGCTCATCATGTCCTCGGAGACATAATCGTCCTGCATCCCCTCATATTCGAGGAAGGACTCGGTGCGAATGAAGCCCTTGCCGTAGTAGCCGAGGGCGTCGGCCGCCTGCTTGAAGCGCATCACCGCACTCTGCCACGCCTTCTCAGCCATCCCTGTCGCGCGCCCAACCGCCGAAAGCTTCTCAACGTAAATGCTAATCCGCGTGAGCAGGTACGCCAGCTTCGGGTTGCGGACAAACTCGGAGAGGGCGCGCAGGACGTGCGGGGCTTCCTCATAATCAATGGCGAGATGCGAATCCATCCCATACATGACCTGCCCGCGCACCTGCCGCAGGGCCATCGCGAGATCCCCGTATTTCGAGTTTCGGAGCTTGTCGCCCTCCGCATATTCCACAAACTCGAACTGGTGCTGCCGGAGGAAGTTGAATTCGAATTCCAACTCCCGCACCTTGTCCTCTTGTTGCTCGGCCGGTAGCTCTTTGAAGTCCTTATGTTCAGCAACATGATGCTGAAGAATCTTCTTGACCTCCTCCGGCTCCATGTCTGACCGAATCCCCTTGAAGAAGCCCTCATTGATGAGCACCTGAAGATGACCCTTGGCCAGCTTCAGGTAAGCCGCGTTATCCGCCCCCGGATAGAGATGGCGCAGGTACTCGATATACCAGCCGCGTACGTCCAGCCATGAACGCATCCAGCGCCAGTTGGTGGAGAGGCGCAGATTGACCCATTCCTCAATCTGTGTTTTCAACTCGTCCAGCAACAGCTTCGCCTCCTCTGTCTGCAGTTCCTGCTTGACGCGCTCTGCATACCCGCGCTCAATAGGCTGGCCGTACTCCAGCTCATTAAAGCGGCGCAGGAATGCCACCAACCGGTAAGCATCCGGACCCTGGTACTGGGCCAGCCGCTCCTGCAACCGCGCCATGAGGTTGCGCCACTCATCCGGGTAGGCAACAGCTTTCAGATGGTGGAGGTAGGTATCCAAGTCAAGACTCCGCGGCTCCTCAACCTTCCCCTCATCATTCACAATCGGTAGCTGGCGCTCCTGTAATTGGGTGAGCTCATCCAGCAGCCAATAGAACTTCTCTCCGGCCCCTGCCAGGATCAACGCCGTCAGCATCGGCAGCCGCTCAAACTCTTCCACCGTCGGCCGCCGCGTCTGCGCGACGTTGAGCCACCGGCGGATGCGCTGCTGCGCCTCATTGCTGTCCGGCATCACGAACGGCCGCGCGTTATCGCTGCCAAACTGCTCAAGCAGGTCGCGCTCATCTCGCGTGATTTTGTCCTCTTGATGCAACCGCTGGACAAACTGCTTCCACAAGACGCGATAGGTCTTGCCGGTGATCGGGTCGAGCCGGTCGTGCTCGCCGTCAGTGAAGACCCGCTCAAACTGCCACCCCAAGCGGGTGGCCTCCGGCGCCGGCACAAACCACAGACCCCAGCGAGCCACGCGATGACGGTGCAAGGTTTGCCACGCCACCCCCCACGCGCCGAAGTTCAGGAACGCATGGAAGGTCGGGACCGCAAAGAGCGGAATGACCAAGGCCGAGCCGACGAACAATGGCCAGAAGACGTACCAGTAGTCGTTGGCGGTCACTAAGCTATTGATCCAAACAAACAGCCGCGGCCACGCCCGGAAGGCGAGGGCGGCGGTGAAGAAAGTTGAAGCAATGAAGGTGTTCCAGTAAAACCACTTCGCCTTCATGGTGCGCACACGATCGGGACCCCATGACAGGCCTCTGGTGAAGAAGAGGCGCCAATACCGGACGGGCGCGAAGAAGGCCATGGCAATGAAGTGCCAGAAGCCCATCGTGAAGGGTCCAAGCTGCGGCTCGTGCTTTTGGCGCAGGCGCTCGGCCATCGTCTTGAGCCGGCTCACCAGTGTGTCCGTGCGGATGAGGCGCTCCGTCTTCTCATCAACCCGGGCATCGACCCATGGCTGCATGAAGGTATTGCGCTGCGCATCGCTCGGGTTGTCGTTGGCAAACGTGCGCCAGTCTGCCAGCATCTCCTCAGTCACCCCCTGCGCTGCCAGCGGATCGTCAACATAGCGGTAGAGATCATCCGTGTCCTGCTGGAGGAGCAGGTCCAGCGGTGGCACGTCGCTCTTGCGCCTCCGCCGACCCTCGTGCTTGCGCTGCACCTGGTCGTCAATGACGAGCCGCCAGAACGCGACCCGCCGGCTGACCCACGGCAGCACCTGGTCTGCCTGGTCCGCCTGAATCATGGTCACCGCATGACGGAATAGGTAACGCAGGAACGTCTCACGGCCGATGAGCGCGCTGCCCAACCGATAGGCGGACCACTGCTGGGTGAAGATCTCACGGTACAGCCGGTACCGGACCGTGTAGGGCGTGGACCGTTTGCTGGGATCGAACCATGGCACAGCGTCTTCAGCAATCCCATCGAGTTCAGGTCGGGCCAGGACGAACTCGCCCTGCTCATCCTTCGTGACCGCCGTCGGATCCTGCAGCAGCAGTTTCGTGAGGTCATCCAGTTTCGCCTGAATCATCTGAGCCACATCGGTATCCACCTGCTTTTGCGAAACCAGGTACTCGCCGCTGGCGGGATTCGTGAGTTGCACGGCGTACGTCCTGAATCCGATCTGGTCCATGTAGGTCTTCAGCAGCTTTGCAAACGCCTCCTTGACCGCCTCCTCTGCCAGGTAGTAATCCACCGCCCGCTGGACTTCATGGTCGGCGGTCACCCGGTGTTTCACCGTCTCGACCACCTGGTCCACCTGCTCCGGTGTCAGCAATCCCAGGCCATCAGGATCGAGCAGGCGCAGCAAGAGCTGCGACGTAGCCGAGGGGACAGGCCACAGGTCGTGAATCTTCTGCTCTAACGCCTCACGACCTTGTGTTGCGGCAGCCGCCAGCGCCTTGAGCCGTCCGACGAGCTGCACCTCGCCCAGTTCCGCATACCGCGGTGACGGTCCCAGCTCGCGACCTTCGTCGTCCCGGTCGTCGAGCATATCGTGGAGCGCGAGGCCGGCGCGCTTGCGCTTGTACCAACCCCAGAAATTGACCAGCAAACTGGAGCCGACCAGGTAGGTGCCGGACAGCAACGGACCCCAGATGAGAGGCGAGCCCGGCCGCCACAGCGGCCGGCGTTTGGCCAGCTCCTCGGCCGCCAATTGGGCAGGTTTCAACAGCCCTGCGTGCTTAGCCTGTTCCAGCATCTGGTCGAATTTCGCCTCGATATTGACCCCGCCCTCGTATCGGCCGGAGATCACTCCGGACTGCCGTCCGGTTACCAGGCGAGCCGCCGCCTGGATCGGTTTGATGAAGGCATGGTGGAAGAATGCGTTACGGCTGGTGTTTTCACTAAACCACCAAGCATCGTAGTTGAGCCACACCGGCCGGCCGATGGCGGCATTGCGCGGGGCCTTGATCTCCACCTGGGGTGGCCAGCCGGATTTCTTGATCACCGCGACACCGTTGTAGTAGAGGGCGGCTTCTCCCTTGATCTCAGCATCCGCCAGTTTGCGTAGAAAGCGTTCCACGTTCTGGGTGTAGACCAGCAGGAACGGTCCGTCACGCAGCGTCGAGTGGAGGTGGTAGGGCGCCCAGTTGCCGGGGTGGTCGAGCGCCTCCATGAAGGTAGCCGCGGCTTCGTTGAGCTGGGTCTTCGTGATCTCACCGCGGACATTGTATTCATCGATCCGCCACTTGGGATCCCGCCCGGCGGACCCTGCGGTGATTTCGTAGAGGAGACGGCCGTCCGGCGCCAGGGCCGCTGCGACCAGGCGGATTTTGTCCGACCGGTGGTCGGTCATCTGATAGACCAGATGGTGACTGTCATCGAAGGTGAGGCCGTAGGCATGGACCAGCGGCCGTCCTTGCGCTTGGTAGGCTGACAAGGATGCTCCGCCATTGAGGCTCTTGTCGTACGTGAAGGTGAAGGCCTCTTTGGCAAAACCAAACTGGTCGTATTCCGGAAGGAAGGTGATGTAGGTCGCCTCGCCGCCAATTGCGGGCACGTGGCCGGCCTTCACGAGGCGGAGGTATCCTTTGGGATCCTTGACCTCCTCGGTCAGGCCGGCGAGATACTGTGGATTGTTGAAGACCTCAGCCGCATCCACGATCCGTCCATCGGGGACCGCCATGCGCGGCTCCTCGCCGTTCGCGCTCACCAACGACAGGCCCGGCACGAGGAGTTTCTTCTGGAAGCTCAGATTGCCGGTCGCCTCATCCAGATCCGTCGTGTTGGAGATGGTCAGCAATTCGCCCTGGCCGTGATCTTTGACGCTGATCCGAACGGACTTGTTTGGAATGTTGATTCGCGCGAACCGCTCGTCCAGGTAGAACAGACGGTCCTCAATCCCCGAAGGACCCCACCCTTGACCATTCCACTCAAAGAAGCGGATGGCCAGCAGCTGCTCGGCCTGCTTGACCTCCCGGGTGATGCGGTACACCGCAACCTCGCCGGTGGCGGTGTTGCGGCCGTAGTCGGAGCGCTCGTAGGCAATCCGGCCTCGTGCATCGACGTAGGGCACGACCCTCCCCTCAGCGGACAGCAGGTGCGAGGCGCTGAGCTGCTGACCGTGCTCACCCGGCGCCTGTGGGTCGTAGACAAAACTCTCGGTGCGGCCGGCCAGGTTGATCGCGCTGAGCAGCGATTCCTCATAGAAGTGCTCAGTCACCTTGGTGCGGGCCAAACGGCCGTCGTGGAGCTCGCCATCGTAGGACCGCACGAGGCGGCCCGCTAAATCCTTGGTCTCCTCCCACACAGTCCTGGTCTTGTGGTTGATGAGGAGTGAGGTCACCAGCCCGCCCCCGACCGACTCCGTCTTCGAAGTCGTGAAGATCTCCTCGGCGCCGTCGGTCTGAATCACGTAGGTTTCCGCCCGGTCGGCGATGTCCAGCTGCCCGAAGGTCCCGTTGTAGAAGAAGCTGGTCCGGTGTGTGCGGACGAACCGGCCATCGGCCAGGTGTCCGCGATAGGCCTCCAGCGTGCGCGCCTCGCCCATACGGTCGGTGTGCGTCAGGTCCTTGACTTCCTGCCACGAACGCTGGAAGAGCCGGTCGCCGAGCTGAATCGTCAGGCGGCCGCCCCGTTGCAGATCCACGGTGTGCGACGCCACCCACGCAATCCGGCGGCCGTCCGGCAGCAGCAGGAACGCCTCCGCCCGGTCGGCGACGCCATACTGGCCGTAGCGCCCGTCGTGGAAGTACTGCGTCTCCACGCCCTCGGCGGTGCGGAGGACCAGCCGGCCGGCGCCGTCGTAACCCTTGGTCTCCTCGCGCTCGGGCGCCGGCGGTGGCTCGCCGGTGTCCGGCTCAGCCTCATCCACGGCGGCGACCGGCGTGCCGGGCGCGTAGACCGCTTCGCGGTAGACCGCCGCGCGGTGTCCGGCGATGCGCTCGGACCGCTCAAAGAAGGCATCCCGCTTCAGGAAGCCCTGCGCATCAACGACCCGGCTGTGGCTGATCGTGTTGGTTTCGTCGTCGTACTCGTACGTGATGGTGTCCCCGGACTGGCCGTTGACCTCCTGAACCACGCGACCGAGATGGTCTCGGGTTCGGGTGAGCTGGACCGCGCCGAGCAGGTCGCTCGTCACGACCTCGCCCACCGTCGGCTCGCCGGCAGCCTGATGCTCGACCTCGAGTCGCGTCCCATCCTTGGCCAGCTTCGTGGTCATCGCTGTGTTGGTGGCGTTGTCATAGCTGGTGGTCGCCCGGCTGCCGTCAATGGGGTTCGTCTCGAAGAGCGTGCGTCCAACTGTGTCGACACGCCGCGTCTTGGTGACGCCGGCCACCGCATCCTGGACACGCAGTTCGGTGACTCCGGTCTTCGCGTCGGTCCCCACGGCGCGGCCCCTCTCGATGACCGTGTCGTTGGCGCCGGTCTTCTCGAAAGCGGTGAGTCGGCCTGTGACCGGGTCGAACTCGTTGCTAACCACCTGACCGGTCGCCTCATCCACCGCCTGAATGGGCTGGCCCAAGCCGTTGCGCATAATCAGCGATACCGCTCCGCTGCGGACATCAGTGCGGCGCTCCGTCGTGCGATGCGCCTCGCGGTCATACGTGAAGTCGGTGGCCCGGAAGAGGTGGGTCGTGCCGTCCGCCCCAAACGTGTCAGCAACGAGCCGATGGTCGTCTTTGTCGTAGGTCGTCTTCGTGATCCACCCGGTCTGCAGATCCTTTTCCTCGCGCAGGTTGCCGTCGGCGTCGTAGAGGCGCAGGAACTTGGTGCCCTCGTTCGGGCGGAAGACCAGTTTCGTCAGGGCTTCGGTCTTCGTATCGTAGGCCACGGTCCATCCCACCTCATCGACTGGCCCCTGCTCCCCGCCGAAGGTGGTGATGCTCGCCTTCTCCAGATGCGTCTCCGGGTTGCCTTCTAACGGCGTCTGGGGATTGTAGTCGGTGAGCGTGTACAGGGTCTTGTCCACCACCCGTGCCTCCTCCAACCCATTCCGGTAGGTCACTTGCTCGGGCAGGCCTAACTCGTTCGTGCGCACACGCGGCGGCAAGTCTTTGTCCACCGGGAAGTGGAGGGTGATGTAGACGGGTGTGGATTCGCCGTTGACCGTTCGGATCGCCCGGAAGGTCCAGCCGTTGCGGATGATCTGCCGGCGCTCATGGCGCGTGAGTTGGTCCAAGCGGTCCAGCACCGTCTCCAGCCGGTCCTGGCCCACCGCAATCTCCAGGGTCTTGCCCATCCGGAACCCGCCGTTGGGTAGCGACACCTCTTCGGCGTAGGTGACCCCTCCCTCGGAGGGCATCTTCGCGAATAGTCCGGCCAACCGCAGTTCCTCTTCGGCGCGTTTGGCGGCGCGCTCGGCGTCCTCGCGCGATGGAATGAAGTTAATCTCGCGTTCCTTGCCGTCCCGGTCGCGGTACGTCATCCGTGAAAAGGAGATCGCATCGTAGCCTATGAGCTGCTCGGGCCGTTGTTCCAGCTCAGCCAGGCGCTGGGTTTCCTCTGGCGTCAAGACCCGGCGCTGGCGGTCGGCCTGCAGCGCCTGCCGGTCGATCAACTGCTCGAACAGGTCTTGCAGCTGCGTTCGCTCCTCGCCGGTCCTCACCACAGGACGGGTCACGTCTTCCTTCGTCACGACCCGCACCGGCTCGGCGGCAGGGATGGGTGCCGTTGCCTCATTGGCGAGCGTGAAGGGATTGTCTCCGCTGGCGACGAGGGCTGTGTACGCTCCACCAAGGAGGGACGCTTTCCCGCGCGGCGTCTTCCAGCCGTGACCCGTCCCAATCCCTTCCGCCGTGGCGTAGGGCAGGCGGCCCTGGTCGCGCAGTTTTTCCACCTCACCGGCATAGAAGGCAGCCTCTGAGGCGTAGCGTGCCGCTTTCTCAGCATCCCGTCCCTCAAAGAAGCGGGACAGCAACTGGTAGGCCTGGACCATCTGCTGGGTCCATTCGGGCGAAACCATCGGCGCCCGGCCGGCCGCGCCTGGATCCGTAAAGTCAAAGCCGGTCACCTCCACCGTGGTACCGTCCGGCTTGGTGTACGGCACGGTGACCTTCATATGCGCTTCCGCGTAGGCCACCAACCGCTCAGGATCCACGCCCTTGGCGCTCAACCGCTCGGGCCCGATCGACGCGATGGCCCAGGCCTGGACGTCGGTCGTGGGTGTGATGTCAGGGAGGTCTCTGCCCCGGCGAACATGCAAGCCGCGGTTGAACCGGCCCTCCTCGTGGTTGTAGAGCTTGTCGGCCATGAAGCCCAGGGTGCGGTCCGCTCGTTTCATCCAGGTCTCGTCCTGGCTGACCTCGGCGAGGGCCTGGTAGAGGGCGTAGCGGTCCTCCAAGTCCTCGGTCGAGATGCGTGTTTTCAGTTCCTCATCGTCACCCTGGTGCCCGTTTTCACCGCCCAGGCTCCAGAGCCATTTGCCTGTCGCTTCCGCCAGCGGCAGGTAGCGCCGGTCGCCGGTCCGGGCCGTGTAGTGCAGGGCCAACAGCGCCAGCCACGCGTTGGCGCCGCCCGGACGGCTGGCATCCACCACGGTCCCGTTCATGGCGTCGTAGGCGGCCGGAAAGCCGAGGAACTTATCGAAGAGCTCCAGCTTGTCGCCTTCGCGCAGCAACTCGTACTGCTGCTGGTAGAATTCCAGAATCTGTTTGACGCCGTCCACCCGGCCGGCATCCAACAGCTCCAAACCCTTGACGGCCTGGTCGTAGGTCTCGGCGCGGTGGCTCAAGACTGAATCCCCTGGATGGCTGACCCACAACCCGGTGGGACCCACGTCGCCCTTCGCCACCACGCGCTCAATGGCCGCGCCCTCATTGAGCGCCGCGCTCCAGTTCTCGTAGCGCTGGAGATCCGCCTCGGCCCGCTCGATGCCCCGCTCGAAGCCGGCCCGGCCGAAGAAGATGAGGTGGCCGTTGTCCGTCCGCATGTAGACGGGCCGTTTCAGGACCTGGCCGGGTTGGTCGCCGGGCACCTCCTGCATGCCCACGGTCTTGAGCGGCAGTTGGTTGAACTGGGCTTCGTTGTAGACGAGGATGTCCTGCGGGGTGAAGGTGTCCGGGTCTCTCTCGAAGACGAAGACCTCCTGGTGGGTCGAGGCCTCGATGTAACGCTTCGCGTCGAAGTATTCCAGCCAGCCCGTGACGGGCAGCCCGAGGAAGTAGAAGCGGTAGGCGCGCGGCTCGTTGAGGCCCGGCGTCTGCTTGAAGTGCTCGCCCTTCGAGAGCGTCTTGATGATGTTCTTGAGGTGGACCGTCGCGCCGAAGGCGTTTATCACGTTCTCACGGTTCAGCGGATTGACCTCGGCCGCCGGCCCGAAGGCGCTGACGTCATCGTTGTTCGGGTTGATGTCTGCGCGCTGGCCGCGATGGACGTAGGGGTCCACCCCGATCGTGTGGCTGCCCGTCAAGAACCCGAACACGCGGATCAAGTTGATGTCGCCGGTCGGTGAGAAGTACGGATTGTTCAGCAGCAGCTGCTTGAGTTTGCCCAGGCCGTGCGGCTTGAAGTTGGTCTCCAGCCGGCTCGCCACATCATCCTCGAAGAGGCTCTCTGCCAGTTTCACCGCCGGCGCGCCCGCCTGGATGATGCTGTCAATCTCGCGCAGCTGCAGGCCCAGCTCTGCCAAATCTTCCTGGCTCGCCACCCCGTCCAGCCCGAACTGCTTCGCCACCTCTTTCATCGTGTCAAACACTAACTTCTGGTCGTCGGCACTCAGCGTGGCGAAGGTTTTGGCGAACCGCTCCAGCCCGGTCTGGGTGCTCACATCCAGCGACCCGAAGAGCTGCTGGAACAAGGCCTGCTGGTCAGGCGTCAAATGCCGGATGATCGGCCGCAGCTTGGAGAGATCGATGTTGTTGTCGGCAATCTGGTCGCGAATGGCTTTGAGTTGCTCTTCGACCTCCTTGGCGATCTTGTCGAGGGCTTTTTCCCGCTCCTTCAGTTCCTCCTCGACGATGCGCTCGGCTTTCTTCGCTAACTGGTAGTCACGGTAGGCGATGATGGCATCGGCCGTGTCGCCCCAGGTCTTTAAGATCCAACTGGCGACGGCCCGGCTGCGCTCATGCTTGACGTACTTCAAGAGCTGCGTAATCTCGGGGTCGGCATACAACAAGAGGAGCAGCTCATCAGCATCCTCTGCGCGGCCTTGTTGTCGCAGGTAGTCGGTGATAAAGGTGTCAATCTCTTCATCGGTGACCTTCTGCGGAATCGCCCGCCAGCCCACGACCGCGTCGGCGCCCAGCCGGACGATCGATTGCATCAGCGGCGACCAGGTGTACCGGTTGTTGGGGTTGGACGCGATGGGGTTGAACGCCGCGAAGACCGTATCTATCCATAGGTTCCAGAGGGCGATCTTCTGGTACCGCTGGGCGGTGGCGATGGCGAGCCGCTGGACCTCCTTCGAGATGACGCTTGCGGCGAGCTCCGTGTTCGCCGCATTGCCGCCGAAGACCAGCTCATCGGCGGTGAGTGGGTCATTGTTCTTGATCGTGTCTTCAAAGACGAGGAGCAGATCTTCCGTCACCAGGCGGCCTTGCTCATCGTAGAGCTTCTGGATCTCGCCGGGTGTGAGCGGGCCGATCGCGGTGCCGTTCGTGCCGTACCGATAGATGGCGATGCGCCGGTCCTTCACCGTGCCATCCGCCTGCGGCTCCAGGGCCACCAGCCGGCGCTCCGTCGTCGCGCGGCCCTGCTTGTCGGCGACCTTCACCTCTTTCTCAACGAGCTGCCCGCCGGTGTAGAAGGCCAGCCCATCCGCCCGGTGGTTGGTGTACGCATCCCTCGAGACGCGGGCTGCGAGCCATGGTTGGAGGCGACCCTTCTCGTCTTTGACCGGCTCGATATCCTGGCCGAATCGTTCTTTGATCGCCGCAGCCTGCTGGGCCGGGTCGGCCAGGCTCAGGATACCGGCCTTGGCATTCAGCAGAGCAATATCCACGCGCCGGCCGGCCTCATACGCCTGCGCGATCGCCTCACGCTCCCGGGCGGCCGACAACCCGAACTCAAGCTTGACATCGCGGGGCTGGCCATTGACCAACTCGGTATACCACACCTGGAGATGCTCACCGCGGTCCAGCCGCTCGTGAATCTCCACCGGGTTGGTGACGGGTGGCGCACCACGGGCGTGCGATGGATTGACCAGCATGGTAGCCGGATAGACGCGGATGGACTCCGCATGCTGCTTCAGGAAACTGACGAAGTCTCGCGCAGTCTTAGACCGCGCCACTTCGATCCACTGTTCGAGTCGGTGCCGGCTGTCTTGGTCTGCGTCCTTCTCCTCATACCGCGGACGGATCGCAATGGCGTATGGGCCGTCAGGTTGCGCCAAGGTCACGCGAGTCTGGTCGTATGCCTTGCCGGCCTCGACGCGGTCGGCTTCCGCCTTCGGAGGACCGCCAGGATACTCAGGTTCTGGCACGGAGATCCGGTCGAGGATTTCCCGCGGTTCGCGCTGCGACCGCACGAGCGCGGACGCTTCCTCGAGCGCTTGGCGGTCTTCCGGCCGCAGCGTCTGAAGACCCAAGGCGATCTCCGGCTCCTTGGCCGCGGCTGGCCGTTCTTCGGTCCTCGGCGCCGGCGCATGCGGCTCGAGGGGCAGCAGCGACGGATCTAACGGCTCGCGTTGCGGGGTCGGCGGCTGCGGTGCGGGCTGAAGCCGCGTTGCTAATTCCTTGACCACGACTTGCCGGGCGCCCTTGGACAGCTCGAGGCCGACAAAGCCCTTTTCCTGTACCAGCCGGCGGTCTCGGACCACGACCTGCTTCTCGTCTAACAGCTTCTTCAACCGTTCTTCCAGTTTTTCGGAAAGTTTCTGAACCTCTGCGTATGGGCCGGTGGTTAAGAGTTTGCGCTCCTCGGCGGTGAGTGTTGCGCTCAGTTTCTGGAGCGGTCCTTCCCAAGTTGGGTCAAAGAGCGTCGCTGGCGTAGGCGCCGGCTGTTCCGGTTTGGACTCAGTGAGTTCGCGCGCAGGTGTCGGCACCGTTGACGGAGGCTGTTGCTGAGCCTCGAACAGATAGAGACCTTCCATGAGTGTGCCGATGAGGCGCTGTCGATCCTCATCGCTCACGCGCACATCCAACAGCGGCGCGCCAGGCAAGAGCTGCCCTAACGGCCCGAGGAGGCTGGCAGCACCACCCGTCGTCGCGCGGTCCACCCGCTTCGCCAGGTAGTCGTAGACCTCCCACTGTTTGCCGCTGGCCATGAGCCCTTGGAGTCGCTGTTGATCCTCTGGTCTCATCGTCTGCAGGACGCGGCTGAGCACGGTCTTCAATTCCTCGCGCAGTTGGCCCGGCTCGCCTGGCTCGCGGACCAACTCCGGCAGCGACAGCGGCACGCGCAGCTTCCAAGTCTCACCCAGCGAGCGGTCTGGCACGTTGGGCAGCTCCGCTTCCATGCGCGGCAGCATCTCGCGGTCTCGGGCCTCCTGGGCTTGGGTCTGTGCCAACTCCTTTTTCAAGGCCGCGATGTCCGCCTCGTCTTTCTTTGGTTTGGCTTCGAGTTTTGCCAACTGCTCGGTGAGCCGCTCAATCTGCTGGACCGTTTCGTCCAGCCGACCGTGGATGCGGCGCACGAAGCGCTCCGCCTCCCGTGGGGTCATCGGGATCACGATGCGACGGACCACGTCCTTCTTCATGAACGGTCCCAAGGCCGCGCCTAACGCATCGCCGCCCGTCGGATCCGCAAAACGGCTCACCAACTGCGCCGCCGGAGCCAACCGGTATTCGAGCATCTTCGCATCCTCGACGCGCGGCGGCGCGGGCGGTTCGGCCGGAGTGGTCGGCGACGGCTCCGGCTGAACCGTAGAAGGTGTGGTCGCCGTGGGTCGTGGCGGCACCGCGTCCAGGTATCGCAGCAGTGTGAACAATTGATCGTCGTTCGACTTGCCCGCATCCCTGAGCGCCTGGAACGCCGGCCATTGGCTCCGGATCGACTGCACCTGCTGGTCGGTTAATGCTCCTTGTTGCACGGCGCTATCGAGGACGATCTGGAATTCCGCCTGATAGAACTCGTCCGTCATCGCCTGGCGGTAGGACTGGAGCGTCGTGGCGCTGCGGACGTCGCTGACAAAGATGGCTGGTCGATCACCCTGCGGACCGACATAGCTGTAGGCGAAACGACTCCCCCCCACCTGCAATTCCGCCTGCACCACCAACGCCCCCTCGGATGTGAAGGCGATAGGTGTGACGGCCCGCCAGAGATCGACGCGCTCTGGCGAGGTCTCCTTCGATTCAGCCTGCTTCGATTCAACTGGTCGCCGCTCGGCCTGCAGGCGCATGGCTTCGGCGATCGTTGGGACCTCGGGATCGATGATCACACCGCCTACCGGCGGAGGGGCTGGCGCTTGCGATGGCTTGAAATGCACCTTTGTGGGAGGTACCGGCCGCGCGCCGGTGACCTGCGGTGGCTGGGGTGCCGGTGGCGTCTGTGGCGGCGGCTCTGGCGCTGTTGGCGGCTCAGCCGTGGGAGGCGGCAAGGTCGTGACGAGACCGCCTTCGCGTGCCAAGCGCTGGCGTAGAGCCTCGGCGCGTTTCAGCATGTCGCGCGATTTATCAGTGTCCTTCGTGGAAGGCTGAGGCTTGGCGACCTGTGTCGGCCGGTCCGGCACGTCAAACTTCGTCAGGCTTCGGCCTTCAAAGTCCACCCTCCTCATCCACGCATCTTCCGGACCCAGGTGGTCCCGCTCACGCCACGTCTGGAACGCCGGCCACTGGCTGCGAATCTGGTTGACCAGCTCCTGCGAGAGTGTGCCTTGCTTGATGCCCTGGTGCAGCACCCGCTCAAATTCGCCCGTGTACAAACCATCACTCATTGGGACGTACTTGGCATCGCGTCCCAGATGCGTGGCGTGCATCTCCCGCTCCAGCCTGATGAGGAATTGCGGCGGTCGCTCGCCCTCAGGCCCGACATAGATGTACTCATAGGCCATGTAGAAGATCGGCCACGGCCTTCCGTCGAGCTGTTCTTGCGGATCGGGGAAGACAACGCCGCCCCGCACGACCGGGGTGCCGGAGTCCGAAGTGTACGTGCTGGGCTTCACCTGCCCCAGCGCCTCTTGGCGCTCCTTCGCGTAGGCGGTGAGCGTCTCAGGCAGTGGCAACCACTTCCCTGGCTCCCGCTCTTTGCCCTCGGCAGGCTTCTCGGGTTCCGCAGCCTCGGTCCGCGGGCGGAACGGCGTGTCGCGGTTGATGCGGGCGAGTTGGTCGGGCGACACAGCAGGTTCGCTCAGCCAGCGAGCGAACCGTGGCCACCAGCCGTCATGATCCTGTGATGCGCGCTCCCTGCTGAGCGCTGACTGCGCCTGCGCTTGGGTGGCTGCGTGAATCTGCTGCTGCAGGACGGCCCGATCCTCGGTCCCGCCCGCCCAGTGGTATACGGTCTCGCCAACGTCCACGGACGGCTTGGCCAGATCCAGCACCGCATGGCCGATGCCTAAGATGCCTTGATGACCTTCGACGAGGCCAACCAAATTGGAGGCGTAGGTGCCATCGACCCCAACCTGATGCAAACCGCTGTCGATGAGGGACGCCCCTCCCATGGCTCCGCCGACTTCGTAGTCCACCACCCACATCGACTGGAAGGAGCGCGCCAGGGTCAGCGGCGCCAGAGGGCTGAGCATCTGTCGCAGGCTGCCACGCGGATTCTGACGCCACGGCGCGCGGGCCGCCGCGATCACCACCTGCTCCAGCGCCAATCCCAAGACGGTAAAGAAGGTCGAGGCCAGGGCCTGGAGCGAGGCTTTGCCATAGGTGAATGTCAGGAAGCGATCCGGGTAGTTGAGCGCCGACTGCGCGGAGGCGGGCAGGAAGGATTCGCCGAGGAGGCGTGTCAGCTGAGCCGCGCCCATGATGGGCCAGGTCAGCAGGTTCGTCTTCAAGAGGTCAACCGGAGCCCAGGCGAGGAGCAGATTGTGACCGATGTCACTGATGATGCCGAGATGGACGCGGCGGAACAACAGGGCGAGCGAACCGCGCAGGAAGACGTTGCGATCCCACAGCTCCAGCAAGCCCACGAAGACGCTGTGGCGCCACAGCAGATTCGTTAGGCTGATCTGCAGGCGGGCGATGCCTGAGCGCCGGACCGCCTCAACGCCGCGCACCGACAGACGCTCGCCGCTCTGCAGGTCGAACTCGGCCAGCGTCTTGGCGGCGACTCCGCTCGCTTCCTCCACCGTGAGTTGCGCCCGCGTGCCGCCGTAGCTGGCGCTGAAGCGCGGCAGGAACATGTTGAACACAAAACCGTAGAAGACTTCAGGGAACTTCAGCCACAGCAATCTCCGATGCCACGCGGGCAACTGGGCTGTTTCAGGCGGTGTCGCGTTCTGGCCAAACACGCGGCGCCACGCTGTGACCTGGAAGGCCTCACGACGCGCTACGGATTGCTGCGCGCGCTTCGGCGAGAACTGCTTGAGCAGCCACGACGCTTTCACCTCTTTGCCGAATGACGTCTCCCAACTCTTCCGCGCCTTGAAGATCCCCGCCAGGTACAACTCGCGCAGGAGGCGGCGCAGCACGGCCGGGTGAACCGAGGCCGCATCAACCTGGAACCGGCTCTGCAACACTTCCGGCGTCAATCCCTGCTGCGCCAGCGCAGCCAGCGTCTCTTCCCGCGTCAGCCGGTAGGTGCGCCCGAACCGCGTGAAGGCCAGCGCCACTTGGCTCGCTATCTCCAGCAGGCCCGTAAAGAGACCGATGCCGACCACCGGGTACAGCAGCGACCCGCTCATCAGGCCGGTGAGCGCCGCCCCGAGGCCCGCCACGGGGATGAGGCCTGCCAGCGGCGCCGCGAGGCCAGGGGCGACGGCCACCGTCGTCGCCGTGACCAGACCTCCCAACACGAGCCATCGTCGCGCACGCTGCATCCACTCACCAGAACGAGCCGCCAACTGCGCGGCTCGCTCGGGGACGATTGGTAGCGCTTTCGCCATTTCCTGCACCGCCCGAGGCGCTTGCCAGGGCGCGACGGACGGCCCTCTGGGCGGCGACCGGTCGTGGAACACGCCCCAGGTGCCGAGTCGGCCATGCAACGCCTGCACCGCAGAACCGGCGACGAGCCCGAGGGCGACGAACGGCATCAGCCAACCGCCTGCCTGTTGCACGGCAGGTATCGCGTCAGGCCGGCCGATCACGGTGGCCGCCAGCCCCAGCGCCGCGCCGACGAGGAGGAATTTGAGACCGCCGCCCTTGGCGGATTGACTCGGGCTGGGACCTTTGCCTGGCGACGAGACGACCGACCCTAACTCACGTGCCAACTGGAGCGTCTGTTCCAGTAAGGCGACCAGCCGGCCTGGGTTGTGCACTTCGAAGGTGCGCCGATTCCGGCTCGGCCGGAATTGCTTTCCGAGCTGTTGATGCAGTTGTTCAGCCTGGCCGGCATACGCCGCCAATCGTTCTGCCACATCCGGTGGCGTGTCCTTCCAAGCAAACTCGGCCAGCGCCTGCAGGCTTTGGAGGGCCGCTGCGGCCTCCTTGAGCAATTCGTTCACGTCCACTGGCTGCAAATCGCGGATGGCGGCAACCTCGTCCGGGGGCGGGGGCCGCTTGAACAACCCGTAGAGACGGTACGCCGCCCTGAGATTAATCTTCCTCTTGATGTCTTTATGGAGGTTGCCCAGTCGGGACTGAACTTCCGCCACGGCCCGGCTCAGCTCCGGATGGTAGGGCAGGCCGGCTGCCTCGAGGAGGCGGTACATACCCGTCTGCAACCCCACCGCGCTATCGATGAGGCTGGACAGATCTGTGCCGTCCAGGCGCTCATAGCGATTCCGGGAGAATCGCTCGGCGAGCAATGCCATGTTGCTCGCGTAGACGCGGGCTGCCCCATAGATCGGCGTGGTCGTCCTACCCATCCCCCATGGGTGGTGCCACAGCTCGTCAATCTTTTGCTGAATGAGCAGCGTGTCCGCCTCCACCCGCTGACGGTGCTCCTCCCAAGGATACCAGACAACCGCTCCCTCGGCGGCGGCCTCCTCGGCATCGGGCAGCGCCTCCCCCATCTTGACCACTGCTTCGAGCGGCCCAACAACCTCCTGCCAGATCCTCCATAACTGTTCTCGCGCCTGGCCGGTAATGCGGTCACCGTTGCCCTGACCACCTCCGTTGAACGTCTGCAATACGACACCCACGACAGCCGCTCCCAGCGCCGCCGCGGCGAGCCAGAGGCCGTCCGTGTTTCCCGTATTCGCATACCAGAGATAGCTGACGAGGCCTGTTGCCAAGGGGAATGTTTGCAGCGTCGGCCAGCGGAAGCGGGCGGCCGTCGTCGGCTGGCGAGCAGCCACAAGTTCCTCGATGTGGGCGCGGAGATTGTGCACGGCCACGGGGAAGTTGCCGGCCAGCCAAGTCAGATTCATATCGGTAGCCGCCGGCCCCACGCGCCGCTCCAAGGCGGCGAGCCAGATGCGGATGATGGCCGCGGTGGCGGAAGCCGGCGGACCGCTGAACTGCGGCTCGTCCACGAACGCGGCGATGGGCGCCAGACTGGCGCGGACGATGGGTGCTGCGGTTGGCAGCGCCTTGGCCCCCTCTGCTGGCGTCATCCGGCTGATGGCTGCGGCGACCGCTTCCAACCGCTCGAGACCGTCGCGCACCGCCGGCGGCAACGGGTCAAAGAGGTCTCGCTGCCGTGGCCTGGCGAGCGGGGCGACCACCCCGCCCAGGAGCAGCGGCGCGGGCGAGGGCGGTTCCCCGGTCTTCGGTGGCGCAGCCGGCGGGCCCGGCGGCGCCGCGTGGTTCGGGTTGATGCGGATGATGGTGGGCAGCGCAAGATGGCGTAACCGAGCCTCCGTCATTTTCTTGCCGTTGATGGTCCACTGCCATCGCTGCTCTTTCTCGTTGAGGCCCCACGAGAGCGTGCTGTCCTTTTCATGCTGGGGATTCGTGAAGGTCACGCCGGCCACGCGCAGCTGCTGCAAAGCCACCAAGCCATCAATGAGCCGCTTGTAGAACTCATTCACCATCGCCTCGGGATACCGCGACCGATGTTCCCACGCCTGTTGGTACAGGACGAGGTTGTCGTAGACCTCCCGCAAGTTCGTCCTCAACTGCGTCCGGGTCGCTTCGTCCAGGCTGGCCAGCATCTCGACCTGGCCGGTCCAGGCGCTGTTCGGGTCCGTGACGCTCTGCGGGTCAATCTGGAGCGTCACGGTGGACAGCGGTCGCTGTTCCTCGGTCGGCGCCGCCCCGATGGCCCCGAACACGGCCAACGCGCCGGTCAGCAGCGCCACTCCGGCGGCACGGCGGACGGTCGGGTGGTGGCCTGGACGGCCACGAACGACCGTAAACCCGTCGCCCAACAACCGCTCGATGCGTTGGCGCTGGTAGGATTTGAGGAACGGCTGCTGCTGTGTATGCGCGAGCAGGAGCGCTTCGAGGGCTTGGGTGAAGTATCTGCGCAGCTCTGCGGATTGATCTGGTGTTAGCGTGGTCGTGGTCGGCCGCGTCGTGATGGTATACGGCCGGTCATCTAACATCATGACCAACTGCCGGCTGGAGCGCGGGAAGTTAACGTCCACCGTGTGCTCGTATTGCGCTTCGGCAATGACCACCCGTTCGCCGTCCGGCGCATGCCGGACTTCAATCTTCGGTCTGGCCAATGGTGCCATGGGCAGGGGTTTGGCCGGCACAGGCGTCGTCGCCGCCACGCTCATGGCCGTCGCGCCCACGATCAGTGACGTCTGCGCCCACCGCACGGGATGCCGGAGCATCTCCGACCAGGACGCTCGCCGCGCGGCCTCCCAGGCTGCGCGGGTGAACCGCCCGGCGGCGAGCAGCGGATGCAGCTCGCGCAACCGGTACGTGTCCCATCCCTTCATGAAGGGGCCCACGCTGGCCAGGAAACCCACGAAGAGCGCATTCCATTCTGCGCCGCGCAGCGCCCACTTGGCCATCCACGCGTCGGGAGCAGAGCCCAACCCTGTAGTCACCAGTCCATAGACTCCGTACGAAGTCAAGGCCAACATGGTGGTCGCCACCGGACCGGCCGCCACCGTGGCCATCCGCCGCCCTAACGGCGTCGTCGCCGTCCCGTACGCGTACTGCTCGCGTTCCGGCAGCGGCAGCTCCTTCCGCCCCAGGAGGGCAATGACGGCATGCAGCCAGCGGTCGCGGGAGAGGTACCAGCTCGGCCGGAAGTGGAAGCGGTCGGTCTTGCGCACGCCCGCCTGGTAGCCCACCCAATCGTGGGCCCAGCCGTGCACCGTACGCGACACGATCATGAAGGGCGCGAACCAGATGTCGGGGATCACTGGGCTCAGCAGATACGCCGTCCAGGCCAGGACCGTCCACTCGGCGGCCGTCTTCATGCCGGGGCGGGTGTGACTCCATGAGTGAGCCACGCCAGCGCGCAGCCGTTCCGTTACCGTTGGCCGACGGGCGGCCTCCTGCCGCAGTGCATCGAGCAGGTTGGTCGCCTCCGCCTGGCGGGCGATGCGGTTGAGGACCTCCCGCGCGAGTCGGCCGTTGAGCGAGTCGGTTTCATACGTGCGGAGGAAGGTGAGGAGCCGTTCGCGGGCGACGCGGGCCTGGGGCTCGGCAGGCGATCGGCGCAGCGTCTCCAGAGCACCAGACATCCGTTCCTGCCAGCCCTGAGCCGGCGCCGGGCCGAGGGACCGTGTGATAGCCGTCGCGGTCGGCGCCTGGGTCCCGCCGGCTTCGCGAGGCTTCGCCAAGCGGGCGGGGCGGCTGAATCGCTCGCGCAGCCAGGCCACGGCGAGGCCCAGGCCAGGAATGATCAGGCCCGCCTGGAACGGCTGGGCGTGGGTGAGCGCGGTCGCGTCGCCGATGCCGACGTAGTACGTGCCGGCCGTCAACGCGCCGATGATCCCAGCCCCGACCAAGACCCGCCCTCTCGGCGTGGGGCCGTGGAATCGGATGAGTTGCACGATCTGCCGGTCAGGAATCGCCTTCAGTCGGTAGGTGGTGCCATCAAGCTTCCACCCTCTGTTGAGATGGTCGGTGAGGGCAGATAGGTGCTGAGGCGAGGAGTCGGTGGCCTGCAAAGTCTGGCGCACCTGGTCATACGACCACTCCCCAACCGCCCGGCCTGTCCGCACCGGTCGGTGGCTGTGGAGGGTCGGGGTAATGAACGCCGCCTCAAAGACGTGCAGGTCGCGCGCGAAGCGACGCGCCTCAACCATGAGTTGAGCATGGATCCCGGTTTGCCCAATCTCATCCAGCTCTCTGGCGAGCGCGTCGAACCGGCCGGAACTCATGAGCGCCGGGTGTAGCGGAACCGAGCCGGATGCGGTGTGGATTTCGGATGGCAGCGACTCGCTGGTGATGATGTGGTCGACCAGCCTGGCGTGGGCTTCCTGTCTGACCGACAGCGACGTCTCAGAGCTGGCCAAGCTCCGCAGGAGGACGCCGATCTCCTGCCACCGGTCGTGATCGCGAGCGCGGTCCAGCTCGTGCATCGTCTTCGCGGCGGCCAGCACAATCGTCGCCGACTGGAGATGGCCCATCGTCTCCCCATGACCCCAGGTCGAGGCGAATAGCGCAGCCGTCCCGACGCCGGCGACGAGCCAGAACAGCCCACGGCGCGCGGCGCTGCGATCTGACTGAGCCGCCCACTCCCGCGCCGCTTGATAGCCGTCGTGGGCGAGGCCGCCGGGGCGGAACAACGCGCGGTAGGCCTGCCCATCAAACGGGTTGAAGCCCATGCTCGGGCCCTGGCGGCGGAAGGGCGAGGGCGTGGTGGCGGCCGACGTGATGACAATCGTCAACCGGTTGGCCGCCTCGTCAAAACGGGCATGCGCGGGCAGGTCGCCGCGGGCGAGGTACAGCAGTTTGTAGGCCTCATCCTGCTCGGCCACGACGCCTGGCCGATCCGTCACCGCCACCGTCAAGGCGGGTGGTGTCTGCACGTGGCGTGCGGCCATGTCCAGCCATCCGCGGGCCTGCAGGACATTCTGGACGGCCGACGCCAGAATCGGCTGGTCAGCGGCCATCTCGTCTAAGAATTGTCCCGCGCTGTTGCTCAGGCGTTGCCGGATGGTCTGTACCTGCATGTTGAAGGCCCGCACACGATCGGGGGAGATACCCACGAGGCTGGCGCGAAAGACTTCTGCCGGCGAGGGCGGTTGTTGCCTATCCGACAGGTCCACGGCTTCACTCGCCAATCGGTCCCATGTCGCCTGCAGACCCCAACTCTCTAAGAACCGGCCCAGGGGCGAGGCCGGCGCAGCGGATCCGGCGGCGCGGCTCAACCATTGCCGCGTCTCGTGCACCAAGGCGAGGTGCTCCGTGATCGGAAACTCTCTGGTCAGGTCCGTTAGGGCTCTGCCGAGGATCTCCCGGGTGGCCGCCGGTGCCACAAAGCCCCGTATCCGCGGTGGCACGGTCGTGGGGCCTTCGTCCGGCGAGAGTTCGATGGCGAACGGCTCCAGATTCGACGGCCACGTCCTGACAGGACCTTCGATGGGCGGCTGCGGCTGGCGAGCCGGCGTCGTCCCAGCTGCGGCCGGCGGCGTCACGACGGGCGCGCGCGGCTCGAGCGACGGCATGGTCGGACGGTTGCTGTCGCTCAGACGATGGAGATACCACCACAATCCTCCAGCCACGAGCACAGCACCTGCGGCGGCCGCGACCATGCCGGGATTGGATACGTATCGAGGTGTCGTGTTCAGGGCCGGAAGCGCTGCAGCCGATGCGAAACCCACGACCCCAAACAACCCCGGCATCACGAACCCGGTGCGGCGGGGTGATGTGGCGGCGCGTTCCATCTTGCTGGCAAAATCCAGGAGCTGGCCCAACACTCCACGCAGGTTGTACCCGTAGATCCCTTGGTAGTGGTAATGAATATCCAACAGCTCATCGCGCTTGGCCGGCTGGCGTTGCAGGAAGACGTTGGCGACCGTCATCACGGCGTCACGATACAGCTGGCCATGCCTCCCGCCTTCGACCTGCAACAGCTCTGCCTGTAGCCTGCTCACATAGCGCGGGGTCACACCTCCTTGCTCACGTGGACCGCGCCGCTCTACGGCATCACCCACCACACGCCCAAGGACCTCGGTCGCCAGTCGCAGTTGCTGCTCCCGGTTGGTGGTCTCCCGAATCTGTCGCGCCGTCGTGACCAAGTCGGCCACGATGGCGGGAATGTAGACCGGACGCACGCCCCGAGTCTCGGGCTGCAGCCGCAGACGCGCTCCGAGCTTGGCCCACTGGTCGTTGGCTGCAGCCACCACACTGCGGCGATTCTTCTCATCCGTGAAGGTCACAGGACGGCCCAGGGCCTGGTGGAGTTCCTCCCACTTCAGCACCTGCGGCATGGGTTTGGTGCCGGCTGATGGCTGGGTGGGAATTTGTTTGACGATTTCGACCGCGTGCGTGAGCGTGCTGGCCAGTGCCGCCGGTTGGTTCTGCAGGTGGTGGATCATGCGCTCAACGATGACGAGGCGGCTGACGCCTACCGTGCCAAACTCCGGTGCGCTGAACTCTTCCCGAATCGTCGTAACGCGGGGGTTGACTGACGTGGTGTTGGGTGCCCGTAATGTGGCCTGATAATCCTGCAGCGCTCGCAGTAACTGCGGGGGCTCAGGCATCGCTGCGCGTAGTCTCCCGAGCACCTGATGCTCAGGCAGCGTCAACTCGTCAGGAACTGGACCAGTCTGGCCACGTCGTTGCACCGGCCCCGCCCTCGGCGAGGCAGGCCCGCCGCCGGATGCTAACAGACTCAACGCGAGCAGGCCCGTCCCACCGGCGGAGGCGAGCGCGGTGGAGGCGTAGCTCACGGCAGAGGGCTCGAACGGCGTCCCGGTCGCCAACGAGTACATGACCGCGGCCGAGGGTGCACCCACCGAGGCCAGAATCAGACCCATCTTGGCAATCGGCCGGACGGAGGGCGGGAGGCGGTTGAGGTTGTGCCGCAAGAGCTGGAACAGTCCGCGTTGTGGTGGCTGTTGGCCCGTGGGCCCGTCAGCCCGTGGGCCCGTGGCTGATGGCTGTCCTGGTCCTCTGATTCCCTGGTCGCCTGGTGACCTGTTCACCTGTTGCCCCGGCGCCGGCACCAACTCCATCCCCGTGGGTCCCAACAAGTAACCCATCGTCCCGCCGCGCGGCAGACCGGTGCCGCCGAAGCGCGGGGCGGGTGGCTGCAAACCTTGGACGAACCGCTCGACGCTCTGCAAGACCTCCTGTCGTGTGGACGCCTGCCCGAGTGAGTCATAGACGACCGGCGACGTCAAGAGCGCGTTGGACTCGTTCGCCGGCCATGACGCGATGACTCCTTGCATCGTCGCCAGGGCCTGGCGATACAGCGCCACCTGATCACGATCGATGCGGCGCACCGCCGCAACCAGTGTCTTCACGCTTCGGGGAGGCATGGCCTTGGCGCGGTGCTCCGAGGCGACGTCGGCCAAGAAGCTCCGGATGAGCTCAGGGTGTCGCGCTGGTACGGCGTCCTCGCGGATGAGTTTCGCGGTCTGCAGCAGCCGGGCGGCCACGACCGGCACATAGTCCACGTGGATGGCTTGCCGCTCCAATCGCAGCCGGCGCCGGTCGCCTTGCAGCGCCCAGGTGGCGTTGGTGGCGGCAATGAGGTCGCGCCGGGTCTGGCCATCGCGCACGATGTCGCGCAGCGCCGGCGGTAACATGTGCGTTTGAGGATCTATGAGCTGTGGCAGCAACCACCGGGTCGCGACCCGCTGGTCGGAGGCGCGGCGGACAGGAGTCGGCGGCGTGCGCTGGTCCATGATCTGCGTGAACTGGTCACGCAATGCGAAGTGTTGCAGCACTCCCGTGATGAGCGACACGTCGTGGATCATCGGCTCGCCGCCATGGGTGGGTCGCTCGTGCAGCGTATGGAGGATGGCCTGAGCGCGGTGGCTGTAGCGGCTGGCCGTGACTTCACGGCCCACCAAGATGTCGTGGTATTCCTGTAGCGCTGGAACGGTGTCGTTACCCAATCGCTGCCCGACCGTCGTGACGAACCACCGCTCCGAATCGTGCCAGTTGCCACGCACGATACGGGCAATCTCGTTTCGGTCTTGCTCGAGTAATGGCTGCGTGATGCGCTGTTGCTGGGCTAGCGGGTTAGGAGCCGGCACCAACTCTCTCCCCGTGGGCCCATCGGACCTCGGCAGGACGCCGGAGCGTGGGGTGAGGTGCGCAGTCGGTGGGGCGGCGTCGCGTTTCAACTTGGCGGCGACGCCTTCGGCGGATGCGATCTGCCGTGCGGCTTGCTCGAGTACCTGCAGATGGCCATTACTCTCGCGATCATCCCATCCGCTCTGCGCCGGCTCGAGAGGCAGGCGGGCCACCGACGCGGCCGCCTGACGGACCGCCGTCCACTGGGCAGGGCTCAGTTGTGAGAGATCTCTGGTCCCAAAGACCGCCTCGGCGACCCCTCGCGCCAGCACCTCGCGGCCCAGACGCTCCTGGTCGCTCAGCAAGGCCTGATATCGCAGCGTGACCCCCAACGCCTCCGCGGTATCACGTTGTGCAGGAAGCGTATGATAGTAGGCCGTGGGTTTGACGGTCTGCTTAGACCAGGGGGCGACGGGCACGTTCAGACCCGCCTCCCGGACCAGGCCGCGGACCCGTTTCACGTCTCCAGGCGTTCCACGGACCAAGAGGCGTGCCGGCATCTGATCCGCAAAATCAATGGCGCGCCACACCGGCTGCACCGGCGTCTCTTCGGGTCCGAACACCCTGCCGGTTTCAGGCCGGGCCAGATCCGTCATGCGCGGAAGCGGCCGGGTGAATTCCACGACGACCGTCGCACCCTCGGAGAGCGGATGCTGTTCCATGGTCAGCGCCCGACCTGGAGTGAGTTCGACGATCACGTCCGGCAGATAGCGAATCGCGCTGAGGTTGGGCGGTTGCTGTTTCTTGGCAGCCGTCTTGAACTCAGTCTCCACGCTGCCCCAGACTGCCCTCGGCCATCGTGTCTCCCAGACGTGCAACATCCGCCCCGCCTCATGCAGCGGCGCTGTAGCCGGCAGTTTCGGAGCGGCCGCCGGCGCCGGTGCTGGCGTCGTCAGGTCATACGCCCGCAGCCCGCCGACCGGGGGCAGGTTGGTGACGGGCGCACGCGGTGGGACGCTGGGAGCCGTGGCCGTCGGCTTGGCGACAGCGTCAGCCACCAAGAGCAGCCGGTCGGGCGCTTTCACGCGAGCGGCCTGAGCCAATTGCAGGAAGGTCTGATAATCCTGCGCCGAGCGGAAGATGACGGCTTCGATATCGCGCAGACCCACTGGCCCTTCGATTTCCAGATGCGGCTGCCCCTGTTTCGCGGAGGCGGCATTGGGCGTACCGCGCTGGGCCATGACCTGTGGTGAGGCCACTAACACCACCCCCTGCAAGCTCTCGCCTAAGCCCTTCGAGGCATCGTGTGCCGACACGCGCGCCATCGGCAGGCTGCCGAAGTGCTGCGTCGTGGTGCGAGCGCCCCCCACCAGGCCGGCGATCCGACCTTCCCGCACGATGTCGATGAGCGCACTCACACTCGTGCCGTGGTAGCGAGCCGCTTCTTCATCCCAGTTGGGGCTGGGTGCGAGGGCTGGCGGTGTCGAGCGCATGCGCTGCCACCAGTTGCGGAGGGCCGCGGTCACGCCCGTGCGCCACACGGGCGCGGGTGGCGCGACCGGCTGGGCGTCGGTCGCCCGTGGGCCCGTTGCTGATGGCTGATTGCTGACTGCTGATTGCGGTCCTGATGGCCTGGTCGCCTGGTCCCCCTGCGTATGCAGATGGCGGACCGGACCCTGGTTGAAGAGGACGTCGCCCGGCGAGCGACCGCCCGCCGCAGGCCTCGCAGCAGGCGGGGCAGGCGCCGTGGCTCGGTGGAGATTGCGGCTGTCTCGGCCGCCCAACGCCTCGTCCATCGGGGAAGTGGCGCGCGCACCTAACCCCATGAGCCCTCGCCCCATCGGCACGCTTTCCGCACCCGCCGTCGGCGGCAGCGCTGTGGCGCGAACGGCCTCAGGCAGTGGCCGCGACGCGTCGACGGGGGCAACGGCTTCCTGGCCGCGTGACTCTCCTGTTGGCACCGTCCGCTGCGCGATGGCGCGCGAGAGCTGGACCACGGAGCCGGTCGTCGCCGCGCGGGTCAGGCTCTGAGCCACAGAACCGGCACTACGCGTCGGCACCGACGGCCGTGGCGTCGTGGGTGCAGATACGTCAACCCGTACAGTGGCTGGCGGTACTGGTCGCTGGATGGCCAGCGGCGCTGCCACCGGCATGTCTGGAGCTGGAAACTCCACCGGTGTGGGTGTTGTCGGACGCTCCACCGCGACGCTGGGCGTTCGAGGGACAGCGCCCGGCACGGGTGGTTCTAGCGCGGTCGAGACGAGAGCCGGGGCGGGGGCAGCGCGCGGGGGCGCGGCAGCGGTCGACACACCCCGGCGAAGGGGTACGACTGGCGTTGGGGCTACATTAATAAGAGACGGAGCCGGCGTAAAGCGGTAGACCCCTACCGCCTGCCTGCGCGTTCCATAATGCGCGACTTCAGTGAAGGTCAGTCGGTTCGTCGCCGCGGCGCTGCGCAACACATCGCTCTGGGCACGCGGCAAGACGACGAACAGTTGCCCGTTAGGAGCAAGCCGCTGCGGCGCTTCGGCCAGGAACTGCTGCAGTGCCTGGTGGTCTACGTCCACCTTCGCCATGTGCATCCGGCCCCGCGGCTTCGCAGCCACCCCCTGCCACGGCGGATTCCAGAAGATGATATTGAAGCGTTCCGTCGGCGCGATCGGGGCGAACAGACCGCCTGCTCGCACCTCCGCGTTCTTCAGATGAGCCAGATTGGCGGTGGCATCGTGCACCGCTGACGGATTCACATCCGTGGCCACAAACCGGACGTCACGCTGCTCGCGTGTCGCCTGGACCAACTCCCGGGTGATGGCACCGCTCCCGGTGCCAATCTCCAATACCCGAGCTCCGGCCTGAATCGCTGGCGCTAGGACGCGCACCGTCTCACGGACCACCGTAGGCTGCGGAGCGAAGGTGGTCCCGGTGACCTGGAGACCGTCAGGACGGGGCGGGCGAGTCACCACCTGTCTGGTGGCCGGATGCGGGGTGGGCTGGGCCGGGGTGGGTGTCGTGGGCTGCACCGTTGAGACGCGTGGGGCCTCCCCCGTCATGGGTCGTCGTGGGGGGGTGCGTGGTGTAGTGCCCGTCACGGCCGGCCCTGCCGGTTCGACGCGTGGCGCACGCGGGGCTACTGGTGGCTCGATCGCGGCGACCGGGCCGGTCGCGGCCGCGCGGGTGACGTGCGCCACCTCGAGGCGTGGTGTGTCAACGTGACGTCCCTCAGTCCGCAGGGTCTCGGGAGTTGCGATCGTCGTCGGATGCGCAGGCTCGGTGGTGATCGGCGCGGCGGGCGGTGACCGACGGGTGACCACGGCTGGCAGTGGGCCAGTCCCCGCGGCACGGCCGAGTTCGATCATCGGCGGACGGTTCGGTGCGCTGGGGGCGGCTGTGGCTGCGACGGTCTCCCGCCTGGTCACTGGGCTGGCCGCCGGTTGCGGTTGTTCAGCGGTGACGCGCGGGGCCACTGGCTCAGCAGCCGCTGGGGCCGCGGCCGGCTCAGGAGGCGCGATACGGACCGCGACCTCTGATACGGGGGCCGGGGCGGGGGCGGCGGCGCGCGGCGGCGCGGCGGGCGTTGTGGACACGCCCCGACCGACAGGTGGTGTCATCGTCGTGGTGGTAGGTGGCGCGGCAGGCACGACTGCTGGTCCAGGCGGAGCGGCCGGTGCTGAGGGGGCTGGCCGCAGCGTGATGACTGCGGGTCGAGGTCCTTCCGTGGCGATCTCTATGGATTCGATGCCTATCTCTCCCTCCTGACGCATCGGCGCTGGCCCCTCCTGGACCGGTTGCAGGGTTCGACTCGGCCCTGCTGGGCCTCGCTCAGCACTCGCTACGCTCGCGGCGGGTGCCGTAGAGGCGGGCAGCATCTTGGTCTTTGGCTGAATCAGCACTGAGGGCGGCTCGGGTAGGTCTACATGGACATCACCCTGTCGTTCTGACGTGGGCACCGCGATCGTACCTACGAGCGGCCGTTCGACTTCATGCTGCTCAGGAGGCTGGACATCTGTCACTGACGTTGCGGGCGGCGCTGTCAGGTCATACGCCAGCGGTCCGCCGTAGGGTGGCAAATTCGCAGGCCGAACCGAAGGCACGGCAACCGGCACGGCTGGAGGCAGCTTGGGAGGCAATGGAGCCTGCCCCGCCGTGGACGAGGATTCGCCGGAGGCGGCGTCGGGCGTGGCACGGGCTTCGAGCTGCCGCTCCACAGACTGGATGAGCATCCCTGCTTGATGCCGCTGCGCTTCAGTCTCGGCAATGGCCTGACCCACCGCGACGTACTGCCGGCTCAACCACTGGCGCTGGGGTGGCGTCGGTTCTGGCGTCGGTGTGTGAGCCATGATACGGGTGAGTTGGCTCTGCTGATCACGTAGCCGGGCCAGGGTCTGCTCGAGGCGGGCCATCGCGGTCTGCTGTTCGGTGCGGACCGTCAATAAGGCGGTTAATCCATCCACCCTGTGCTTGAGGTTCGCAACTGAGACGGTCAGCTGTTGCCGCGCCTGACCGTCAGGCCCCTGCTGGGCCTGCGCCTTCGCTATTTCCACGGCAACGGCTGCGTGATAGGCCCGCTCACTCCCTAACTGTTCCGGCTTGGCGGCAAGCTGAATCAGCATCGGTTGCCGAGTGTCCAGATCCACCAATTGCTGTTCAACGCGGCTGCGCTTGAGCCGGCCGAGGCTCAACTGATTCCCCAGCGATGCGACGACGGGCAGGACGGCAGACATCCCGGTGACGGACGCCACGCTCGGCATGAGCGCGGCTGCCGCCATGCCGACGACAGACACGGTGGAGACGATGGGTAAGAGCGCTGTCATCGTCGGGATACCCACGACCGCAAGACCGATTGACGCACTCGCGACCGTGAAAGCCTTCTCCCGTCCCGAGCGCAATATCCAGTAGCGGAAGTCGTCCGTGTGGAGTCCGAGGAAGCCCAGGCCCACCTGCCCCAGCGAAACGGCCCTGGCCAAGGCCGGCTGCTGTTCAAACCGTTTGGTCAGTTCGGCGCGCCATGGTGATGGCAGATGAAACTCGGGCGGTGGCGGTGTCACCGAGACGCCGCGCGCAGCCAACACGTGGCGGGCGACCGTGGCCGCCGCTTGCGCCGCCGTCATGTCCGCGGGATCGCGTTGGACCAGCGCCACGGCGCGATGGGTCTCCCCTGCCCAGACCCGCACGGGATCAGTTTCAGGCAACCTGGTAATCAGCGGCGCAGCGCTCTGGAGGCGGCCGGTTGAGAGGTAGGCGGTGGCGAGTTGACGCGCCACCCACTGATCGTCAGGTGTCGCGGCGTGCAGTTGCTCGAGGACGGGGGTGGCGCTCGCCGGCTGCTGGAGGGCCATCTGCGCGCGCACGAAGCCCAGCTGCGCGCGTCGGAGTTCTTGGTCATCGCCCGTGGGCGCAGCGATCAACGCCCGCTCGTAGGTCTTGGCGGCGGCGTGCCAGTGGCCGCGTTCAGCGAGCGACTCAGCGCGGCGCAGCACCGGCGAAACGGCGGGGGCACGTGGTGCCGGCGGAGCCCGTGGCGCTACGGCCGGTGCCGCAGGGCTGGGCGCTGGAGCAACGGCTGGCAGGTCCGCTTCGACCTTCACAGAGGCAGGCGCAGCGATCGCTGCCGGTGCGGCCATCACGACTGGCGGTGCGGACGGAACGCTGCTGCGCGTGCCTACGCGGATAGCGCGTGGCCCGGTGACGCTCTCGACCGCACGCGCAACGGTCTCGCGGACGCGGCTCGGTGGTGTCTGCGTTGGCGTCACGCTGGCCGTCGGCCTGGCCGCCTGCACTGTCTTCTGCACGACCGTTTCGACGCCAGCCAGTGTCGGTACAGCGGCCTTGGGCGTCTCGGCCCGCAGCACCGACGTGACCACGGCACCGGCCATCCGGTCGGTGAGTTGAGCCGTGAAGGCCTGATAGGCCTGGCCGGCCGATTGCCGGAAGCTGCGGTAGCCTTGGCTGCGAATGGCCCGCAACATTTCCAGGTGGCCGGCCCACGCCTGGTCGAGGGATTCAGCAAACGCCGCATGGAACTGATCCGGATGACGGACCACGGTGTCGGTCAAGGCCTTCGTGAGCTGCACCGGTGTAAAGCTCTTGGTCACACTGGCTGGATCCAAGTTGGCGACCTCGAGCTTGAAGATATGCTGGAAGCGGGTCAAGAGCGTCTTGGCCGCATCGGGCGTGGGTCGCAGAGCATACTGGTCCACCAGACGCTGGACAATCTTCTCGGCCACCACCCGATGCGAAACGGTCGGTTGCTGACCGGCTAAGATCTGCTGACGCAGGCCCACAAATTGCTTGAACTGCCGATACTCGATGGTCTGATACCGCGCGCCACTCGCCCGGCTCTGGTAATTCCGATGTTCGATGTTCCGTTGGGCCCGCTGGAAGGCCTGCTCGAGCTGGCTGGCGAGCCCGGAGAGTCTGGCCGTATCGGCTGCGGTGCGTGCCGCCGGCGGTGTAGCGGCCAACGCTGCGTACTCGTTGCGCAATGCCTCAGCCCGGCCGAACCGGAAGGCCCCGAAGATGCCGCCGGCGTAGTACAACCCCTCACGCATGAGGTTCCAGTCGCCCCGGTCGAGGGACAAGACGAGCTCGGTCGCCCCGCGATCCGCCTGTCGCGCCACGCGACCCTCGTTCTGCGCATCCTCGCGACTGGAGCGGTTGATTTCACGCAGCAATTGCAGCCCATAACCGTACTTCGTCATCACACCCTGCTCCAGAGACTGAACCCTGGCGAGCGATTCGGCGGAGCGCTCGACCTTGAGTCCCGCAAAGAATTGCCGCACGGCTTCGATCTTGGGCGCGCGGGTGAGCGGGTTACGGTCGCCGGCCAACGCATCGAGATGGCCCTGGAGTGTCTGGGCCGCCCGGCGACTCAGGAGCGAGTCCATCTGCTGTCGAATGGCATCCACGGATGGCAGCTTGATGTCGGTGGCGCGGCCGGCGATATTGGTGGCCACGGTCATCGTGCCTGGCCGGCCGGCGCTCTGGACGATCGCCGCCTCTTCCGCTTCCACACTCGCGTCCAGCAGCTGCAACGTCACACCCGCCGACGGCGGCAGGCGGCTCTGCAAGAGTTGATGCAGCTGCCGCGCATCTTCCATGGTGCGCACCGTAATGAGGACCGGCGCGCCGGAGGTCTGTCGCGTCAGTTCCAGGGCGCGGTTCGCCAAATAATCTAATTTCTCGTGGGTCGTGGCCACCACGACCGTGGGACGCTGCTCCCGGGCCTTGCCAAAGTGCGCCGGCATGGCCACGACCGGTTTGTCGAACAGCCTGCCGAACTCTTTGCGGGCCATCGTTTGTGCGACGGTACCGCTCATGCCGCTAAAGTTCTGGTACTCGTGCACGACCAGGTTACGCACGCCGATTTTGGCAAAGGCCCGGTTCTCACCGCGCAAGGCGATGCGCTCCTTCGCCTCCACGGCTTGGGCCAAACCCTGCTCCCAGCGTTGACCCGTCAGGTCCCGGCCGGTCGCCTCGGAGACGATGACGAGCTCGCTCGATGGCGTCACGCGGTAATTGACGTCGCGGGCGTACAAGAGGTGCGCTTCGAGGGCCCGTTGGAGATCGGCCATCGAAGGCGCGCTGGCTGGCGCGCGGGCCGCCTCGGCCATGGCGGGCCGCAGCTGGCCCTCGAAAAACTTCCTGCCCGCGTCGGTCAGCGTCACCGAGCGGGCCGTCTTGTCCACGAGGAAGAGGCCGTGGTCGGCGGCAACGCGGCCGGTCTCTGGTCCGCGCAGTTTCACCTGAACCTGGGTGCCCACGTTGTGGCTCAGCATGGCGCGGGCCACCAGATCTGCGGTCTCATACCGGCGCGCCTCGCCGGCGCTCAACGCGCCCTGCATTTCGGCGTGGATGAACTCAGACATCGCCTGCTCGAAGAGGACGTTATCCACCTCATCGATGTTGGCGAACTGCCGCTCGCGCTGGATGAGCCGTTGCGATGGAGCCGTGGTCCTCAGGTCCTGCAAAATATCAAAGGCGTGAGAGGCCATGCTGACGTAGACCACGTCCGCCTGGTTGTAGGCCGCCTGTTTGGCCTGGACGCCCTCCAGCTCGCGCGCCGCGGCGCTGGCCGGGTCGCGCAGGACGGCGCTCTCGCGCAGCACCGCGGCGGTCCGCAGGCCCAGGGCCTCAAAGACGGGTGCGGTCTCCGCAAAGTCGCGGCGGCTGAGGGCGTCGGTGGTCGTGATTTGCGTCACCAGCCCGCGGCCCTGGAGCGCGTGCGCATAGAGCGGAGTCACGGCGGTCAGGGTCTTGCCTTCACCCGTCAACATTTGCACGATGCGGCCCATCGAGAGCAACCGTCCGCCTAACAGCTGTTCCTGATACAACTCGCGGCCGCTCGTGGCGAAGATGGCGGCCTTGACGGCGGCCGCGGCCTGAGTGAGCGCCGCATCGGTCAGGCCCTGGCGCTGGGCGGTCGCCTTCAGTTGCTCAGTGACCGGACGCAGCACCTCGTGTGCGATAGCCACACGCTCTGGTTCAGTCGCTGGACGGCCGAGGGCGGCGATGCGCGTCTCAATCGCTTGCTTCAAGGGCTGGTAGTGGCGGTCAACTTCGGCTGCATGTGTGGCGGCGGTCTCACGAATGCGCGAGGCGGCCACGCTCCATGAGCGTACCGGTGAGGAGAACCACGCTGTCGTGGATTGCCGAACGGCTTGCACGGGAGCCGTGAGACGCTGGAAGAAGGTCGGTTTGACGGTGGGCGTTGGAACGGACGAAGCCACGGCCGGCCCCGGCGGTGAGCGGGGTGCTGTGGGCTGGGCTACAGGAGCGCTCGCGAACCGTGTCACGTCTTGCCGAACCGTCCCCAGATCCCGCAGGTTCCCCTGGCGATCGACCGCGAGGGTTTGCGCAATCGCAAAGGCGTAGCGCATGTCACTCGTTCCGCGGTTCAGCTTCACGTCAGGATGCTCGACCTGGCTCAAGGCTTGTGCGACGAGTGGCAACTGTTGCTGGGTGGCGATGCCTCGCAAAGTGGCGACCGGCGTCTCGGCCACCGTATCCACCGCGGCCATGAACACCTGGCCGCGGGCCGTCAAGTTCCCTCCCCCATCCACCATCTGGTGCTTCAGCAGGAAGCCGATAGTCTCGGGGTCTTGTCGTAACGCCGTAGAAGTCCTCCCCATCATCCGGGCCACGTCATCTAAGTTCCGATAGGTGACAGCCGCTGGGGTCGCGGCAGGACGCGGGGTGACTGGAGCCGCGAGCGGAGCGGGCCGAGGCGCGGGCGCAGCTTGAAGCGCAGGCGCTGGCTGATGCTGAGCCACTGCAGGCGGTCCGGGCACCTCCTCCATCTCCACCCGCTTGCCGCCCATCGTAATGCCGAGCTGGTGCCACGTCATGCCCGCCCCGAGAAGCGTCTCCACGCGGCGCGCCGGCTGACTGGCTAACTGCTGCAATTGCGGCTGAGTCAGCCTCCCTGCCTGCACCAAGTCCCCGAAGTTCGCCACAAACGCCGCTGCCGCCATGTTCTCCACGTAGCCGCGGATGGCGGTCTCTTGTTGTGGCGGTACGGCGGTTGGTCGCGGCGCAGCCGCCGTTGTCGTGGTGGGTGCGGGTCGTGTCGCCGTATCAGCCAAGACGCGCTGCGGGGGCCGGACCGTCGTGACCGAGGCCAGGGGTCCAACGAGGACCGGCCTCAACGATGGCGGTGGTGAGGTCGCGGGTGGTGCACGCCGACCGTTCACGGGTTCGCGACGATTTTCGATCCGTGACGTGGTGGCGGGTGACGCAACTGTCCTCGGCTGCTCTGCGACGACCGGGGTCTGGGCCGGCGGCAGCGCCGGGGTCGCTGGGACGGCCGGCGGAGTCGCGGAGACAGTGCGCGCTCCGCGCGCTGGGGCAGGACCTGGCCCGGGGGCGTCCGCGGGGGGCGCGATGGTCTCGCGGGCGGCGGCGAGCTCAGGGGCTGTGACGGGCGGTGTGACCGATGGTACCGCCGGGATGCTGGCTGCCGTGACGATGGCACGCGCCACCCTCATCGCAGGTTGTGCCGGGGTCGTGGACGTCAGTGGCGCTTTGGGTGTGGGGGTTAAGGCGACCCCTGTCGTGGCGGCGCGAGCCAGCGGCACGATGGACGTGGCCGAGATGGCTGGCGGCGCGGGCACTGGCGCGAGCGGCTCGACCCTGCCGTCAGGCACGCGGGCGGTCAGCGCAGCGGCGCCAGACGGTATGGCTAAGGGGGCGGTCGGGGCGGGGGCGGCGCGCGGCGGCGCGGCGGCGGTTGGACGCACGCCCCGACCGAACAGTCGTCCGATGGGATTCGCAATGTAGCGCTCAACAGCGGATGGGGCCTGTGCCGGCATCACCATTCCACCCTGCGCGGGTTGCTCCATGACACGGGGCGCTGGAGTGACGCGGGCCGGCGCTGGCTTCGCCGCGGGCGGCTCAGCACGGGGTGGCCGCGCGAAGGCGACGCCGGTGGTGGCGGCCTGCGTGAGCCGGGTGACGGGAGGTGTCGGTGGGGTGGCCGTGATCCGCGGCCCTGCCTGAGGCGTCGCTGCCGG
>JACQRC010000036.1 GCA_016206665.1 Candidatus Omnitrophota bacterium | reverse complement strand
GCGTTCTCCGCCAGAAAGCCGTAGCCGGGGTGAATCGCGTCGACGTCGGTGATCTCGGCGGCGCTGATGATGCTGGGGATGTTCAGGTAGCTTTCCTGCGGCGCGGGGCCGCCGATGCAGACCGCCTCGTCGGCGAGCCGGACATGGAGCGAGCTCGCATCCGCGGAAGAATAGACCGCCACCGTCCGGATGCCCAGCTCCTTGCAGGCCCGGATGATCCGGATGGCCACCTCACCCCGATTGGCAATCAAGACTTTCGAGAACATGGGCGGGGCGGCGGCCGGCCTTACCCGCCGGGTTCTATGGAAAAGAGCGGCTGGCCGAACTCCACGGGATCGCCATTCTCGACGAGGATTTCCACCAGGCGCCCGGCCGCCTCGGCTTTGATCTCGTTCATCAATTTCATCGCCTCGATGATGCAGACCACCTGGCCGACCTGGATCTCCTGCCCCGCCTCCACAAAGACCGGCGCGTCGGGGGCGGGCGCCCGGTAGAAGGTGCCGACCATGGGCGATTTGATCTGAGTCAGCCGGCTTAAGGCCGCGGCGGCCTGGGCGCCAGGCAGCGCGGCTCCGCCGGGGAGGGCCGGCACCATCTGGACCTCGATCGGTCCGCCGCCCTCGCGGCCGGGCGGCCCGCTCTTGCGCAGGCGCACCTTCATCCCCTCGCGCTCAATCTCAAGCTCAACGAGCCCGTGCTCGTTCATTAAATTGATGAGTTCCCGGATCTCTTTGAGAGTCATGGTTCGACCCTGAGCGAGGCGAAGCCGAGTCGTGGTTCGACTCCCTTCGGTCGCTCACCACGATGCTGAGCGAGCGAGAGCGAGTCGAAGCATCGAATGGGTCGAAGCATCATGCTTGAGCCCGCCCGATGTACTCGCCGCTGCGGGTATCCACGCGAATCCGTTCGCCGCGCTCCACAAAGAGCGGCACGTTGATGACCACGCCGGTCTCCAGCCGCGCCGGCTTGGTCCCGGCCTTCGAGGTGTCGCCGCGCAGCCCCGGCTCCACCTCGCTGATCGTCAGCTCCACGAAGATCGGCAGGGTCACCCCGATGATGTCGGAGCCGTGGTACTGCACCGAGACCTCCATCTGTTCCTTCAAAAAGCCGGCTTGTTTGCCGAGCACCGAGGCGGGGATGCTGGTGTCCTCGTAACTGCCCAAATCCATGAAGTGGTATTCGTCGCCGCTGCGGTACTGGTACTGCAGCTTCTTCTCCTCGATGAAGATCTCCTGAAACTTTTCGCCGGCGCGCAGGTTGCGCTCGAGGATGTTGCCGGTCCGCAGGTTGCGCAGTTTGATCCGGACAAAGGCCCCGCCTTTGCCGGGCTTGACGTGCTGGAACTCTTCGATGATGTAGGTGACCCCGTCTATCTCGATGGCGAGGCCGTTTTTGAACTGGTTCGTCGAAATCATCGTCCCATTCTACCCAAGCCGAGCGCCGCCTGCAAGCCCAAGAGGTAACTCTCCGCGCCAAAGCCGCAGATCTGCCCGCGGCAGACCGGGGCGATGAGCGATTGCTGCCGGAAGGCCTCGCGCGCGTGGATGTTGGAGAGATGGACCTCGATGGTCGGCACCCGGACCGCCTCCACGGCGTCGCGGATCGCGATGCTCGTGTGCGTGTATGCCGCCGGATTGATCACGATGGCGGCATAGCGCCCCTTCGCCCGACCGATCGCTTCCACCATCTCGCCTTCATGGTTGGACTGCAGAATCGTCAGGCGCACCCCGAGGCTGCTGGCCAACGCCCGCAGCCGGCGGTTGATCGTGGCGAGGTTGACCCGGCCGTAGATGGAGACCTGCCGGGTGCCCAGGAGCTGCAGGTTCGGGCCGTGGATGACGAGGATCGGCTTCATCAACCGGCAGCGCCCCCCGGCTGCTCGGCCTCGTCAATGAGCATGACGGGAATGCCGTCACGGATGGGGTAGCGCCGGCCGCAGGCGGTGCAGACGATGCGCTCCTGCTCAAGGCGCACCGCCGTCTTGCAGGCGGGACAGGCGAGGATCTGCAAGAGCTGGTCATCAATCATAGAATCCTCCTACGGTCATCATGGGTTTTACTCTGACTCATTTGCCTCTACAGATTCGTTCTGAACGCTGAGCTCTCTAGGAGTTTGTTCAATTGGTTCTATAATGGGGATCTCATCCCCTCCCGTTGCACCAAGCTCACGAAACTTCCTGAGTCCAGGTAAAATTCGTCCTTCTAGTGAACCAATCATCCTATTGAATGAGAAAACGCTTTGCTCCAAATCAGTCCTGGTCTTATTGACATGATCGAGAAATGCCTGAAACCTCTTGTAGATTTGCCTGCCAAGCTCTGCAATTTCCTGTGCGTTTTTGGCGATTTGTTCCTGCCTCCAACCATAGGCGACAGCTCTGAGAAGTGCGATGAGTGTTGTTGGTGTAGCCAGAACAACCCGGTTCGCGATGCCGTCTTCGATTAACGTCCGATCGAACTTAAGTGCAGCGCTAAAAAATGACTCTCCAGGAATGAACAAAACGACAAATTCTGGAGCTTCGGGGAACTGGCTCCAGTAGTTTTTTGAGGATAATTTGATCATGTGAGTACGTAACTGTTCAGCATGTCGTCGCAAAGCGCTATCTCTTTTTTCTTCATCAGGGGCTTCTATAGCATCCAAATAAGCATCAAGGGGTGTCTTCGCATCTACCACAACTTGTCGGTTAGCTGGCAGATGGACAACCAGGTCCGGTCTTAACCGACCTTCCTCGGATTCAATAGAGGGTTGTTCGACAAAATCACAGTGTTCAGACATGCCGGACAGTTCAACAACCCTCTTTAAAGTTATTTCTCCCCATCGACCACGAACCTGAGGCAACCGAAGAGCGGAAATGAGGTTTTCAGTTTCTTTTTGAAGCCTCTGCTCTGTCTCAGCTAGTGATGAGATTTGCACCCTTAACTCCGTATAAGCATTTTGCCGATCTTTCTCAAGGCCGGTAACCTGTTGCTCATACCGTTTCAAAACATCCTCCAGCGGCTTCACCAACCCACTGATGGCTTGTTGCCGTTGACCGAGATCACCCTTCGCTTCAGTCACAATAGTCTCGAGTGACTGCTTGGCCAGATGAAGAAAAGCCTGATTATTACTTTTTAGCGCGTCATCGGATAGGGCCTTAAACGTGTTTATTAGTTTTTGTTCCGCCTCGGCTAGTATCCTCCGTTGCTCTTCCATGCTTTTCATGGCTTCAGCGAGCCTAGTTTCAGCAGAAACTCGTGCTTGACGCTCGTCATCTAGTCGTTGCTGATTGGACTCCAACTTCGAATTCAACTCTTGGTTTTGCGAATGCAGTGCTGCAATTGTACTATCCGCTACAGCTACACGAGCTTGAGCGTCGCTTCGCTCAACCAGGAATTTTCTTTGCAGGTGAAGACCTGCCAAATACCATGCTCCGAGGCTACCGATTATCGCGCCAACAAGGAGACAGAAAATTGTCATGTCTCCGTTCCTCTCTGTTGGGTCTTCTCCACAAACCGCAACCGCAGCTGGTACAACGTGTCGCCCAAGAGGCGGGCCTCCTCGTCGGTGAGGTTGCCCCGCGTCTTCTCCTCGAGCATCCCGAGCAGGTCGATCAAGGATTGGGCCTGGTCGAACTGGGGCTCGGCGGCTCCGGTGGCCGGATCCGGGATTTCACCCATCGCCATCAGGGCCTGCATCGAGAGGCTCGAGACCAGCATCTCAAATTGGGGATGCGGCTCGGCCCGACGCTTGGGCGGTGCGGCGCGCGTCGGCTGGGTCTCACCTGCCGGGGCGCCGGCCTGGCCCGCCCGGCGCGCCTCCTGCTCGATGCGCGCCTTCCATTCCTCATCGACGCGTTTGCGCAGCGTGTCGCCGGCGTCACTCATGGTGTTGGCTGGCTCCTTCGCCGCCCGTCGCCGCATTGGGTGAGACCGGCTTCTCGGGCGGGGTCACGGTCACCACCGCGTAGGCTTTGAGATTGAGATATCGCTCCGCGAACCGCAGGAGATCATCGCGTGTGACACCACCGATCGCCTCCGGATACTGCTGATAGGCCGTGAAGCCGAGACCGAAGAGCTCGTTTAACGCACATTCGGTGGAGAGCGCTTCGACCGTCTGCAGGCGGGCGCGCTGCTGACCGATTAATTCCCGCTTCGCCTGCTCCAACTCCTCATCCGTGATGCGATGGTCGGCCACGATCCGGCGCAGCTCCTGTTCCATCTCGGTCTTCACGACCCCCAGCGATGGCGGTGTTGTCGCCACATAGCAGAGCAGGTATCCTGGATCGATCCCGAACACCGGAACGGCACCCAGCGCATAGGAGAGCCCCAACTGCTCGCGGATCCGCTGATAGAGCCGCCCGCCGCTGCCCGCCAAGAGCGTGCCGAGCAGTTCCATCGCGTACCGGTCCGGATCCTGCCAGCGCACGCCCGGAAAGCCGAAGGCCACCAGGGCCTGCTCTTTGGGCAGGGTCTGTGCCAGGGACTTGACCGCGGTGAGTGGCGGCTCAACCGGCGTCACGAAGGGCGCCCGCCCGCGGCCGCCCCACCGGCCCAGCGTCTGGCGAACCCGGGGCAGAAACCGGTCGGCCGAGAGATCGCCGAACACGACCAGCACCGATGACTTGGGCTGCATCCAGCGATGGTAAAACTGGAGGCAGTCGGCGCGTGTCAGCGCCGCGACCGACTCGGGTCTCCCTAACGGATGATTGCGGTACGGGTGCGCCGTCAGCAGGGTCGCGCGCAGCGCCCGCATGCCGACCTGGAAGATGTCCTCGTCCTGGGCCTTCAGCCCTGCCAGCATGAGCCGTCGTTCCTGCTCCAGCGCGCGCGCGGGAAAGGCGGGCCGCCGAATCACGTCGCTGAAGAGCCGCCATCCCTGGTCCAGGTCGTCGCTCAGCACGGACATCGCGACGCCGAAGGCGTCCTTGCCGCTGAAGGCCGACAGCGTCCAGCCGCGCGACTCGGCCAGTTCGGCAATCGCCTCCTCGGAGCGGCTGCCGGCGCCCTTCACGAGCAGCTCAGACGTCAGATGGGAGAGCCCTTCCTGACCCGGCGGCTCGGCGCGCACGCCACCCAGACTCGCGAAGGTCATCGCGATCAGCGGCAGCCGGTGATCCTCGCCCAGAATGACGGTGAGCCCGTTGGGCAGCACCACTTTGCGCCAGGCCACGGAGGCCGGAGCCTGCTCAGCCGGCGCGGCCGTGGCGGAGGAGGCGGGCGTTTCCGGCAGCAGCATCACCGTTGAGATCCGCTCCGGCACCAGATACTGTTGCGCCACGCGCTGCACCTCCGGCACCGTGACCGCTTCGATGCCACGGACATAGGTGGCCGCAAAGTCGGCGTCATGCGCCAGAAGTTCGTGAGTCGCCAGATCAGCGGCCCGGGCCTGGATCGTCTGGCGCCCGCGCACATACGCGGCCACCACCGCCTGCTTGGCCTTCGCAAGCTCCTTGGGGGTGATCGGATGCTCCCGCACCTGGGCCAGCTCGGCCTCGATCGCCTGGCGCGCCGGTTCGATCTGTGATGGCTCCAAGGTGCAGCTCACCATCAAGAGTCCTGGATCACGCGGCGTGTAGTTGGACGCCTCGACCCCATAGACCAGCTCACGGCGGCGCCGCAGCAGCGTATACAGGCGCGAGCTCTCGCCCTGCCCTAACACTTGGGCGAGCACATCCAACGCAAAGAGGTCACGATCCAACAAAGAGGTGGAGGGCACCGTGATGACCAGCCGCGCCAACTGCACGGCGCCGGTCTCGCGCCGCTGCCGGCGGTTGAGCTGGAGCGGCTCGGCAGGCCGGGCCGTCTCGAGCGCCCGGCCGCGCTCCCAGGCGCCGAAGGCCTGCGTCACGAGGGCGATGAGGTGCGAGGTCTCGACATCGCCGACAATCGCGAGCGAGCAGCGGTCGGGTCGGTAGGTCTGGCGGTAGTACGCCACCACGTCGTCGCGCGACAACTGGCGGAAGAGCGGCTCGTAGCCGATCACCGGGTGGCGGTAGGGATGGACGCGGTAGACGGTCGACCAGAGCAGATTGTAGAGCCGTCGCTCCGGATCATCGCGGTTCATGCGCAATTCGGAGAGGATGACCTCGCGCTCCTTCTCGAACTCCTTCGCGTCGAAGGTCGCGTGCTGCACCACATCGGAGAGCAGATCGACCGCCCGGGCCGCATATTTGGAGCCGACGGTCAGGGTGTAGCCGGTGTAGTCCCAGGAGGTGAAGGCGTTCATGGCGCCTTCGTAGGAGCGGACCTCCTGCTCGATGGCGCCCACGGCACGGCGCTCGGTGCCCTTGAACAGCATGTGCTCGATGCCGTGGGAGATGCCGGTGCCGGCCCAGGGTCCCTCGGCACTGGCGCCGCCATCGATGCGCAACTCGAAGGCGACCTGCGGCAGCCGGTGATCCTCCTCCACCAGGAGAATCAGCCCGTTCTCCAGGACGACGCGCTCGACGCGCGCGGCCGGCAATTCCACCGCCGCAGGGGTGCTGGGCGCAGCCCACCACCACAGGGCCGCAGCGAGGATGCCACACCACACAACACGTGGTTGCAGTCTCATGGCGTTTGGTGTATCTCGACGGACAGGCGAGCAGACAGGTCGGGAGGCGAGCCTTACCCGCGCGCGATGCGGCTGCGGGCGCTGCGCATCTCGCGGCGCTTGCGCTCGCTCGGCTTCTCGTAATGCTTCTTGGCCTTGAGTTCCTTCAAGATCCCCTCGCGCTCCAATTTGCGCTTGAAGCGGCGCAAGGCGCGCTCCAGGCTTTCATCTTCACGTACTTCGACACGTGGCATGCGGTGAACGACCCCCCTTTCCGTGCGTGGCGTCACCCTCGTGGGCGACTGTCGTATCCTGTGCATCCAGAGAGAGATATTATAAATCCGCGGCTGCCAGGCTGTCAATTCGTTTGTCAGCGCGGGGTGCTGACCAGCTGGTATTCGACCAGGATGTTGAAAGTGCGGGCGCGCTGGAGCACCGAGCCGGGAAACGGCGGGAAGGGGGCGGCATCCTGCAGGCTGCGCAGAGTGAGCTCTTGCAGCTGGGCATCCGGATCGGACCGTTCGCGATCAAGCCGCAGCGCTGTGATGTGGCCGCTGCTCACGATGGTGAAGGTGACATAGATCCGGCCCCGCAGCGGTCGTTCAACCGCCACGCCATTGCGGTAGGCAAAGTACTCAATGCGTTTGCGGACACCCGCGTAGTAACTTAACGAGCCCGGGGCCTCGGAGGTGTACTGAGACAGATTGGTCAGGTCGATGACATCATCGAAGACCGGTTTGTCGGCCGGCATGGTGGGGGTCACCGACTTGATGGTCGGCGGGTTGATCACCGTGGACGCGGCACGCACCCCGCCCTCCCCGGTCCTCGCCGGCAGCCGTTCGCCCCGCCCCGCAGCGGCAGGTTCGGCAAAACCCACAGCAGCCGGCTTGGTCGCCAGCGGTTTGGCGGTGCCGGAGACGGACCTCCGCGGCGCCGTCGGGACGGCTGGCTGGGGCTTCAGGGCCGGTGCAGCGCCGGGGGTGGGGCGCGCCATCACCTCCAGCGCCGAGCGCGCGGAGGGGTGCGGGAGCCGATGGAGCTCTGGCAGGCCGCACACCAGCGCGGCATGCGCCGTCACCGAGAGCAAGAGGGCCGAGCGGAACGAGGAAGGCATCACGCTGATTATAACAAAGCCGGTGCGGTGGTCGCCAGCAGTTTCCGGTGGAACCGGCGCAGCATCGTCAGGAGATCACCGCCTAACAGCAGGGCAAAGACCACATTGCCGACGGCATGCGCGGTGTCAAACCCGAAGGAGCCCGCATTCACCAGCAGCCACGAAGGCCACGTGTGCGGTTGCACGAAGGCCGCCCAGTACCACAGATTCATGATCCAGCCGAAGAGATAGCCCCACACCCACCCGAGGCTCGTCAACGTCCAGCGGCCGCTCGCCGGGCGCCATCGGCCGACCCAGCCGGCGGACCCACCGGCCAATCCCCACGCCACCATTTGCCAGAGGGTCCACGGCCCCTGCCCTAACACGCAGTTGGAGAGCCACGCGGAGGCGGCGCCGACAAGGAGTCCCTCCAACGGACCGAACACGAGGCCTGTGAGCAGCACCAGGCAGGTAACCGGCTGCACGCTGGGAATGGCGGCAAAGACCACCCGTCCGACCGACGCGACCGCGGCCAATACCACGAGCAGGGCGATCTCCTTGGAGGAGAGCCGCGACCGTTCGAAGGTCCACATCGACACCCCTAACAGCAGCAGGGCGCCTACCATCAGCCCCAGGCCGAACATGTCACCACCTCCTGCGCTGCCGCCGCGACGCACCCTGCCGACAACTTCAGACGACGATCCGCGCAGGATGCGGCAAAGACCCGATCGTGCGTCACGACGACGATCGCTCGGCCTTCGCCATGGGCCCACCGGCGCAATCGCGCCGCCAGCGCGGCTTTGAGGAGGTGGTCCAACCCGCGCGTGGGCTCATCCAACAACAGCACGCGCGGTCTGGTCACCAGCACCGAGGCCAACGCCACCCGCTGCCGCTCCCCCACGCTCAAGTCGCGGGGATTGGCCTGACGGTAACGCGTCAGCTCCAACTCCTCCATCAGTTGTTGCGCCGACCCGTCGTCGTCGAGGCCCAGCTCCCGCAGACTGTAGGTAATCTCCTCCAGGACCGTGTCGTGAAACAGATAATCATTGGGCGTTTGCGAGAGATAGCCGAGCCGGCGGACGATCTGTGCGCGGTCCATCCGCTCGAGCGGCCGGTCCTCAAGCAGGATGCGCCCTGCCGCCGGACGCAGGAGGCCGGCCAGCAGCTTGAGCAGCGTCGTCTTGCCGGCGCCGTTCGCTCCGAGGATGACGCTGACTTCGCCGGCGCGCGCCGCCAACGACACGCCCTGTAAGACGGGCGCGCAGCCGGGGTAGGCAAACGCCAGAGCCTCGCCTGCCAGACAGACGGGACCCGCACCACCGTCGCAGGATGTTGGCTCCAACGCCGCATTCCCCTCGCCACGGGTCGCCAGCCATGGCTCATAGGCGCCGGCCGCGCCATCGTAGGCGATGCCGCCCTCTTCCAGATGGAGGACCCGATCGGCCCAGGCCAGGCACCGGTCCAGACGATGCTCGATGAGCAGCATCGTGATGCCGTCTGCGGCCGTGAGCCGCCGCAGGTGATGCAGCAGCGCCTCGGCAGCCTCAGGGTCGAGCTGTGAGGTGGGCTCATCCAGGATGAGCAGACGCGGTCGCATGGCGAGCACCGCGCCCAGGGCCACGCGCTGCCCCTCGCCGCTGGACAGCGTGGTGGTGGCCCGGCCCACCAACCGCTCCAATGGCAGCGCACGCGCCACCTCGCGCAATCGGGGCCTCATCGCATCCGCAGGGACCCCCAGATTCTCCAAGCCAAACGCCAGTTCGCGGTCCACCCGCGCGCAGACGATCTGTTTTTCCGGATCCTGAAACACGATGCCGACGGCGCGCAGCAGCTCGCGCCGCGGCATCCGCCGCACATCACAGCCGTCGATGGTCACGGAGCCGCGCAGGGTCCCGCCGTAAAACTGCGGGATGAGACCGCCCACAATCCTCGCCAGCGTCGATTTGCCGCCGCCCGAGGGTCCGGTCACTAACACCATCTCCCCTGAGGCCACAGCGCAGGAGACGCCGCGCAGGGCCGGCCTGGTCGTCTCCGGATACGTATACGACAGTCCTGTGACCGTCAGGAGCGGCATGCCGCCTCCCGCCACACGCAGGCCGCCAACCCCAGGACGCCTGCCGCCCAGGCCAGCCACCACTGCAGATCATCCGCAGCGAGGAGGGGAGCCAGCGTCGGATAAAACTGATACGAGGCATGGCGGCTGACCAAGACGGTCACGCTCAGAGCCAGCCCTAACAGGGCGGCTCCAGCCACCAGCGTGTCCTGGCTGGCCCAGCGCGTCGGCTCGAAGCTGGTGCGCGGCCCGGCGCCGAATCCCCGCGCCTGGAGGGCCTCGGCCGTGGCCCAGGAACCTTCGAGCGAGGAGAGTAGCAGGATTCTGAAGACCGGCGCGGCTTGCCGCAGACGCTGCAGCCAGGGGCCGCGGCTGAACCGCGCGCCGCGCGCCATCAGGGCGTGGCGGATCTCCTGCGCATCCCGCTTGAAGCGCGGCAGGACCAGCGTCGCGAGGGTCAGCAGCATGGCCGTCTTCGGTGCGACGCGAGCACCCACGGCGATCAGCTCGTCGACGCCCTGCAGGCGATCATAGAGGCAGACCAGGCTCATCAACAACAGGAGTTTCAAGCCCATCACGAGACCGAAGGCCACCTCCTCGAGACTCACCGCGATGTGTCCCAGCACCGGGAGGCGCGGACCAGACCACAGCAGCGTGGTGCCGTACGACGCCACCAGCGGATTGATGATGACCAGCCCGGCGGCCGCCAGCGCGCTCCACGCCATGGCGGTGCGCCACGCCGCGAGCGCGCGCGTCGCCGCTAACAGGACGAGAGTCGCGGCGAGGAGCAGCCCGACATAGAGCGGATGGGTGGCGCACATGGCGCACAACGCCCAGCTCCCCACGACGCAACACACGGTCAGGGGATGGAGTCGGACTGTCATTCCCGGGGCGACGGTCGGTGGTAGCCCACAATCGTCTGGGGCACGGCGTCGGGACGCTCCCACGTTTGATAGATCCACCAGATGTGATCGCCGTCAACCGGCAGGTACTGTGCGGCCCCGACCGCTGCGATCCGCCCGTTCACGTAGTAAAACCAATCGGCCTGTGTGCCCGCGTGGTCGGCGAAGAGCCCGTTGATCCCGGCGACAAATCCTCCGCCGTACGCCGTCTCCACGCGCGCCACCGACTGCAACAACTCCATCACCGACCGGCCCTGGATGGACACGGTGGTCTCCACGAGGCGCTGGCCGGCGACGCCCTCGCTCACCCAGATCGTCGCGCGGTCTGCCGCCCAGGCCGCCGTCGGCAGCGCCAAGAGCGCGGCCACCGCCGCGATCATCCCTAATCTCTTTTGCCAGTCACCAGTCACTATTCACCAGTCACTTTGTTTAATAGTGGATCGCCGCAACGGCATCCAGATCGAATCCTGATTTTTCGAAGGCGCGGTCGCACGCGCGGGTGAAGGGATCGCCCGCATGCCGCACCACGTCGCCGTTGACGTCGGTCAACCAGCGATCGCCCGTCCCGGTGATCCGCACAAACCGCACCCACGAAACCGGCCGGCCCGGCAGCTGGCTCAAATCGAAGCCGTCGCCACCGGAGACCGTCGGGTCGGTCGGGTCCGGTGTCCCATTGTTGCTGAGGACGGGGTTCACCCCGGCAAAGCCGGCGCTGTACACGAAAGGATTCGCGAGATTCAGTTGGCCCGTGGACGTGAAATGCGGAACAAAATCGAATGGGAACGCATAAAAGGTCACGCCGTCTTGGCTCACGGCGACGATGGCCGGTTCGATGAATCGCTTCTGAGGATCCCCGCCCTGAAAGAAGGCGTTCTCAAAGACGGTCAAGTCCGGGCCCGGACCATCGACGATGAGGTTGTTCGTGAAGGCGAGGGTCACGGTGCCGCCGTGCGGCGCCGGGGCCCCTGGGTCCGTGGCGACGCCGCACCCCAACGAGAGCACGTCCAGCGAACCAGCCGCGGTGCCGGCGCCCTGCGGCGGTCCCAGCACAATGCCTGGCAGGGTCGTGACACCGAAGGCCTGCGGGTGGAGGGGTGATGCGGAGATGACGGCATCGGCATACGGGTCGGCGGCTCCGCCGGCGAGCCGCACCGCCTGTGGCGCCGCCTGGGCCCGCGAGGCGTCGATCACGGGAGCCGCTCTGCCCTGCGCGTCGATGGCGAAGGCTGTATAGAAATAAGTCGTGCCGTTCGTCAGGCCCGTGTCGACGTGCTGGGTGCCGGTGCCCGTGTAGACCTCGATGCCGTCCAAGCGATGCGCCGGATGGTGGTCTGTGCCGCGCACGACCGCCGTTTCGGCATAGCCGGCCAACGATGGATTCTGCCAGGCCAGCCCCGCTTTGCTGTCGCTTGGCGCGGCGATGAGGCCCGTCACCGGCTGGCCCGCCGCCCCTTCGATGCGCAGTGTCAGCCGCTGACTGGCCGATTGCTGCAGCATGTCCGTCACCTGAACGGTCACCGTGGTTTCTCCATCGGCGATCGGCGTCCCGGCCATCTGTCCATCCGTCGACAAGACCAGCTCGGGCGGCAGGGTGCCGGTAGCGAGACTCCACTGATACGGCGGCGTGCCCCCCTCCGCCAGCAACCGGAACCGGTAGGGTTCGCCGACGACGCCCGGTGGAACGCTCACCGTCGCCACCCGCAGCACCGAGGGGACAACCTGCACCTTATACTCGGCCGTATCGGTCTGGCCGGCTTGATCCTGGACCATGATATGGACCACGGCCAGTTGGCTGCGCACCGGAACCCCGGATACCTGCGCTTCAGTCAGCGTGAGGCCTTCCGGCAAGGCCCCGGCGGTCAACGACCAGACATAGGGCGGCCGGCCGCCCTGGGCCTCCAACCGTTGCACGTACGCCACCTCAATCGTCGCCGGTGGAAACGACCCGGTAACGATAAAGAGCGGGCTCGTCTCGATGACGAGGGTCAGCGCCTTAGTGGCCGCGGTGGCCTCGCCATCCCGCACCGTGAACTGCAGTTGGAAGGTCCCGTCCACCGTTGGCACGCCGCTCAGTAGACCGATGCCGCCATCGAGCGCCAGTCCGGTGGGTAGGAAACCGCTGGCGAGCTCCCACGCATAGGGTGGCGTGCCGCCCGTCGCCGCCAACCCTGCGCTGTAGGCCTGGCCGACCATGCCCCGGGGCAATGTCTCCGTGCTGACCGTCAGCGGCAGGGTTGCAGGTCCCGAGAACGCGAGGGGCTCCGGTACGATGGGCGTCGAGGCGCTCCCATCTCTCACCTCGATCGCGGCCTCCGGTGGAGCCGGAGCCGTCGGTAGCAATGACGGTCCTGCGGATGGCTCATCGGCGACTTGTCCAGGGTGCGGGGGGCCGGGAAGGTTGAAGTCGCGGCGGGCTCGAGCCGCAGGCTCCCTGCCGGCCATGCCTGCGCGGGGTGCTACCGCCGTCCTGCGACTGGGATCGACCGCCACCATCCCAGCCTGAGCCACGGCCGCCTCACCGGAGGTGGCTGGCAGTGGAACCGCGGCGCGTCCGGTCCCTGCCGGCGGCAGCGCCGCGGTCGCTGCTGGACGCTGCACCAATTGCGGCAGGCTGAGCGCAGCGGCACCGATGCCCACCACCGCATTGAGGATGACGAGCGATTTATTGCGCCACATTGCCTACGGGTTGCCCACCACGGTCACCGTACCCTGCTGACTGATCCTGGCCGTCAGGCCTCTCAGCGTCACCTCCCAGTCCGGATAGTACGGGCTGCCTCCAGGCTGGTGCACCAGGCGGATCCGAAACGGCGACCGATCGGTGCGTCTTCGCCAGCCCCGAGTCTGTCGCAGCGCCCGAACCCCCCACCGAACGGCCTGTGTGCGCGATACCGGCAAGTACCGCTGGGGCACCGCCGTCCACGAGGCGGCCTTGAGATGGCCGTCCTGCGCGTCGAGGATCACGACAACCTGGGTCCCGGTGGGCCTGCGCATCGGCACCAGATAAAATGGTCCGCCCGATCCTTCGACCAGGTACGGCCGGCGCACCCTCAGGGCGTTGAGCAACCCTGCCAACTCCTCGTCATAGACCGCCACTTCCTCCTGCAGCGCCGCGGCGGCCGCACGCTGGACAGCCCGCCACCGCCTGGGGGTAATTCCTGTTAGCGTCCCCCCTGTTAGGGTGGCGTCCCACGTCACGTCGGCGAGCCGCCGCTTGGCACGGACCACGCGCACCGCGGCTTCCTGCGTGGGTGGCTCCAGGACCGCCACGAACCGGCCCTGAAATCGGTCGGGATGGGTGATCGGCAGCAGGTAGGTCTGCACGGCCTCTTCAGCCGTGGTGAAGGAATTGGCGCCGAGGCCGGCGACCGCAGGGTCGTGGAGCCACAGGCCGATGACGTCGTAGGCGGCGCTGCGCTGGGGATCGTCACTGGCGACGACGCCCTTGACGAGCATCCAGTGTCGGTAGTCTCCGGCCGTGGGGATGATGCCCGGCACCTGATCCGGCGCGACGTTCGGCACATGAAAACTCAGCCAAAAGCTGATGTCCCGCAGCGTCTCTGCGGCCGTCGTGCGCGGCAGGATGCCGAAATTGTAACCGGCCGGATGGAAGGCGTTGAGGGTGCCCTGCAGGCCCTGGGGATCAACAAACGTCTGGCCGCCATTCTCCGGCAGATTCCTCGCGGTCGCGTAGGCATACAGCGTTTGTAGCGGCTGAATCGAGCCGAGGTAGTCGAGCAACATCTTCGCCGCCGTGGCCCCGCTGAAATCCAGGGACTGTGTATTAACGAGCGGCGCGACAGTCAAATTCACGATGAATGGTGCTGTCGGCCCCACCGCCACGATGTTGGACCGCGCCGATTCATTACCCGCGTTGTCGACCGCGGTCACCGCATAGTAGGAGGTCGTACTCGTGTTCACCGTCGCGTCCTGATATATCGTGCCGCTCACCAAACCTGTTCCGCTGATCGCGGTGAAGCCCGTGTTGATCTGCGCCGAGCGATAGACGCGGTACCCCGCCACGTCATCGCTGGTGCTGGCCGACCAGGCGAGCGACGCGACGGTGCCGGATAGCTGTGCGGTGAGGTTGGCCGGCGGCTCCGGCAGCACGTCATCCAGGGCGACGTTGAACGGCACGAAGCCGGGCCCGTCGTAGAGACCGGGATCGCCTCCGCCCAAGCCCTGGCCGCGCACGGCCGAGACGGCAGCCAGACGGTAGTCACCCTTGTCAGGGAAGGCAAACGCCGGGTCCAGCACAATGGGTTGCTCGATCGTCCCACCGGCGAGCGCGTAGTCGCTCGTGTTGCCGAAGACGACGTTGTGCTGGCCGTAGAGGGCGGCGCTGCCCATCTGCCGTACCGCCAGCCGGTTGCCTGTGAAGATGTTGTCCCGCAGATACGCAGCCGCGTTGTCGAGACTGACCGCCGCCTGGTCATGGCGGACGAAGGTGTTGTGCACCAAGGCGACGGGCAGGTTCTCGGCGCGCACGCCTGTTTCGGGCAGGCCCGCCGACCGGTGGCCGAAGAGGTTGCCGCGTATGACGAGGTCGGCCGTCCCGTTCATGGCGTGAATCGCTGTCAGGCAGTCGGTGAAGAGATTATGCTGGATGACCGGCGACCACCCCTCGACGTGGATCGCCGTGCGGCAGGCGGCAAAATGCAGGCCGGTAATCTCGTACCCCTGTGGCGTGGGCAGGGACGCGCCGGGCTGCAGGATGACCGCCGCCTCGACGCTGCCCGGCGGATAGCTGATGCCGCTGCAGTCCAGGACCGCGTCGTCGCCCGGGACGTTGGGCGTCCAGAGGCCGCTGGGGCCTACGAGACTGACCCCCGGCGGCAATGCGAGAGGCGTCGTGAGCCGGTAGACCCCTGGGGCGACGGCCACTTCATCGCCCGGCAAGGCCTGGGCCACGGCCGCAGCGAGCTGGGCCGCGTTGGCTGCATCGAGCCGGCGGCCGAGGATCCGGCTGCGCGCGTCCGCGACAGCGTCGATCTCCGCCGAGATCTCCCCCACCGGAAAGAGGGTGTCGCCCGTCACGGCATCCGTCAGGCGGAGAAAGTGGACGCGATCCAGAAAGACCCGGCGGAGTTGGCCGGCCCCATCCATGAGCGGCACGCCGGGCGATGACTCGACCACCGCCTCGCGCAGGTCGAACCCATCCCCGCCTCCCGAGCCGGCATCCACGCGGAAACTCTCATCGTCGCCGTCGAAGGAGAGCCGGTCGGGTACCGTATAAAAATCGGCTGGAGCGATGGATGGCTGGTCGCCCGGATCGGTCGTATCGTTGTCCCCGTTCATGTCGCCTAATTGAAGCGTCGGGCTGTAGTCGGCGTACTGCCGCAGCGTCAAGGCGCTGTACTGGGCCGGGCCCTGCTGGGCCAGCACCGCTGGTAACGGCTCCGGCAGGACGAGAAACCAGGGATCGTCTGGCAGGCCGTTATGATTCATGTCCTGACTCGCCTCCAGATACGCCGGCTCGGTCCAGCGGTTGCGAGGATCGTTGCTGCGCCAAAAGGCGTTGCTAAAAATACTGAGGTCGAGCCCATGGAGGTGCTGGGCGTCGTCCCGAACCGGCGCCAGGACCTTCAGCGTAAGGCTTCCGCCGTCTCCCAGCGTCACCTGGGAGCTCTGGTCGGCGCTCACCGTACCGCCACCGACCGGCGAGCCCAGGGCGCGCTGGGGGTCGTTATAACTGGGGTTACCGGTGAATTGGCCCGGACCGGGCGCATAGCCGATCACCTGATCCGCGAAGGGGTCGTCGCGTTGCGGCCCGACGAGCACGACCCGCTTTACCGAGAAATCGTCGACGAAGAAGGCCAGCCGTGAGAGCGAATCCTGATACGGTTGGAACCGTCGGTACGGCTGGTAGATGGCCGCATACGTGATGAGGGCAAAGCCGTCGGTGGCCTGGGCAAAGATGTTGACGCCGCCATCGAGCTGGATGCGTCGCACGACACCGGCAAAATCGGAAGCGAACACGTCACCAAACGAGTTGACGAGCAGATTAAAGCCGCCGTCCAGGGTGGCGACGACCTGCGCGTCGGCTTCCCCCAGGACGCGGCTCCCGCCGAGGGCTTGCGCCACATCGCTGTTCGCGAATTGCAGCAGCGCATGGCTGCCGGGAGGGGCGGGAAAGTCGTAGGTGCTGCGGATGTAATAGAGGTTCCCGGCGTCATCGAAGACGACCGGCCCCGAGGGGCCGTTCACCTCGCCGATCACGCGTAGCGCGTCGGTCGTCAGATCCAGCTGGTACAGTTTCGTCGTCGTGCCGTCCGGAGTTGCGCTGATGACCACCTGATCGTTCGTCAGAAAGGCGGCGTCAAAGTTGAAGGGCAGCGTCGTGACCTGCCGGCCGGTGCCATCGGCCGGCTGCACGAGGTAGATCGCTCCCGTCGAACTCTCCCCGGCGAGGAGCCGTTGCCCGGAGGGCGACACCCTGACAAAATCACCGAAGACCCCACCCACCGGCAGCGTCCAGAGGGTCTGCTCCCCTGCCGGCGTGCCATCGCCATTTCCATCGAAGGCAAAGATGCGCGTCCCATCGAGGCAGACGAGGTCACCGTTGGGCAAGAAATCCATCCCCCCCGAGCAATCATGCGCGAGTTCGGTGAATTGAAATCCCGGTTCTTGGAGCTGAAATGACGCGGCGAGGAGCGGCTGGACGAACGCCAGGCAACACAGCAGGACGACGGGACTGAACCGAACCCGTGGGGCATGCATGGGGCACCTCCGCAACCCACTCCGCGAAGTGGGAGGTGATGACTGGGCGCCTCAGGCAGGTCTTCTGGCTTGGGATCAACACCTCCTGCGCCTTCCCAGATCTTCTCCCGAAGATCCAGTGGCATTCGCAGCGGTGTCCACCCGCCCGCTCGGCGGGGAGGATCCTTTACAGCGGCGGGACCGCCCCGGATTTACACCGGGTTCCCTGTTGGTCTCGCCTTTCGGCGAGACCTGAGGCGCTGTTGTGATTATGGATTATAAGGAAAAAATTGGCGGGGTCAAGCGATTTCAGAAGTGACTAGTCACTAGTCACTAGTCACTAGTCACTTCACAAGAGCGCCATCCCCCCCATGGTCAACCCCACCATGATGCACCCGGCGAGGACCACGCCGATCATGATGGCGGGCGCCGAGCGGCGGAGGGGTAGACGGACGAGGTAGGCGACGAGGCAGCCGGTCCAGGCTCCGGTTCCGGGAAAGGGTGCCGCAACGAAGAGGCACAAACCCAACGCTTCAAACCGCTCGACGAGAGCAGCCCGGCTTTGGGCATGGCGCAGAGACCAGGCCAACAAGCGGTTCACGCCCGGCAGCCGCATCAGCCGGTGGTGCAGATGCTCGAGCATGAGCAGCGTGGGAATCACCGGCAGGCTGTTGCCGAGGATGCTCCAGCCCAGCGCCTGCCAGGGGGTCTGACCCAGGGTCACCATGGCCAGCGGAATCGCACCCCGCAGTTCGAGCACCGGTGTGGCGGCCACTAACATGACGGCCCAGGCCGGCGCAATGCCGTGGTTCGTCAACCACTGCTGAATCGCCTCAGTCATGCAGTTCCTCCGCCCGCCACCCATGTCCGCCGATGAGCGGCACGAAGACGCAGTCCGCCAAATCCTCGCGATGGAGCCGGCCGTGGCGCTTCTGGAACCTGACGAGCGTTTGAGCGCGTTGCGAGCCGATGGGAATGACGCAGCGTCCGGCATCGGCGAGCTGCTCTAACAGCGGTGCTGGCGCATCCGGCGCCCCCGCAGCCACGATGATGCCATCATACGGCGCGTGCTCAGGATAGCCCAGTGACCCATCCCCCACGCGCAGGCGCACGTTGCCGATCCCCAGCGTCGCCAGCCGCTCGCGCGCCCCGCCGGCGAGGGCGGCGATCCGCTCCACCGAAACAACTTCGAGGGCGAGCTCAGAGAGCAGAGCCGTCTGGAACCCGCTGCCGGTCCCCACCTCCAGGACCTTTTCATGCCCCTGGAGCTGCAGCGCCGCAATCATCAGCGCCACCATGTAGGGCTGGGAAATCGTCTGCCCCTCACCGATGGGCACCGGATGATCCTCATACGCCTCCCGTCGATAGGCCTCCGGGACGAAGAGATGGCGCGGGATTTTGCGAAAGGCCGCCAGGATGCGCTCATCGGTCAGGCCGCGGGAGCGCAGTTGCTCCGTCACCATGCGGTCGCGGCGTTCGGTCCACTCCTCGCTCATCGCCGCGCGACCCGCGCCCACAGCCGCAGGATGCGCCATGTGTCCTGCCAGGGCCGGATGGCGCTGTTCTGCCCCGCGTCGTAGATCGAACGCACCGGCACCGACGCGATGGCGAAGCCGGCGCGGCTCGCGGCCACGAGCAGCTCTGATTCAATCTCGAACCGGTCGGTCGTCAGGACGCAGCCTTCCAGGACCGCGCGCGCGATCCACCGGAAGCCGCATTGCGAATCGGGAATGGTCTGATGGCACACCTGGGACACAATCCATGACATCAGGCGGTTCGTGTACCAGCGCAGGCGCGGCATCGGCCCCCGGGCGCTCAAGCGATTCCCCACGACGATCCCGGCCTTGGTCGCGGCGGCCGCCGCCATCATGCGCGGCAGATCATCAGGATCGTGCTGACCGTCGCCATCCATGACCACCACGGCCTCGCAGCCCCGTGCGAGCGCGGCCTGAAAGCCCTGCCGCAACGCCGTACCCTTGCCGCGATTCTGCGGCAGACGCATCACCTCGGCACCGGCGCGGCGCGCCGCCGCGGCGGTCTCATCCTGGGATCCGTCATCGATGACGAGCACCTGGTATCGCGGTACCAGGCGCCCGACCACGCCACCGATCGCCCGGGACTCGTTATGCGCGGGGATGAGGATGAGCAGCTGCACCGGCAGCCTCGGCGCCGAGCCGTCGAAAGAAGCACCACTGCGTGGGGTAGGCTCGGACATAGCGCTCCAACACCTCGGCGTACGCCTGCAGCAGGCTCTGCACATCCGCCTCCTCGCGGCCGCTCCGTGCGGCCGTGAGCGCAGGCTCGAAGATGAACCGGTAGGCGCCTGGCTCGGTCCGGACGACAAAGGCTGGGATGATGGGCGCTTGTTGGTGCAGGCTCAGCCATGCCGGCCCGCGCGGCAGCAGGAGCGTCCGGCCCAAGAGCCGGACGGCCACGCCGCCCTCTCCATAATTGCGGTCCCCGACCAGGGCCACGATGCGGCCCGCTTCGAGCGCGGCCAGACAGCGACGCATCGCGCCTCCCAAAGGCACGACCTCCATGCCCAACCGCTCCCGCTGGCGCACGAAGAGCTCGTCAACCCGCGGATGACCGTGCTCGAGCGCCACGGCCGTCACCGGATAGCCGAGCACGGCGAGCGCGGCGGCGCCGAGTTCCCAGTTACCCAGATGGGCGCTGACCACGATGACACCGCGCCCTTGTGCGCGGGCCGCGTCGAGCAGGCCTCGGCCCTCCAGGCGCACCCAGCGGTCTAACGTTGCGCGATCGAGCCGGCGCAGCCGCAAGAACTCAAACAGATAGCGCGCGAATCCTCGGAAGACGGCTTGGCGTAATCGTGGAAGATCGGCGGGGCGGCCCTCCTGGATCAAGGCGAGGTTGGCCTCCACGGCAGCCCGGTCTTCCGGCGCGCGCCACGCCTGCAGATCCGCCAGATGCTCGGCCACCCAGTAGGCGGCCGGCAGCGGCAGGCCTACCGCGAGACGCTGGGCTGCCCAGTAGCCGAGGTAGGAGCGCACGCGGCCTGACCGGCCAGCTGCAACAGCCAGTGGGCGATGGCGGCGGCGGCGTCGGGACGCCCCACCTCCAGGGCCTGATAGCGCATCGATTCGAGCAATCCCGGGTCGCGAATGAACTCGCGGACCATGCGCGTCGCGTCATCCCATCCCACCGCCTTCACCGCCACCCGATGGTCCAACAGAAACTGGGTGTTGCTGGACTCCTGGCCGGGGATGGGATTGACGATGATCATGGGCAGGCCTTTCGCCAGGGCCTCCGCCGTCGTGAGGCCGCCGGGCTTGGTGATCAGCAGATCCGCCAGCTCCATGTACCGCCAGACCTCCTCGACGCGACCGCCCACCCACAGCGCCTGGCGTGCTCTGGCCTGAAATCGCCGCAGCCACGTGCCCAACCGTTTGTTGCCGCCCGCAATCACGACGAGCTGCAGCGGATGATCGATCCCATCCAGCGCGGTGACCAGCTCCTTGATCGGCCCCAGCCCGCTGCTGCCCCCCATGATCAGGATGGTCGGCCACCGGTCGGTCAGGCGCAGCTCCTGCCGGATGCGGTCGCGATCTCCGGCCAGAGCAAAGCGCGGATCAATCGGAATGCCCAGCGTCTGGATGCGCCCGGCGTCCACCCCGCTTGCCTGCAGCCGCTGCGCAGCCTCGGCCGATGGCACCACATAGCCATCCACGCGATCAAGCAGCCAGTAGGAGTGCGGCGCGTAGTCGGTGAGGATGCCCACGAGGGGCACGGTTTGCTCGTTCGTCTGTTTGTAATCGGCCACCAAGCCGCACGGAAAGGCCTGGGTGCAGGCCACCACCTGCGGCCGCAGCTCCCCCAACAGCGCCTCCAGCTTGCCTGAATTGTATTGGTGGATCAGCTTGCGCAGCCGCCGCACACGACGCAGCACGGTGGGATTGTCGTAGAGATACTCCCAGACCTCCGGCGTGCGGCGGATGACGCCGAGGTAGGCGCGATTGATGATCAGGCCGAGCAGGGGATTCGTGTAGGCGAGCGCGTCGAGGGTGGTCACCTCGACGGATGGGTCGGCTGCGCGCAGGGCCTGCTCAATGGCCAGGCTGGCCTGATGATGCCCTGAACGGTCCGAGATGTAGAGGAGCAGCACGCGCAGGGGCGGCATCGCGTTCGGTCCTCCTCTGGCTAATCGTGCATCCGTAAGACCTGGCCAATCCGGCTGGCGGCCGTCTTGAGGCGTGAGGCCTGGTCCACCAGGGCGAACCGGACAAAACCCTCGCCGTACTCGCCGAAGCCGGTGCCGGGCGAAACGACCACGCCGGCCTCCTGCATGAGCAGGGTGGCAAATTCCAACGAGGTCAGCGCGGAAAATTTGAGCGGGATCTTCGCCCAGATATAGAACGTGCTCTTGGGCTTGGCCACCTGCCAGCCGGCTTCGTTCAAACCGTCGACAAAGAGATCCCGCCGCTGCCGATAGGTCTCCACCAGCCGGTGAACACAGTCCTGCGGACCTGTCAGGGCTTTGATGGCCGACCACTGCACGGCGCGGAAGATCCCGAAGTCAACGTAGCTCTTCGTCTTGGCCAGGGTGCCCAGGATCTCCGGATTGCCCACCACGAAGCCGATCCGCCAACCGGCCATGTTGTAGGATTTGGAGAGCGTGTGAAATTCGACGGTGACCTCCTTGGACCCTGACACCGACAGGGCGCTCGGCGCCCGATACCCGTCGAAGACGATGTCCGAGTAGGCGAAGTCGTGGATGAGCATGATCTTGTGCTGCCGGCACCAGCGCACCGCCTGCTGGAAAAAGGCGAGGTCAACGACCTGCGTCGTCGGATTGTGCGGATAGCCCAGAAAGATGAACTTCGAGCGGCGCACGACCTCGCGCGGCAGGGCCTGCAAATTGGGCTGGTAGTGGTTCTCCGGCGTCAGCGGCACGTGGTACAGAATCCCGCCCGCCATGATCACCCCATTGAAGTGCACCGGGTAGGCCGGGTCCGGGACGATGGCGATGTCGTCGTTGTTCAGAAAGGCGAGCGACAGGTGCGCGATGCCCTCCTTCGAGCCGATGAGCGGCAGCACCTCGCGTTTCGGATCCAGGCTCACGCGAAACCGCCGATAGTACCAGGCGGCGATCGCCTCTTTGAGCTTTTTCTCGACGATGCCGTCCGGCCGGGAATACCGGTGGTTCTCCGGCACGGCGATCTGCTTGCGCATCTCGGCGACGATATGCGGCGGGGTGGGCAAATCCGGGTTGCCCATCCCCAGGTCAATGACATCGATGCCGCGCAAACGTGCCTGGGCCTTCAAGTTATCCAGGATGGTGAACAGATAGAGGGGCAGTCGCTTGAGCCGGTTGGCCTCCTGCCAGACCCGCTTCGGCTCCTGGGTGATGGCCCGCAGCCGATGCTTGAGCCCTGTGCTATTGAAGACATGCTCATCCAGAAACTTTCTGGAGAGGACTTTGGTTGACCCGCTCATGGCGTGTGTGGCTCGCTTTCCATCATCGCTAACTGCTCTTTGAGTTGTGCCAGCGCGCCTTGGGGGTAGTAGGAGCTGCGCACGTAGGGCCCGCACAAGGCCCAGCGAAATCCCAGCTCGTAGGCGCGCGCCTCGTACTGCTGAAACTGTTCCAGGGGGATAAACGCCCCCACCGGCAGATGGTCTTCGGTCGGCTGCAAATATTGGCCGATCGTCACCAACTCGCAGCCGGCCGAGCGCAAATCGGCGAGCGCGGCGCCCACCTCGTCCTCGCGCTCGCCCAGCCCCACCATCAGGCTGCTCTTGATGAGCGAGCCCCGCCGGCGCTCCCGCGCGAGCCGGAGCACGTCCAGCGACCGTTCGTACCGGGCCTGGGGGCGCACCGAAGGCGTCAGGCGCTCCACGGTCTCCAGATTGTGCGCAAAGACCTCAGGCCTCGCGGCCAGTACCATCTCGATGGCTTGCTCCTCGCCCCGGTAATCCGGCACCAGGACCTCGATGCTGGTCGCGGCCCGGCGCGAGCGGATTGCCTCGATGACCCGCGCCATTTGCCCGGCTCCCCCGTCGGCCAGATCATCGCGGGCCACCGCGGTGATCACCGCATGCTCCAACCCGAGCCAGGCGATCGCTTCGGCCAGCCGGCGCGGCTCATCCGGGTCAACGGCGCGCGGCCGCGCGGTCGCGACCGCGCAAAACCGGCAGGCCCGCGTGCACCGCTCACCCAGAATCATGAAGGTCACCTGCCGGCGCGACCAGCATTCGGCCAGGTTCGGGCATCGCGCGCTCTCGCACACGGTGTGCAGCTGCGCCTCATGGACGCGCTGCTCCACCGCCACGGCCGTCCCGTCACTGGAGAACTGCCGCCGGAACCAGACCGGCAGCCGCTGTCGCGCCACCGCCTCGGGATTGGCGCTCGGGTGAAGGCTACCGCAGTTGCTCAATAATGGCATCCGCCATCTGACTCGTGCCGACGGCGCTGGCATCTCCGCGCCCGGCCTTCAGATCATAGGTCACACGCCGCCCCTCGCGCAAGACGGCGGCGACCGCCTGCTCCAACCGTTGCGCCGCGTCGCGCTCCCCCACATGCTCCAGCATCAACGCCGCGGACAAAATCATCGCGGTCGGGTTGACCTTGTTCTGCCCGGCATATTTGGGCGCGCTCCCGTGCACGGCCTCGAAGACCGCCGCATCCCGGCCCATGTTGGCGCCCGGGGCCACGCCCAGCCCGCCGATCAGCCCGGCGCAGAGGTCGGAGACGATGTCGCCGTAGAGATTCGGCAGGACGAGGACGTCATACTCCTGGGGCCGCAGGACGAGTTGCATGCACAGGTTGTCAATCAGCCGTTCCTCGAACACGACGCGGCCGGCGTACGAGCCAGCGACCTGGCGCGCAGTCGCCAGGAACAGCCCATCGGTCGACTTCATGATGTTCGCCTTGGTAACCGCGGTGACCTTCTTGCGGCCGTGGCTCACCGCATAGTCAAAGGCGAACCGGACGATCCGCTCCGTGGCGTACGCCGAGATGGGCTTGATGCTGAGGGCCGGGTCAGGATGCATCGGCTGCCGGGAGAGCCGCCGAATCACGGACTCCAATTCCCGGGCCTCCGGACTGCCGGCGTCGAATTCGATGCCGGCGTACAGATCCTCCGTGTTCTCGCGGACGATGACCAGATTGACGTCGCTGTAGGGCGCCCGCACACCGGCGTAACTCTTGCACGGCCGCAGGCAGGCGTAGAGATCCAACTGCCTGCGGATCTCCACATTGACCGACCGGAAGCCGGAGCCGATCGGCGTCGTAATGGGTCCCTTGATGGCGACCTTGTGCCGACGGATCAGCTCCAGCGTCTGGGGAGGCAACGGCGTGTTGAACTGCCGGATGGCCGCCTCCCCCGCCACCCCGTCAATCCACTCGATCGCGACACCGGTCGCGTCGACGCAGCGGCGCGCGGCCCCGCTGACCTCGGGCCCGATCCCATCCCCTGGAAGGAAGACGATGCGATGTGCCATGGGTGCCGTGCGCCGCCTTTAGATGGGCCGAATGTCGTGGAGGTCCTTGAGCCGCCCAACCGCCACTTCGTAGGAGATGATCTGCTTCTGATACAGCTCCTTGATCGAGCTGTCCATCGTATGCATGCCGTACTGCGCGCCGGTCTGAATCAGGGTGGGGATCTGCTCGACCTTGTGCTCCCGGATGAGGTTGCGGATGGCCGTGGTCGCCACCATCACCTCGGTCGCCAGCACCCGGCCCGGCCCGTCGCTGCGGGGCAAGAGGATCTGGGAGATCGCTCCCTGCAGACAGTCGGCCAGCTGCACCTTGACCTGCTGCTGCTGGTAGGGCGGAAAGACATCGATGATTCGGTCGATCGTCTGTGGCGCATCCGGCGTGTGCAGCGTGGCCAGCACCAGATGCCCGGTCTCGGCCGCGGTCAGGGCCGTGGAGATCGACTCCAGATCGCGCAGCTCACCCACGACGATCACATTCGGGTCCTGCCGCAACGCATGGGTCAGCGCCTTCGCAAAGGATTGCGTATCGGAATAGACCTCCCGCTGCTTGATGATGCTGCGCTTGTTCTGGTGGACATACTCGATGGGATCCTCGATCACCACGACGACGTACCGCTTTTCGGTGTTGATGTGGTCGACCATCGCCGCGAGCGTCGTGGTCTTGCCCACGCCGGTCGGCCCGGTCAGCAGCACCAGGCCGTTGGGCTTCATGGTCAGCTCGGTGGCGATCTGGGGCAGCCCCAGCTCTGCGAGCGTCCGGATGTGGAGGGAGACCAGGCGAAAGGCGGCCTCCACACTCCCGCGTTGGGAATGGACATTGACGCGGAACCGGCCGACGTCTCCCATGTCGACCGAGATATCCAGCTCCTGCTCCTGCTCGAACTGGGCTTGGTGCCTGTCGGAGAGCACGCTGTAGATGAGCCGCTTCGTCTCCTCCCGCGTGAGTGGCGGCAACCGCAGCGGTTGCAGCTCGCCATCGATGCGCACGAGCGGCGGCGAATGCTCGGTCAGGTGCAGGTCGGAGGCCCGCACCTCGGTCGCAGCTTTAAAGAGATCCCGTATATCCATCATGGTGTCGCAGCGCTGCTCCACTGCTCCAGTTGGCCGAGACCCCGCCGAATCATCTCGCGGCTCGTCGCAAAACTGAAGCGGACATACGCGCTCGCGCCAAAACCGTCACCGGGAATCACCATGATACCGCACTCCTCCAGCCATCGCTGGGCTACGCGGGAGCCGTCACCCACGCCCGAGACATTGCAGAAGACGTAGAACGCCCCAGCCGGCGACTCGCAGGACAGTCCTGGAATCTGGCGCAGCCCCTCCACCATCAGATCCCGGCGCGCGGCCAGCTCCCGGCGAAATTCGGCCACGCACTCCTGCGGCCCGGTCAGCGCCGCGACCGCGGCCCGCTGACTGATCGACGTGGGATTCGAAGTCGCATGACTCTGCAGCGTGTCCATCGCCGTGGCGATCGCTTGCGGCGCGGCGCAGTAGCCGATCCGCCAGCCGGTCATGGCGTAGCTTTTCGAGACGCCGTTGACCGTGATCGTCCGGGCAGCGGCTTCCGCGCCAAGCGACGCGACCGCCGTATGGCGATGCGGCGGATAGACGAGCTGCTCGTAGATCTCGTCACTGATGATGTAGAGGTTGTGCGCCAGGGCCACCTCAACGAGCGCCGCGAGCTCGGCCTGCGTGTAGACGGCGCCCGTCGGATTCGCAGGGGCGTTGAGGATGAGGAGCTTGCTGCGCGGGGTGAGCCGGCTCTTAAGCGCTGCCGGCTCCACCTTGAAGCCGCGCCGCTCATCGGTGGGGATGATGACCGGCACGCCCTCGGCCAGCTTGACGAGCGGCGGGTAGCTCACCCAGTAGGGTGAGGGAATCAGGACTTCGTCGCCACGCTCGCAGAGCACCTGCAACGCATTGAACAGGGAGTGCTTCGCCCCGCAGGAGACGATGACGCAGGAAGGATCGTACCGCAGGCCGTGGTCGCGCAGGAACTTGTCGCAGACCGCCTGCCGCAGCTCCGGGGTGCCGGCGCTGGCCGTGTAGCGGGTGAGGCCTTCCTCGATGGCGCGGATCGCGGCGGCTTTGATGTGGGCGGGCGTGTCAAAATCGAGCTCGCCTGCGCCAAAATCGATGACCGGCTTGCCCGCCGCCCGCAGCGCCTTCGCCTTGGCAACGAGGGCGAGCGTCGGCGAGGCCTCAATCCCGGCAACGCGGCTCGCCAAACTTGGCATGGGGGCTCCCTTAGGCGTCAGGCTTTTTGCGAGTGAACCAGCCGCGCAATCCCTCGAACAGCCCTTTCTTCGGCGACTGCTTGGCCGGGGCTTCATGGCGGGACGGCCTCGGCTTCGATGGCGCTTCCTCGGCGACCGCCGGTCTGACCGGTTTGGCGGGACGTTCCTCCGGTTTCACCGGTTTGGTGCCCGGCCGCTCCTCGACCTTGGCCTTCCTGGGCTTGGCCGGCTTCGGCGCCGTGACCAATTGCTGCGTCAGCTCAAGGATCGCCAGGGAGGCTCCGTCGCCGTGGCGTGGGCCCAGCCGGATGACGCGGGTGTAGCCGCCACGCGTCGCGGTAAACAGGGGCGCAATCTTGCCGAAGAGCCGCTGCACCAGATCGCGGTCCTGCAAAATCCGGAAGGCTCGGCGACGGGCGGACAGGTCGCCTTGCTTGCCCAGCGTGATGAGGCGGTCGGTCAGCCGCTGCGCCTCACGCGCCTTGGCAACGGTCGTCGTGATCCGCTGAGCCAGAATCAGGGAGGCGGCCATGTTGCTGAGCATCGCCGTGCGGTGCGAACTGTTGCGGCTCAATCGTTGACTGACGACGCGGTGGCGCATGGGCGCTCTCGGTGGTGCTTTAGGACGACGCCGAGGCCGATTTGGCCTTCAGACGGTCGAGGTCGAGCTTCATCCCCAAGGTGAGCCCCATGCCGGTGAGGATCTCTTCGATCTCGGCAAGGGACTTCTTGCCAAAATTGCGGTACTCCAGCATCTCGGCGGGTGTCTTCTGCACCAGATCGCCGATCGTCTGAATCTTCGCTTCGCGCAGGCAGTTGGCGCTGCGGACCGACAGCTCCAGCTCCGAGACCGGCGTGCGCAGCTTGTCGTACATCGATTCATCCGCCACCGGCTCCTCCTCCGGCTCCTCAGGCAGCTTGCCGAAGTTGACGAAGATGTCCAGATGGCGCTGGTAGATGTTCGAGGCGTAGAGCATGGCATCCGTGGGCGAGACGGCCCCGTTGGTCCAGATCTCCACGATCAGCCGGTCATAGTCGGTGATCTGGCCGACGCGCGTATCCTCCACCTTGAAGTTGACCCGCATCACGGGCGAGAAGAGCGAGTCGACGGGAATCACCCCGATCGCCTTGCCTTCCTTCTTGTTCTTCTCCGCCGGCACGTAGCCGCGGCCCCGCCCGACCTCCAGCTCCATGTGGAACTTCGTGTTCTTGGTCAGGGTCGCGATCTTCAGGCCCGGGTTGATGATCTCGATCGTTTCATCGCACTCGATATCCTTGGCGGTGATGTCGCCCTTCTTCTCCTTGTCGATGGTCAGCGTCTTGGCCCGCCGGGTATGCGAGCGCAGCACGAGCTGCTTGACGTTCAGGACGACCTGCGTCAGGTCCTCCGCCACGCCGGGCAGGGTCGCAAATTCATGGTGGGCGCCGTCCACCTTGATGGATGTGACCGCCGCTCCCTCGATGGAGGAGATGAGGATCCGCCGGAAACCATTGCCGATCGTCACCCCGTAGCCACGCTCAAACGGCTCGGCGATGAACTTCCCATAGGTCGGCGTGAGGGTCGCCTCCTCGCAGATGAGCTGCTTCGGCATCTCGAAATC
>JACQRC010000002.1 GCA_016206665.1 Candidatus Omnitrophota bacterium | reverse complement strand
GCTCGTAGGTCGTGAAGCGCTTGCCGCATTGTTCGCACTCCCGCCGGCGGCGGATGACGTCGCCCTCGCCGCTTTCGCGCGAGTCGATGACCTTGTCCTCACGATGTCCGCAGAACGGACACTTCACGATTCGTCCTCCACTTGCCAGTCACTAGTCCCTGGCCACTAGTCACTAGTCACTTTTTGTAGGCGGTCTCCAGCTCGGCGCGCAACTCCGGATAGAGCGGAAAGTGGTCAGCGAGGATGCCAACCTTGGCGCGGGCCTCGGTGACGGCCGCCTCGGAGCCGCGCGCCGTGAGCACCTCGTCGATGAGGGTGGCGATCGTCAGCATCTGCGGCTCGGCCATGCCGCGGGTCGTGACGGCCGGCGTGCCCAACCGGATGCCGCTCGCCTTGAGCGGTGGCAGCGGATCGAAGGGGATGGCGTTTTTATTGACGGTGACCCGCGCCCGGTCGAGGGCTTCCTGGGCTTCCTTGCCGGTCAAGCCCTTCGGGGTGAGATCAACCAGCATCAGATGGTTGTCGGTGCCTCCCGAGACGATGCGAAAGCCGCGCTCGGCCAGGGCTGACGCCAGGGCGGAGGCGTTCTTCACGACCTGGCGCTGATACTGCTGCCACGCCGCTGATTCCGCCTCCTTGAAGGCGACCGCCTTGGCCGCGATGACGTGCATGAGCGGCCCGCCCTGGGAGCCGGGAAAGACCTCGCTGTCGATCTTCTTCGCGAAGGCCTGCCGGCAGAGGATCATGCCTCCGCGCGGGCCGCGCAGGGTCTTGTGCGTCGTCGTCGTGACGATCTCCGCGTGGGGCACGGGGCTCGGATGGATGCCCGCCGCCACCAGCCCCGCGAAGTGCGCCATGTCCACCATCAGCATCGCCGCCACCTTGTCCGCGATGGCGCGGAACCGTGGAAAATCGAGCGTGCGCGGGTAGGCCGAGTAGCCGGCGAGGATGAGCTTCGGTTTGTGCTCGATGGCGAGCCGCTCGACTTCGTCGTAATCGATCCGCTCATCGCGCTGGCTCACCCCGTAGGGCACGATCTTGTAGAATTTGCCGGAGAAGTTCTTGGGATGCCCGTGAGAGAGGTGGCCGCCATGCGCCAAGTTCATGGCGAGTATCGTGTCGCCGGGGGCGAGCAGCGCCGTAAAGACCGCGATATTCGCCTGGGTCCCCGAATGGGGCTGCACATTGGCATGCTCGGCGCCGAAGAGCTGCTTGGCGCGCTCGATGGCGAGCCGCTCGACCGCATCCACATGCTCGCAGCCGCCGTACCAGCGGGCGGCAGGATATCCCTCGGCGTATTTGTTGGTGAGGACCGAGCCTTGCGCCTCGAGCACGGCGAGGCTCGCAAAATTCTCGCTGGCGATCAGCTCGATGTTGTCATGCTGCCGCCGCGTTTCGCGGAGGATGGCGTCGGCGATGTCAGGATCGACGTCGCGAAGGTTGCGCATGCCTGGCAATCTCCTGTTCGATCTTCGCTATCTGCTGCACGCGCCGGGCGTGGCGTCCGCCTTCAAACGCAGCGGCCAGCCACGCCTCGACGATGGTCTCGGCGCGCTTCGCGGGAATCATCTCCGCCCCGAGCACTAACAGGTTGGCATCATTGTGCTGGCGCGAGAGCCGCGCGGACTGCGCGTCGTGGCAGATGGCCGCCCGGATGCCCGGCACCTTGTTCGCGACCATGGCGATGCCGTTGCCCGATTTGCAAATCAGAATGCCGCGGTCAAACTCGCGCGAGGCGACCGCCTGGGCCACCTTGTAGCCGAAGACCGGATAGTCGCAGGCCGCAGGCGAGTGGCAGCCCAGGTCGGCCACTTCATCGCCGCGGCGTCGCAGCAACGCCACCAGCCTCCGCTTCAGTTCGAAGCCGCCGTGATCTCCGCCAATCGCTATCCGCATTGTGACCCCACGGGAATCGGTGATTACGGTGATGAAAAATTGATTCCGGAGATAGAACGTGGCGTCGTACCACCGGCATCACGCTTTATCACCGTAATCATTTTATTAATCACCGGCATCACCGAATAGTCTTTTATGTCCGCACGTTCTCTGTCAACCAGTTCCCCACCCGCTCGATGGCCTCCTGGATCATCATGAAGCAGACCTCGTAGACCTCCATTGGCTTGCCGATCGGGTCGGGAATGTGTTGGACCAAGAGGGTCGCGTGGTCCTTCATGCCGAAGGCTTTCAAGAGATGGGTCTTGGGCTTGGCCGAGGGCACCCTCCGCACGATCTCCTCGAGATGCACGGACTCCATGACGAAGATGAGGTCGGCCTCCTTGATCGTCGGATCGGTCAATTTGCGCGCCATGTGACCGCTCATCTCGACGCCGACCTGACGCAGGAGCTCCTGCGTCTCGCGCGACGCGCTCATCCCGTCCATCGCCGCAATCCCCGCCGACTTGACGTGGATCTCGCTCGACCACGGCTGGCCCTTCTCCTGCAACCACCGCTCCATGAGCCCCTTGGCCATGACACTGCGGCAGGAGTTGCCGGTGCACACGAACAGAATCGTTTTAGGCATGGGCGTCCTTGAGGATTTCCTGAATCTGTTGCCGGCTCAACGCGCCGTCGCGCAGGTAGCGCACCTCACCCGCCGCCGAGATGGCCACTACCGTTGAGGGCAGATCCCCACCGGTCGGCCCGGCATCGAGCACCGCCTCGATGGCCCCGTCGAGCCGGGCGAGCACTTGTTGCGCGCTCGTGGGTGGCGGCTCGCCGGACCGATTCGCGCTGGGCGCTGCGACCGGCACCCCGCAGGCCTCCAGGAATTGCCGCGCCACCGGATGGTCCGGCAATCGCAGGCCCACCGTTCCGCCTCCTACGGCAGGGAGCACCACCGTCAAGGGGCCGGGCCAGCAGGCGTCGATCAATCGCTGGGCGGCCGGTGGCACCACCGCAGCGAGGTCGCGCGCCTGCTCTTTCCGATAGAGATGCAGGGTGTAGCGCTTCTCCGACGGCCGCTGCTTGACCTCAGTCAGCCGCTGGATCGCTGCGGCATCGAGGGCATTCACACCCAGACCGTACACGGTCTCCGTCGGAAAGGCGACTAGCCCGCCGCTGCGCACCAGCAAGGCGGCGCGCCGCAGGAGCTCGGGATCCGGATGCCGCGGATCGACTCGCCAGACCAACGTGTGCGTGGCGGTCATCATAACCCGAACTGCCTCCGTAACGCCTGGTCCTTCTGCCGCACGCCGACGTGGAGGCGCCGTTTGTAGGCCAGCAGCCGGCGTTGCAGCGGGCCGCGTCCCTGCGCGAGCAGTTGCACGGCGAACAGGCCTGCGTTCTTCGCTCCGGCCTTGCCGACAGCCATCGACGCAACCGGAATCCCACCTGGCATCTGCACCGTGGCCAACAGCGCGTCCAGCCCTTGCAGGCTCGAGCCCTCGAGGGGCACGCCGATGACCGGCAGCGTCGTGTGCGCGGCGACCACGCCGCCCAGGTGGGCCGCCCCGCCGGCTGCCGCGATGATCACCCGCAGACCACGCCCCACCGCCGCCGTCGCATACTGCGAGACGAGCTTCGGGCTGCGGTGCGCCGAGAGCACGCGCACTTCGTGCGGCACGCCGAAGGCTTTGAGGATGCCGGCGCTCTCCTGCATGACCGGCCAGTCCGAATCGCTGCCCATCACGATGCCGACCACAGGCCGTCGGGCCATCAGACGCTCCCCCCGGCTTTGGCTTTGACCCCGACCTTCAAGGCGCGCCAGGCAATGTCCTTCCGGTACTGCATCCCTTCAAACTTGATCGCCTCGACCGCGCGGTAGGCGCGCTTCACCGCGCCGTCGATGCCGTCGTCCAGCGCCACCACATTCAGCGCCCGCCCGCCCCACGTCACCATCTGCGACCCCTCCCGCTTGGTGCCGGCGTGGAAGCAGAGCACGTCCTCCATCTTCTTCACCGCATCGAGGCCGCGGATCGGCTTGCCGATGGCATACTCGCCCGGATAGCCCCCGGAGGCCAGCACGACGCAGGCCGCGCTTCGCGCATCCCAGGATAGAGTGACGCGGTCCAGCTTGCCGTCAATGCACGCCTCCATCAACTCCGCCAGATCCCCCCGCAGCCGGGGCAGCACCACCTGCAGCTCCGGATCGCCGAACCGGGCGTTGAACTCTAACACGTACGGCCCCTCCGACGTGAGCATCAATCCGGCGTAGAGCACGCCCTTGTACCGGATGCCCTCCTTCGCCAGGCCCTGCACGACGGGCAGGATGATGCTGTTCATGATCCGGGTCATCATCTCGTCCGTCACGACGGGCGCGGGCGAGTAGGCGCCCATGCCGCCGGTGTTCGGGCCCTTGTCGCCGTCCTGCAGCCGCTTGTAGTCCTGCGCGGGCGCCAGCGGGATGGCGTGCTTGCCATCGGTGAGCACGAAGATCGACGCCTCCTCGCCCGGCAAAAACTCCTCGATGACCACGCGCTCGCCGGCCCGCTTGAAGATCTTGTCCTCCATCATGAGGTCAATCGCCCCTAACGCCTCGCTCTGGGTCGTGGCGATGATGACCCCCTTGCCGCCGCAGAGGCCGTCGGCTTTGACCACGACCGGCAGCGCCGATTGCTTCATATAGGCGCGGGCCGCGGTCGCGTCGTCAAAGACGGCGAAGGCCGGCGTGGGGACGTTGAGCTTTTTGAGGAGCTGCTTCGTGAATGACTTGCTCGACTCGAGCCGCGCGCCCGCCTTGGTGGGCCCGAAGATGCGCAGCCGGCGGTTCTCGAACTCATCCACGATGCCCTTCGCGAGCGGGGTCTCCGGCCCGACGACGGTGAGGTCGATATCCTTGTCCTCGGCAAACTCGGCCAGCGCGTCGACGTCCTCGGCGTTGATGTCGACGATCCTCGCCAGCTCCGCGATGCCGCCGTTGCCGGGTGCTGCGTACAGTTCCTTCACCAGCGGCGACTGGCCCAGTTTCCAGATGAGCGCGTGCTCGCGTCCCCCTGAACCGACGACCAACACTTTCATAGAGACTCCCTAGTTAACCACAACCATACAAGCAATCAGCAATCGGCTATCAGCTATCAGCTGATTGCTGGCTGCTGATTGCTAGCACTATACGACATGTCCGATGACCCAGGAGTTCACGTGATGTTTTCTTAGAATTCCTTGCACTCGCTCAACGTCCTTTGGTCTACACACGAGGGCCATGCCGATGCCGCAATTAAACGTCCGCTCCACCTCGGAGGGTGTCAGCCGTCCCGTCCGTTGGATGCGCCGGAACACCTCCGGCATCCGCCACGCGGAGCGGTCAAGATAAATCCGCAGCCCCGCCTTCGCGCGCGATACCAGCGACGGCAGTCGCCGTGCCAGCCCGCCGCCCGTCACGTGGGCGAGCGCCTTGACCTTCACGTGCCGCGCCACGTCCAGCACGGGCCGAACATAAATGCGTGTCGGCCGCAGCAACTCCGCCGCGTGGCGCCGCAGCTGGGCTGTCGAAAAGACCCGGTGCACCAGCGCAAAACCGTTGCTGTGCACACCGCTCGAGGCCAGGCCGATGATGACGTCGCCGCGTCGCACCGATCGCCCATCGATGAGCCGCGACTTTTCGACGACGCCGAGCGCAAAGCCGGCGATGTCATACTCGCCGGGCTGGTAGACGCCAGGCATCTCCGCCGTCTCGCCGCCCAAGAGCGCGCAGCCCGCCTCCCGGCACCCCTTCGCCATCCCGCGCACGATCGCGGTCATCGCCGAGGGAGCGAGCTTGCCGCACGCCAGATAATCGAGAAAGAACAAGGGTTCGGCGCCGAAGCAGAGGATGTCGTTGACATTCATCGCCACCGCGTCGATGCCGATTGTATCGTACCGGCCGACCAGTTGGGCAAGTTTGAGCTTCGTGCCCACCCCATCGGCCGAGGCCACGAGGAGCGGCCGGCGGTACTGCTTCAGCGCAAACAGGCCGCCAAACTGGTTGAGCCCGCTTACGACTTCGGGCCGCCGCGTGCTCGCGACCAGCGGCTTGATCCGGTCCACGAACCGGTCTGCGGCCTCAACATCGACGCCAGCCCGTTTATACGTCAGCGTCGACGTCATGGCCTAACACTTCTTCTCCAACACGAATTTATCCCCCGCCGACGGAATCTTGGTCGGGTACTGCCCGCTCCAGCAGGCGGTGCAGTAGTGCGATGGGTTACCGCTGACCGCCTTCAGCATGCCCTCGATGGAAATATAGCCCAGCGTGTCAGCGTTCAAGAACTTGCGGATTTCTTCGAGCGAATGGGTTGCCGCAATCAACTCCTCCTCCGTCGGAAAATCGATGCCGTAGAAACAGGGGTGCTTGGTCGGCGGGCAGGAGATGCGCATGTGCACTTCGGTCGCCCCGGCCTCGCGAATGGAGCGGATGCGCGACTTCGAGGTGGTACCCCGGATGATCGAATCATCCACGACGATGACCCGCTTGCCCTCGAGCACATGGCGCAACGGATTGAGTTTCACCCGCACCTTGAAGTCGCGGATCTTCTGCTGCGGCTGGATGAAGGTGCGCCCGATGTAGTGGTTGCGCACCATGCCCCACGCAAAGGGGATGCCCGATTCATGGCTGAAGCCCAGCGCCGCAAAGTTACCCGAGTCCGGCACCGGCATCACGAGATCGGCTTTCGCCGGATGCTCCTGCGCCAACTGCTTGCCCAGCCGGTACCGCACCTCCTCGACCGGGTCGCCGAAGATGACCGAATCCGGCCGGGCAAAATAGACGTGCTCAAAGAGGCAGTGGGCCGGGGTCGTTCCGGAGACGTACTTGACCGACCGGACGCCCTTGGCGTCAAGGAAGACGATCTCGCCCGGCTCGATTTCGCGGACCAGCTTGGCTCCGATCAAATCCAGCGCGCAGGTCTCCGAAGCCAGGACGTGGGCCCCGTCGAACCGGCCGAGGAGGAGCGGCCGGAAACCCTGCGGGTCGCGCAGGCCGATCAGGCGATCCTCGGTCAGCATGACGAGCGAAAAGGCGCCAAGCAGCTTCTTGGCCCCCTCGATGATGCGCTCGTCCAGCGTGGCGTGGTCGGCGCGCGCGATGAGCTGGAGGATCACCTCGCTATCCACCGTCGATTGAAAACTAATGCCCTGCGCTTCGAGGCCGGCGCGCAACTCGGCGGCGTTGACTAAGTTGCCGTTGTGCGCGACGGCCAAAGAGCCGGTCGGCGAATCATCCAGGAGCGGCTGGGCGTTGCGCAGGTGGCTCGAGCCGGTCGTCGAGTACCGCACGTGGCCGATGGCCGCGTTGCCCGGCAGCAGCTCCAGCGTCTCCTCGCTGAAGACATCCCCGACCAGCCCCATGCCCTTGTGTGAGTGGATCTCCTTCCCGTCCGACGAAACGATGCCGGCCGATTCCTCGCCCCGATGCTGCAGCGCGTACAACCCCAGATAGGCCAGCCGGGCCGCCTCAGGATGGTTCAGGATGCCGAAAAGCCCGCAGGCTTCTTTGAGACCTTCACCGCTCATCGGGTTTCCATCGCCTGGGGAATACTCGTCCGCCATGCCTCCGACAGCACCGCCAGCGGTAGATCAATCCACGACCCGATGGCACAGCGTTTGCCGCCCACGGTACCGAGCCGGGTGCACGGGACCCCGCTGCGCTGGGCCAGGGCGGTGAGGCGCGTCACGGCGGACGGCGCGCAGGAGACGATGATGCGCGAGGCCGATTCGCCGAACAACTGCGTATCGAGCCGCCGCGTACGCCGCAGCCGCGCCGGGTAGACAGCCTCCTCGGTGATCCGCGCCCCAAACATCCGATCGGGATCAGCCAGGCACGACTCCGCCATCGCGACCGCGAGCCCGCCTTCCGAGCCATCATGCGCCGAATGCAGCCAGCCTTGCCTGGCCGCGCTGATGACCACCCGCTGCACCGCCGCCTCCCGTTCCAGATCGATGAGCGGCGGCCGGCCGCGCTTCAGATCATGGATGACCTTCAGATACTCGGTGGCTCCTAACTCGTCTTTTGTCTCGCCCAAGAGTAGGATGGCGTCGCCATCCGCTTTGAAGGCCGTCGTCACCAGGCTTGAGCTGTCCTCTATGAGTCCAATCATCCCAATGACCGGCGTGGGGTCCACCGCCCCCTGCGGGCTTTCATTGTAGAAGCTGACATTGCCGCCCGTGACGGGTGTGTGGAGGGCCCGGCAGGCGCTCGCGATCCCCTCGACGGCGCGCTTGAACTGCCACATCACGTGCGGGTCCTGCGGATTGCCAAAGTTCAAACAGTTGGTCACGGCGAGTGGCACGGCCCCGGTGCAGGCGACGTTGCGCGCGGCTTCGGCCACGGCGAGCTGACCGCCGAGGTACGGGTCGAGTAGCGTGTAGGTGCCATTGCCGTCAATCGCCGTGGCCAGACACCTGCGTGTGCCTTTGAGCCGCAAGACCGCCGCATCGGCCCGGCCGGGCAGGGCCGCGGTGTTGGTGCGCACCATGTGATCGTACTGATGATAGATCCAGCCCTTGTCCGCGATCGTCGGGCTCGCTAACAGCCGCACGAGCACGTCGTTGTAGTCGCGCGGCTCGGGCACGTGCTTGAGATCGAGCGTTTGCAGTTCACGCAGCGTCGGTGGCATCTCGACCGGCCGCTGGTAGACGGGCGCCTCGTCGGTCAGGGCCTTCACCGGAATCTCGGCGACCACCTTGCCCTGTTCACGCACCCGCATGAGTCCGTCGTCGGTGACCTTCCCGATGACCGTCGCCTGCAGATCCCACTTCGCGAAGATCTGCCGGACCCTTTCTTCTTTGCCTGCTTTCACGATGAGCAGCATCCGCTCCTGCGACTCGGAGAGCAGAATCTCGTACGGCGTCATCTTTGTCTCGCGCTGCGGCACCTTCGCCACGTCGAAATCCACGCCGCAGCCACCGCGGCTCGCCGTCTCTGAAGTCGAGCAGGTGAGGCCCGCCGCGCCCATGTCCTGAATCCCAACGACATCGCCCGTCGCCAGCGCCTCGAGGGTCGCCTCGAGCAAACACTTCTCGGTGAAGGGATCGCCGAGCTGCACCGCGGGCCGGTCCTCGTTCGAGGCGACCGTGATCTCGCGCGAGGCAAAGCTCGCCCCGCCCATGCCGTCGCGGCCGGTGCGCGAGCCCACGTACATGACTGGATTGCCGACCCCCTTCGAGCGGGCCTTGGCTAACTGGCTGGGTTTGACGATGCCAATGCACATCACGTTGACGAGCGGATTTTCTGTGTAGCAGGGATCAAACGCGACCTCGCCGGCCACCGTGGGGATCCCCATGCAGTTCCCGTAATCGGCGATGCCGCGCACCACGCCATTCAACAGGAATCGCACGCGCGGCGCATCAAGCGACCCGAACCGCAGGGAGTTCAGCAAAGCAATCGGCCGAGCCCCCATCGTGAAGATGTCGCGGATGATCCCGCCTACCCCGGTCGCCGCGCCCGCATGCGGCTCGTCCGCCGAGGGATGATTGTGGCTCTCAACCTTGAAGGCAACTGCCAGCCCATTCCCAAGGTCCACGACGCCCGCATTCTCCTCACCCGCCTTGACCAGAATCTTCGTCCCCGTTGTCGGCAGCAGTTTCAAGAGCGGCCTCGAGGAGCAGTAGGCGCAATGCTCCGACCACATGACAGAAAAAATCCCCAACTCGGTGATGTTCGGCTCGCGGCCCAATTTCTGCTTGATCCACTCATACTCCTGTTGCGTCAGGTTGTGGGCCTTGAGCAGGGCGTCGAGCTTTGCGGCGCCGTTCTTGCTCTTTGTCTTACTTGCTGGCATAGGCGCTCACGATGGATTCGAAAATCAACCTCCCATCCGCCGACCCTAACAGCATCTCCGCACTCCGCTCCGGGTGGGGCATCAACCCGAAGACGTTGCCGGTCTCGTTCACCAGGCCGGCGATGTTGTCCATCGAGCCGTTGGGGTTGGCGTCAGCCGTGACCTGGCCGTCGGGCTCGCAGTAGCGCAGGACGATCTGTTTGTGGCGGCGCAACCGGTCGAGCGTCTCGCCGTCGGCAAAGTAGTTGCCCTCGTTGTGCGCGATGGGCAGCCGGATGACCTGGCCCGGATGGCACCGGTTGGTGAAGGCCGTGCCTGCGTTATCGACGCGCAAGGTGACGTAGCGGCAGAGAAAGCGCAGGGAGGTGTTGCGTATCATCGCCCCGGGCAGGAGTCCCGCTTCCAGGAGAATCTGAAAACCGTTGCAAATCCCGATGACGAGTCCACCCTTACCGGCGAAGTCGATGATCGATTGCATGATGGGCGAAAAGCGCGCCACAGCACCCGTGCGCAGGTAGTCACCATAAGAGAAGCCGCCGGGCAGCACGACGCAGTCCACCTTCTTGAGGTCACGCTCCTGGTGCCACAAGTAGACGGTCGGCTGCTTCAGGACGCTCTGCAGGACATAGAAGCAATCCTCATCGCAGTTCGAACCGGGAAAGACCACGACGCCGAACTTCATCTTGTCACCTGTCAGCGCGAAATGACTTCGTAGCGAAACTCCTCGATCACCGGATTCGCCAGCAATTGCTCGCACATCTGCTGGACCTTCTGCTCGGCCTGCTTCTTGGAGGCGGTGTTGAGATTGAGCTCGACGTACTTGCCCATCCGCACCTCCTCGATGCTGTTGAAGCCGAGACTCGCCAGGGCGTGCTTCACCGTCTCGCCCTGGGGATCGAGGACGCTTTTCTTCAGGGTGATGTAGACGCGCGCTTTCATTACCCCACCACCCGTTTGAGCATTTCCTGATACGCCTCCTCGACCCCTCCCAAGTCCCGGCGGAAGCGGTCCTTGTCCAGTTTGCGCCGACTGCCCTGCTCCCAGAACCGGCAGGTGTCCGGCGAAATCTCATCGGCGAGCAGGATTTGTCCCTTGTGCCGGCCGAACTCGAGCTTGAAATCCACGAGGTCAATGCCGCGCTTGGCGAAGTAGGCCTTGAGGGCGTCGTTCACCTGGAACGAGCGCTCCCGAATGAGCCGGAGCTCCTGCTCGGTGGCCATCCCCAGGGCCAAGGCGTGATCGTCGTTGATCAGCGGATCGCCCAGCGCGTCGCTCTTGTAGTGGTACTCGAAGACAGGCTGCTTCAGAACGAGGCCCTCTTCGATGCCCAGCATCTTCGCCATCCCGCCGGCCACGATGTTGCGGATCGTGACCTCCAGGGGAATAATCTGCACCCGCTTGACCAGCATTTCGCGGTCGCTCAACGGCTCGACGAAGTGGGTGGCGATGCCCTGCGCCTCCAGGTACTTGAACATGGCGGCCGAGATCTTGTTGTTCACGACCCCCTTGTCGAGAATGGTGCCGCGCTTCTGCGCGTTGAAGGCGGTGGCGTCATCCTTGAAGTATTGGATGACGCGGTCCGGGTTGTCCGTCTCATAGAGAATCTTCGCCTTGCCTTCGTACATCTTTGCGCCTTTGGTCAGCATCATGGAGTCGCTCCGGGTGATGATGTCGGTGGCACGCCGCCGCCCCGCTGCAACGTGTACGTGAAGACCCGTTCATCCTTGAAGGGCACGGGAAGCAATGTCCAGAGACCGTCCAGCGGAAAGATCATCCACCACGGGGTCCAGATGCGCTCCTGGGCCTCGAGCGGCTGGTAGCCGGGGTGTTCCACACGGATCGTCATCGTCTTGTACCAGAGAAAGGGGTGCGTGACCGGCGTGGGGTCCTTCAGCGCCTGGCCGTCGATGGTGACCGCCGCGCCCGGCGGATTGGTGCGGATGACGAGCTGCTGGGTGACGCAGCCGGACAACGCCAGTGCCGCGACGATCGAGAGCAGCACCGCCCGCCACCCCTGCTGCGGGGTGCGGCTCGCCACACGCTCCGCCCGCCGGCTACGCCCTGACGAGGAGATGCCGAAATCGGCGGGCCTCGCTACAGTGGCTCCGCCGCACCCACTCGCGGGGACCCCGGCGGGCGGTGCGATCGCGGCGCTCATCCAAGTCCCACTCGACGAAAGATCTGATTCACATACCGCGTATGGCGGCGCAGGTCGAAACAGGCGACCAGTGTCCGCGGTGGCAATCGTTTCGTCACCTCGCGGTCGCGCGCCAGGACGGCGTGCAGCGGCTCGCCCGTCTTCCAACTGCGCATGGCGCTGCGTTGGACGAGGCCGTAGGCCTGCTTGCGCGAGCAGCCGGCGCGCATGAGCGCTAACAGCACCGTACCAGAGAAGACGAGCCCGTGCGAGCGCTCCAGATTCTCCCGCATCCGCCGCGGGTAGACCTGCAACCCCCGCACGACCCAGGTCATTTCGTTCAGCATGTGGTCCAACAGCGTCGTCGAGTCGGGCAGGATGATCCGCTCGACCGAGGAATGGGAGATGTCCCGCTCGTGCCACAGGGCGATATTCTCCATCGCCGCCAGCGCGTTCGTCCGCAGCAGGCGCGCGAGGCCCGCCACCTTTTCACAGGTGACCGGGTTGCGCTTGTGCGGCATCGCCGAGGAGCCCTTCTGGCCCGGCGCGAACGGCTCTTCCGCCTCGAGGACCTCGGTGCGCTGGAGATGGCGGATCTCGACGGCCAACCGCTCCAACGACGCGCCGATGAGGGCCAGCGTCGAGAGATACTGCGCGTGCAGGTCCCGCTGCACGATTTGCGTCGAGATGGGTGCGGCGCGCAGGCCTAACTTCTTGCAGACGTAGGCCTCGACGCGCGGGCTCACATGCGCGAAGGTGCCCACAGCACCCGAGATCTTGCCGACCGCCATGCCCCTACGAGCGCCCTCCAGCCGGCACCCGTGGCGCTGGAACTCGTCGTAGAAGACGGCCAACTTCAGCCCGAAGGTCGTCGGCTCCGCGTGGACCCCGTGGGTGCGGCCGATCATCACCGTGCGCTTGTGGCGTCGGGCCTGCGTTGCCAACGCGCGCAGCAGTCCCTGCAGATCGTCGAACAGCACCTCCGAGACCTCGGCCACGACCGCGGCGAGGGAAGTGTCGAGGAGATCGCTCGAGGTGAGCCCGAAGTGGAGATACCGGCCGCGTGGACCCAGCCGCTCCTCGACCGCCTCGAGAAAGGCGATGACATCGTGGCGGGTCTGCGATTCGATGGCGCGGATGCGTTGGGGAGTGGCGTGCAGCTGCCTGGCAATCGCGGATACGTCACGGCGCGGCACCAGGCCTGCCTTCGCCTGTGCCTCGAGCACCAGCCGTTCGAGGCGCAGCATCACCTCCAGCCGGTGCTCTTCACTCCAGAGCCGTGCCAGAATCGGACGTGTGTAGCGTGGAATCATGCGGTAAGAATCAGTTCGAGGGGACACCTCACTCTATCATACGAGGCGGGGGGTGTCAAACGAAAACCGTGGGTGGCAAATTAACTTGACTTATTTATTCACAATATATTAAGATGAATCTTAGCGAGAGTTTGACTGGGCAACCACACCACGGAAACACGGAAGGCCACGGAAGCACGGAAGACGATTCCGTGTCTCCGTGGGTTTCCGTGCCTCCGTGGTGTCGTGCTTGATTCTCCTTGCGTCGATTTCGCCGGCCATGCTACACTATAGCATATAGGGGACGAGGCGATGGACGATGACGGTGTAGCCCCAGAGGAGATGTCGCAGAGTGCGGGGCTGCTCCTTGAGGAGCCGCCGCTTGAAGTCGCGCTCCCCGGCGTCTTTGCCCAGCCGGCCTGCCACGCCATCTGCCGGGGCAAGATTCATGCCGAGCGGGTACTCGCCCGCGCCGCGCAGAGCGCGCACGAGGGTGACGGCGTCGGCTTCAGCCTCGCCTACCAGGAACTGCTGGACGAATTTCAACCGCTCCTGCGCTGGGCCATCGCCAGTTGGGATTATTTGCTGACGATGGAGGGGTGCAAGTTTCTGGAGCGCTCCCACGATGAGCGCCGCTCCACCCACGGCCACTACCGGCCCTTCCTCGACCGTGACTTCTCCCGCCTCATCCACCGCCAGTTCAAGACGCTGGTGCTGCAATATGTGCCGGGCACGAACGGGGGCCTCCATCACCATCTGACGGAGCAGTTCTGGCCCGCGGTCGTCGCCGAGTACCGCGAGTTGGACCGGCCGGCCGATGCGCGCCAGCGCCGTCTCACGCCGTATAGTTATCTGCGGCGCGTGCCGTACGAATTTCTCAACGACTACCATCACGAACGGGTCACCGCCGCCCTCGCCCGGCTCCCGGAGCGGGAGCAGCGGTTCCTCCACCGCTACTTCTTCGAGTTTTGCAGCGACGGGGCGATCGCCGAGGAGTTGCAACTGCAGCCGCAGACCGCCCGCGCCTACCGCCGCCAGGCCTTCAGCCAGCTCCTCGCCGTCGACCGCCTCGCCGCCGCCCTCCTGCGACAGAT
>JACQRC010000032.1 GCA_016206665.1 Candidatus Omnitrophota bacterium | reverse complement strand
TTCTCGATGGAGATGGTCCCCACGAGCACCGGCTGCCCCTTCTGGTGCAGCTCGGCGATCTCCTCGACGACGCCGTGAAACTTCTCCTGCTCCGTCTTGTAGACCACATCCGGATGGTTGGTGCGGATGAGCGGCCGGTTCGTCGGAATCGTCACCACGTCCAGGTTGTAGATCGTCTTGAATTCGGTCGCTTCCGTCGCCGCGGTGCCGGTCATGCCGGCCAGCTTGTCGTACATGCGGAAGTAGTTCTGGAAGGTGACCGTCGCTAACGTCTGGTTCTCCTGGCGGATGCGCACATTCTCCTTCGCCTCAATCGCCTGGTGCAGCCCATCGCTCCACCGGCGGCCGGGCATGAGCCGGCCGGTGAACTCATCGACGATGACGATCTCGCCATCCTTGATCATGTAGTCGACGTCGAGCTGGTACAGGTGGTGCGCGGTCAGCGCCTGGGTGAGATGATGGACCAGGTTGTTGTGGATGTCGTCGTAGAGATTCTCGACGCCGAGCAGCTGCTCGGCCTCGCGCACGCCCTCCTCAGTCATGGAGACGGCATGGGCCTTTTCATCCACCTGGAAATGGGTCTCCTTGGTCAGCCTGGGCGCCAGTTGATTGAGCCGATAGTAGAGGTCGGTCGATTCCTCGGCCGGGCCGGAGATGATGAGCGGCGTCCTCGCCTCATCGATGAGGATGCTGTCCACCTCGTCGACGATGGCGTAGTGGAAGCCGCGCAGCACCTGGTCCTCGACGCGGTACTTCATGTTGTCGCGCAGGTAGTCGAAGCCGAGCTCGTTGTTCGTGCCGTAGGTGATGTCGCAGCCGTAGGCAAGCTTGCGATCCGCGTCGCTTAAGTCATGCTGGATGGCCCCCACCGACAAGCCCAACAGCTCGTAGATCGGCCCCATCCACATCCGGTCGCGCCGGGCCAGGTAGTCGTTGACGGTCACGACATGGACGCCGCGGCCGGTGAGCGCATTGAGCGTCGCCGCGAGGGTGGCCACGAGCGTCTTGCCTTCACCCGTCGCCATCTCGGAGATCTTGCCCTCATGCAGCGCCATCCCGCCAATCATCTGGACATCGAAGTGGCGCATCCGCGTGGTGCGCCGGCTCGCCTCGCGCACGAGGGCGAAGGTCTCGACGAGCGCCCCGTCCAGGACTTCGCGCACCCGTTTGCGCCGCTCCCTGCGCAGCCGCGCCCGGCGATCCATCAGCGACTCGCCCTTGCCCTCGTCGAAGCCGGAGGCGCCCTGCCCCTCTTCCTGCGCCGCCTGCTCCTCGACCTGGCGCAGGCCCTCCTGCACCTTGCGCCGTAGCGCGTCGGTGCGCTCGCGCAGCTGCGCGTCGGAGAGCCGCTGGATCTCCGGCTCGAGGGCGTTGATTTCCGCCACCCTCGGCCGCAGCCGCTTGAGCTCGCGCTCATTTTGGGTGCCGATCAGTTTTTGGAGGAACCAGTTAATCATGTAACACCGAAGCACCGAACCAGCGAGACGGACACTCTACAAACAGACCACAGAGAACACAGAAGGGCACAGAGACACAGAGGCTCCTTGTTAGTTGGTAGTCTTTCGTGCTTCTGTTACCTCAATGTTTAGAGGGTTAGAGTAAACCTTCCTGCCCATCCATAGTGGTGGAACAGGTCTCGTTGCTGGCTGCGGCATCGGAGCGTAGCTCAACGTGATGGAATAGCGTCCTGCTGGAAAATTGTCCAGTTTGTACGACAAGCGCTTCACGTACACGGCGCCAGGCTGAAGGAGTTCATTCGGACCCCCCTCATGCCACGTCCGCTCCCCGCCGTTGATAGTCCGCGGTCCCAGAACATCTCGGTCAGTCTCAGCCTGTTGCCATGAAAGTAACCAGGGCCCCTCGGCGTATGCTCCATCCACCCACGTATAGACCGTATTCAACTCCCCGAACATGCCCGTCATAAGCAGTTTGTCACTCACATTCTTCAGCGTCGCCTCGAACTCCATGACAGTCCCAAGCTCCCACACCGGTTTGGCCGACGTCAGCGTAATTTGCAACCCATCCACCGGCTCGCCGGGCTTCGGCTCCGCAGCCCAGCCAGCCGTTGCGTAGTGCGCTACAAATATGAGGACCAGCGCCGCGCAGGTTCCATTTCTCATTTTTCTGTGCCCTCTGTGTTCTTCTGTGGCCTCTGTGGTGTGCTTTAAACGAGCCGCAATCGGAGCAATTTCTTGGCCAAAACGTACACGTCGCGTTTGTCGCCGGCCTTACGCAGACCCACCACGAGAATGAGCACGATGATCTGCGCTCGATCGACTCGATAGATGATCCGATACCGCTGTCCGACAGCCCGCAGACTGCGACAGCCGGATAATTCTCCGCCGAGGGGTTTGCCCTGCTGCTCGGGATCATGCGCGAGAGTGTCGATGCGCTCACGGATCTTCTGCTGGATACGCCGATCAGGAATGGCGGCAAGCGTTTGCAATCCGGAAGGCGTGATGACGACCCGGTAGGTCACAAGCCGAGCTTCCGCTTTGCCTGCTCCCACGGAATGGTCTTGCCCTGCTCGGCCTCCTTGATGCTGCGCCTCAGGACGGTCATCAGTGCTTTATCGCTGAGTATCTCCAGCGTCTCCGTGATGGCCTCGTACTCCTCCCACGGCAGGATGGCCAGGACGGGCTTGCCCCTCCGGGTGACGGTTACCGTCTCGTGGGTGTGGCCGAGCCGCTCCGGCAGCGAGGTCAATTCGTGCCGGGCTTCGCTCATGGGCATGTCTTTCATGGCTCCCTCCTTATCTTGTACTTAATAATGTACATCTATAAGTACAATTTGTCAAGAACGGTGTGGCGCTTTGGCGGTTAGTTTTTTTGCCCGGCCTTCCATTTCAAGTAGGCCTCAATCAACTGATCCAAGTTGCCATCCAGCACCGACTGGGTGTTGCCGATTTCCACATCGGTGCGATGGTCCTTGATCAGGTTGTAGGGATGCAGCACATACGAGCGGATCTGGCTGCCCCATTCGATCCGCTGCTTGGCTGCGTACTCCTTCTGCTGCTCGGCCTCGCGCTCTTCGAAGACGCGCTGGTAGAGGCGGGAGCGCAGGACTTTGATGGCCTTCTGCTTGTTCTTCAGCTGGGAGCGTTCGTCCTGGCAGGTGACGACGATGCCGGTGGGCTTGTGTTTGATGCGCACGGCCGAGTCGGCGGTGTTGACGCTCTGGCCGCCCGGCCCGGAGGAGCGGTAGACATCAATTTCGAGATCATTCGGATTGATGTCGATCTGAATGTCATCCTCGATTTCGGGCACGATGTCGACGGAAACGAAGGAGGTGTGGCGCCGCTTGTTGGAGTCGAAGGGCGAGATGCGCACGAGGCGGTGGACGCCCTCCTCGGCCTTGAGATAGCCGTAGGCGTAGTCGCCTTCAATGGTCATCGTGACGCTTTTGACCCCCGCCTCCTCGCCGGGCAGGATGTCGATGACCGAGACGCTGTAGCCCTTCGCTTCGGCGTAGCGGGTGTACATCCGCATCAGCATCGCGGCCCAGTCGCAGGATTCGGTGCCGCCGGCGCCGGCGTGAATCGAGAGGATGGCGCCCCTGGGATCCCGCTCGTCGCCGAGCAGGCGCGCGAATTCCAGCCGGTCAATCCGCGCGGTCAGCGTGGCCAGTTCCTCCTGCAGATGCTTGAGCGAGGCGGCATCGCTTGCTTCGACGACGGTGGTCAGTTCCTGGAGATCGTGCAATTGCTTCCGGCAGGCTTCGAAGGGTTCGAGGAGGGCCTTGGCGCGCTTCAGTGCCTGGACAATGCGGTTCGCCTGCTCCTGGTGGTCCCAGAAGCCGGCTTGCGCCATCTCGGCTTCGATGGCCGCGACCCGTGAGCGCAGGCGCTCGACGTCAAAGGTACCTCCCGAGGTCGTCGAGCTTCTGCCTCAGTGTGCCGAGTTGGGTGTGGAGGTTGGTGAGCATTGTTGATCGGCGAGTAGTGTAACATACGAGGTGGGATGCTGCAACTTTTTAACCGCCAAAGCGCTAAACGCCGCCAAGCCGCCAAAGACGGATTTGGCGCCTTGGCGGATGTTTGGCGATTTGGCGGTTAGCTTTTCAGTCTTTCTTTGGCGAGGAGTCGCCGCTTCCGCCTCACTCCCCACGCATATCCGCCCAAGGAGCCGTCGGAGTGGATGACGCGGTGGCAGGGGACGCGCTGGGGATCGCGGTTGCACTTCAGGGCCTGGCCGACGGCGCGGACGGCCTTGGGATTGCCGATCTGCCGGGCGACCCAAGCATAACTGCGGGTCTGCCCTTTCGGGATGTGCCGGACGGCGGCATAGACACGGCGCTGAAACGGTGTCGGCGCCAACGGATGGGCCGTCATCGCGGTGTCCTCCTGTTGAGCTCTGCCAGCACGGTCTGGGCAATCACCTCATGGCCCAGCGCGTTGGGATGGCCGTCATCGGAGGCCGGGTAGGGCTGGCGGCCATCCCGCAGGCAGTGACGCAGGGTCGGCAGCGCGTCCACGCAGGCGATACCCTGCCGGTCGAGCTCAGCCTTTACGATGCGCCACAATTGCGCCTCGTAGCGCGACCGCCGACGGTAGGCCTCGGTCACCGGCATCCCCGATTGTTCGATGACCTCTTTGAAGACGGCGCCTTTGGTCGGCAACAGCAGCACCACGAGCTCTGCGCCCTCCGCCTTGGCCCGCTCCCGCGCCAGCCGGATGGCGGTCAACGACAGCCGAAGTCCCTCCGCGATCCTCGGATCGTCGAGGTTGAGCGCCTGGAGGCGATACGGCACGCGCAGGATGGTTTTGAAGGGTCCGTGCTCGATGATGACATTCTCCGGCGCCCCCTCCACAGTCTCACGTTTGATGGTCAGCCAACCCTGGCCGTGGGCCGCTTCCCAATACCCTTGGATCATCTGATGCAAGGCCCGTCCCAAACCGTAGAGCTTGGAATGCTCTGACAGAAACCCGCGCAGCGTGGGCGCCGGCGAGAGCTCGTGGGGCTCGACGCCGGAGACGACGAGCTGAATCGGATGACGTTGTCGTGCCTCGGCAATCGCCCGCAACAACTCCTGGTCTCGGGAGCGCAGCTCCGGGAACCGGTTCCGCTTATAGACCATGTAGTAGGCATCGTACAGATCGTTGCCGGCGTAGAAGGCGAAGATGACGGTGCGCGGCTTGAGCTGTAACGCCTGCTCAAGCAGCAGCCAGTACCGGATGGGGCCGTACCCACCGTAGGCCATGTTGTAGGCGCGCGGCCCGCCGAGGGCTTCCAGCCGGGCAGGCCAGGTCTCCTCGCGCGCGACGCCGACACCGTAGGTCTGTGAGTCGCCGATGGTAACGACCTCGGCCGTGTCCGGGACCGCCGAGTTGCGAAAGCCCCACGCGTCGTGCTCGGGAAAGTCCGGGCTCGGCCGCCAGCCGAACTCATCATCCGGCCGCCACTCGCCTCCGTCGGTCAGGTAATAGTCACGCGACAGCACCGACCGCGCCGTCGGGGAAATCCACGTTGCGGCTTGGAGACTGGCTTCGGCCGCCGCCACGGCGATCAGGACGACGAGCGCGGAGCGCCACATCCGCCGTCTCATGGCCGACCGCCGCGGCCTGCCCGGGTTATAAGCGCCGCCTCCCGCTCTCCGATCCCCCGCACCTGCATCAATTCCTCCTTCGCCGCTTTCTGGATCGCTTCTACCGAGGAGAAGGCCGCGAGCAGGTCGGCCTTCTTGCGCGGGCCGAGGCCGCGGATCCGGTCGAGCCAGGAGCGGCGGAATGTTTTGCGGTGCAGCTGACGGTGATACGTGATCGCGAAGCGGTGGGCCTCATCGCGGAGCCGTTGCAGCAGATGCAGAATCGGCGAGGAGGGCGGCAGGATGAGCGGGTTCGGCCGGCCGCGCAGGAACAGGTGCTCATATTCCTTGGCGATGCCCATGACGGCGAGATGGTCGAGCTTGAGCTCCTGCAATTCTTCCACGGCGCTTGAGAGGTGCCCCTTGCCTCCATCAATGAGAATGAGATGTGGCAACGGCAGTTCGGTAGCCAGCGATCCGGCGTACCGTCGGTGAATCACCTCCCGCATCATCCGGTAGTCATCGATGCCGACGACCGTCTGAATTTTGAATTTGCGGTAGTGGTCCTTGAACGGTTTGCCATCCACAAAGGTCACCATCGAGCCGACGGCCTCCTTGCCGTGAATGTTCGAGATGTCGAAGGCCTCGATGCGGCTGGGGACCGTCGGCAGCCGCAGCAGTTCCTTCAGCGCCTCGAGCGCGTCGGTCACGATGACGCGGCGCTTCGGCAACAGGATGCTGCTGAGCGCATAGATCTGGTCGCGCACGCGCGCCGCTTCCTCAAACGCCTGCTCCTGCGCGGCCGAGCGCATCTTCTCGCCCAATGCCTTCAACAGCTGCGCGCGTTGACCGTCGAGAAAGAGCCGCTGCTCGCGGACGAGCTCGTTGTACTTGGCCTCGTCAATGTAGCCCGCGCAGGGCGCCAGACACTGGCCGATGTAGTATTCAAGGCAGGGCCGCTTCGGAAAGGTCTGGCACGTGCGCAGGGGGAAGATCTTGCGCATCATCTTCACGGCCTGGTGCATCAACCCCGCCTCGACGAACGGACCGTAGTAGCCGGCGCCGTCCTCCTGCTTTTTCCGCGTCACCATCAGCCGGGGGTAGGGCTCATGGGTGATCTTGAGCATCGGATAGGTCTTGTCGTCGCGGAAGGTCACATTGTACTTGGGCTGATGCTCCTTGATGAGGCTGTTCTCGTAGATGAGGGCTTCGGCCTCGGAGACGCAGCGCACCGTCTCGAGGCTGCGCACCTGTTGCACGAGTTTGGCCATGCGTGGACTGAAGCCGCGGGAGGAGTGAAAGTAGGAAGCGACCCGCTTTTTCAGCGACAGCGCCTTGCCGACGTACAGCACCGAGCCGCCGGCGTCCTTGAACAGATAGACGCCGGGCGTGTCAGGCAGTTGGCTTACCTGGTCGCGAAGATCCATCGCTGCAGCCCATGCACTTCTTCGACGCGCAGCACCCAGCAGGCGGCCAGATACGCGACCAGCCCGGTACCGATCGTCCCGCCCAGCCGCATCACCTGCGCCGGCGTCGTGCCGCCGAGCCATCCGGCCGAGGCCTGCCACAGCGACCAGACACAGCCGCCCATCATGCCCGCGGCGAGGCTGATGCGCCAGAGCGCGCGCCACAGCTCATCGCGCGGCAGCAGGCCCACGCGCCGCTCGACGATACCCACGAGCCAGAACGCGTTCAACAGCGAGGAGATCGAGGTCGCCAGCGCGATGCCGCCCAGCCCCATCGGCCGCATCAGGACCACGTTGAGCGCCACATTGACGAGCACGGCGATCGCGGCACTCTTGACCGGGGCGCGCGTCTCCTGGAGCGCGTAGCAGGCGTTGACGAGCATCTTCACCGAGGCGTAGGCGGCCAGCCCCACGGCATACCAGGCCAGGGCGGAACCAGTGAGCCAGGCGTCCTGCGCGTGGAACCGGCCGCGCTGAAAGAGCACCGTGACGATGGGGTGGGCCATGACCGCCAGCCCCACCGCCGAGGGCACCGTCACGAAGGCCACCGACCGCAGGCCGAAGACCACCGTGTGCCGGAAGGCCTCGAATTCCTTGCGCGCCGCCTGGGCGGAGAGCGTCGGCAGCGAGGCCTGCGCCATCGCTACACCGAAGAGGGCCATCGGCAGCTGGATGAGCCGGCTCGCATAAAAGAGCGCGGCCACCCCGCCTTCCCCCACCACGTGCGCCAGCGACGCGAAGATGGTGTCGACGAAGACGCTCAGCTGGTAGACGGCGGAGCCAACGGTGCGCGGCACCCAGAGCCGGCCGATCCGCCGGACCTCGGGATGGCGCGGCTGCCACTCCCACCGGAACCGGCAGCCGCGGCGCATCAGCGCCGCCACATTCAAGCCGAGCTGCGCTATGCCGCCCGCATAGACCCCGAGGATGAGCCCGACCACCCCCGGCACCACGTGCGTCATCACCAGGAGGCACGCGCCGATCATCATCACATTGAAGAGGGACTGGCCGAAGGCGGGCGTGGCGAAGTGGCGCCAGGCGTGCAGGAGGCTCATCGTGAAGGCGGTGAGACTAATCAGCGCTAGATAGGGAAAGAGCCACCGCGTCATGGTGATCGTGAGGCGCAGCTTCTCAGGATCGGCGTGAAAGCCGGGGGCGATGGCCGGCACGATGAGCGGGGCGGCCAGGATGCCGATGAGGGTGATCACGACGAGGCCGACCGACATGAGGGTGCCCACGATGTCGGCGAGCGACCAGAAGGCCCGGGGCTCCTGGGTGGCCTTGACCTCGCTGAAGACCGGCACAAGGGCCGAGGAGGAGGCGCCCTCGGCCGCGAGGTCGCGCATCGTGTTGGGAATCCGGAAGGCCACGACGAAGGCCTGGGCCGGGGCGGTGGTGCCGAAGAGGCCGGCGATGAAGAGCGTCAAGATGAACCCGAGGACGCGGCTCAGCGCGGTGGCGGCGCCGATCAATCCCGCCGAGAGGGCGAGGGCGTGGTGGGCGTGCCTATTTTTAGGGTTTGACATGGTGGAAGCCGGTTGATATAGTGATGCGCACCATGCCAATCAAACGAGCCGGTTTACGACAATTGAGGAAGGACCGCAAGCGCCAGGCGCGCAATGTGCGGATTCGGACCGAGCTCAAGACGCTGCGGAAGAAATTTCAGGCGCTCCTGGATGGCAAGCAGTTCGATGAAGCCGCCGCCTTCCTGCGCACCCTGATCAAGAAGCTGGATCAGGCCTGGACCAAGGGTCTGCTCCACCGCAACGCCGCCTCACGGTACACATCCCGCCTCACGCGCCAACTGGCGAAGCGCCAAACCGCACGATAATCGTTTCGAAAGCGGCGAGCGGCGAGTTGATCTCGCCCTGTTTCACCCCGCGCTCGAGCCGCCATAAGGCTTCCAGGAGCGCGGTCAGCATCGGCAGCGGCAGGGCGCGCGCGGCGCGCCGCACCGCGTCCTGACGCGTCCGGAAGACCCTCGCCTGCTCGCAGGCTGCCTCCCACGATTGCCCTGCCGCCACCGCGGATTCCACCTGCCACAACTGGGTCGCCTGATAGATCAGCAATCCCACGAGCCGCAGCAGCGATCGCTGATCCGGCGCGCCATGGTCGGTGACGATCCGCAGGGCCTGTGGCAGGTCGTGGCGCGCCAGGGCCTCCAGCAGGCGGAAGAGATCGGTGGGTGACGGCCCGGGGCAGAGGCGCTGCACATCAGCCGCCTCGATGGCCGGCCGGTCGCCGACATACGCGCAGAGCTGATCGACGGTCCCAGCCGCCCGGCCTGGTTCCTCCTGGGACCATTCGATGAGCCGCGCCAGAGCCTCCGGACCGATGCGCTTGCCCAGCGTCTGGACCCGCGCCGTGATCCAGCGCTCCAGAGCCGCGGCCTTCAGCGGCTCGCACGTTTCCACGCGCACGCCATCCAGGCCCCGCAGCCACGAGAGCTTCTCCGCCTTCGCCTCACTCCACAATACCAGACAGCTCTGCCCCGCCGGCGCGGCGAGGTAGGCGCGCACCGCCTCGACCTGCGTTTCGGTCAGATACTCGAGACCCTCCAGCACGACGAGCCGCCGTGGGGCCAGGAAGGGCGCGGCGCGCAACGTCGCGCAGACCTCTCCCCAGTCACAGCCTGGCGCTTCATAGCGATGGTAGTCGGTCTCGGTGATGCCGAGCTCCTGCTTGAGGAGATCGAGCCGCTCCTGCTTCAGGCGACGGTCGGGGCCCAGGAGCGCGATGACGAGAGGAATTTGTGAGGGTGCAGTGGAAGGCATAAGCGTTAGCACGAATCGGTGATTACAGTGATGCGCTGAAACCGAACAACCGCCCTGCTGGGTTTTAATCGCTAACAGCGCACCGACGCCTACATTGATTACGGTGATAGAAC
>JACQRC010000033.1 GCA_016206665.1 Candidatus Omnitrophota bacterium | reverse complement strand
TCACCTGCGGTGAGGTAGCGTAGCATGGGACCTCCGAATATCGGTGATTACGGTGATGAAAGCATGATTACGGTGATAAACTACCGGTTCTATCACCGAAATCACAGCTGTTATCACCGTAATCATTTTATTTATCACTGTCATCACCGTTAAAAATAGTACGTCTTCATCACCCTCGCCACTTCCGTGACGCCCAGGACCTCGAGCAGCCATTGGCCCCGGATGAGCGACGCGACGATGGCGAGGGCCAGGAAGGGCCCGTAGGGAATTTCGTGGCTCTTCTTCCAGAGCAGGATCATCAACCCGGGAATGAAGGCTAAGAGCGGCGCCAGAAAGAAGCTCAGCGTCGCCAGCTGCCACCCCATCAGCGAGCCGGCCATCGCTAAGAGCTTCACGTCGCCGCCGCCCATGCTCTCCCGGCGGAACAGCACGTTGCCTAACACGCCGGTGCCGTACAGGAGGCCCCCGCCCACCAACGCCCCGATGACCGATTGCAGAAGGGCCGCGCCGCGATGCGCCGTGTGGTGCAGCTCCGGCACGAGCACGCTCGCCACCAGCCCCACGAGGAGGCCGCCCAGCGAAATCTCATCCGGAATGATGCGAAACTCCAGGTCGATAAAGGTCGAGACCACCAGGCCCGAGGCCATGGCGGCGTACAGCACCCAGACGGCCGACAGCCCGAAATGACGGTACAGCACCACCCACAAGGCCCCGTTGAGCGCCTCGACGACCGGGTATTGCCAGCCGATCGGTTTGCGGCAACTCCGGCACCGGCCGCCCAACGCCGCGTAGGCGACGATCGGAATGTTCTCGTACCAGGCGAGACTCCGCTGGCACTGCGGACAATGGGAGCCCGGACGAATCAGCGACAGCTCCCGCGGCAGCCGGTAGATGCAGACATTCAAGAAGCTGCCGAAGACTGCTCCTAAAAGAAATATGAGGTAAGCCATTCTGCTGGGCCCTATATAGCAACCAGCAATCAGCTATCAGCAATCAGCCAAATCAAAAAGCTGATTGCTGACCAGTTCGACTCGCTGCGCTCGCTCAGGGTCAGTGCTGAGCGAGGCCCTGCGGGGCCGAGTCGAAGCACTGACTGCTGGTTGCTGATTGCTCTCACATTCTTAGCCTCACTGAGCCACAGTCTTACGCAGAGCTTTTCTCATCGCACTGACGGGTGCGTGCCCCCCCGTCCACAATTCGAAGGCCAAAGCACCCTGATAGAGTAACATCCCGAGGCCGTTGGCCGCAACACAGCCGCGGCGCCGGGCGTCCGCCACCAGCCGCGTGGGATGGTAGATGAGATCATACACGACCGTCGAGCGCTCTAACAGCTCCACGCGCAGTGGCAGCCGCTCGAGCGGGGTGGCGTTGATGATGAGGTGGCTCTCGCCTGCCGCCTCGGCGATCGTCGACGGCCGCCAGGCCGCGGTGCGGACCACGGTCTGTTTCGCGTGGCGGGCAAGCAGCGCGGCCAGGGATCCGGCGCGCGCCGGCGTGCGGTTCACGAGATGCACCTTGGCCAATCCGGCCTTGGCCAGCGCGTACGCCACCGCCCTCGCCGCGCCGCCGGCGCCCAACAGACAGGCGGTCTTCCCGCGCGGCTCGAAGCGCATCTCCTCGCGCAGCGCGCGCAGGAACCCGGCCCCGTCGGTGTTATACCCCACCCACCGTCCGCCGCGCACCACGATCGTGTTGACCGTCTTGAGGATGGCCGCATCGCCCGCCAGCCCGTCGAGCCAAGCCGTGCACGCCTCTTTATGCGGAATCGTGACACTGGCCCCCGACACACCCACCGCCCGCAGGCCGGCGATGGCGGTCTTGAGTTGCGCCGGCGTCACCGCGAAGGGCACGTACACCGCATCCATGCGCAGGGACCGGAAGGCGGCGTTGTGCATGGCCGGGGAGAGCGTGTGTTTCAGTGGGTAACCTAAGATGCCATAGAGTTGCATCAACAATAAAGAATCGCCCTTGCGGGCGATCGCTGCTCCTGTAACCTGGTCTCCAGCTCATTCCCCTTAAGGAGTGATTGCAGCGCGCTCCTCCTTCGCCGGCTTCGCCCCGCGGCGATAGATGACGCGGTTGACGGCGTTGACGTAGGCCTTGGCGCTGGCCTCGATGATGTCGGTCGAGGTGCCCCGGCCCGTGACCTCCAACTCCTTCACGCGGTACTTGACGGTCACTTCCCCCAACGCATCCTTGCCGGAGGTCACTGCGCGCAGCCCGTAGTCGGAGAGCTCCCCCTTGAGGCCGGTGATCCGGTCGATCGCCTTGTAACAGGCATCGACGGGACCGTCGCCGGTGGAGGTCTGCTCGAGGGTCTTTCCGGCATGCGCGAGGCGAATCGTCACGGTCGGCACCGTCTCGCTGCCGGAGGTGGTGTGGACGTACTCCAGTCTGAAGGCCTCCGGAATGGTCGTCGTCTCTTCCTCAACGATGGCGATCAAATCCTCGTCGAAGACCTCCTTCTTCTTGTCGGCCAGCGTCTTGAACTGGGTGAAGGCGCGCTCTAACTCCTCTTTCTTCAGCGCGAAGCCTAATTTCTTCAGCCGCTCCGAGAAGGCGTGGCGGCCGGAGTGCTTGCCCAGGACCAGCCGGCTCGCCTGCCAGCCGATCTCCTCCGCCTTCATGATCTCGTAGGTCTCGCGCAGTTTCAGAATGCCGTCCTGGTGGATGCCCGATTCATGCGCGAAGGCGTTGTCGCCGACGATCGCCTTGTTCGGCTGGACGACCATGCCGGTCAAGGCGCTCACCAGTTTGCTCGTCTTGTAGATCTGCGTGGTCTCGACGTCGGTGTGCACGTGGAAGAAATCGGCGCGGGTCTTGATCGCCATGACGATCTCCTCGAGTGAGGCATTGCCCGCCCGCTCGCCCAAGCCGTTGATGGTGCACTCCACCTGCCGGGCGCCGCTCTTCACCGCGGCCAGCGAGTTGGATGTCGACAGGCCCAGATCATTGTGGCAGTGGACCGAAATCACCGCCCTGGCGATGTTCGGCACATGCATCTTGAGGCCCGCGATGAGCTGGCCGAACTGCTCGGGAATCGCGATCCCCACGGTATCCGCGATGTTCACGGTCGTCGCCCCGGCCTTGATGACCGCCTCGACCACCTGGTGCAGGAACCGCGGCTCGGTGCGGCTCGCATCCTCCGGCGAGAACTCGATGTCGTCGGCATGCTTGCGGGCCAGACCCACTGCCCAGACCGCCTGGCGCAGGATCTCCTCCTCCGCCTTGCGCAGTTTGTACTGCATGTGGATCGGCGAGGTCGCCAGAAAGACGTGAATCCGCTTGCGCTTGGCGGGTTTGAGCGCCTGGGCGGCGCGCAGGATATCCTGCTCGGTTGAGCGGGCCAGAGCCGCGATGACCGGCCCCCTCACCTGCTCGGCAATCAGCTGCACCGCCTCGAAGTCGCCGGGCGAGGCGATCGGAAAGCCGCCCTCGATGACATCGACCTTCAGGCGCGCCAGCTGCCGCGCAATCTCGACCTTTTCTTTGACGCCCAGGCTGGCCCCGGGGCACTGCTCCCCGTCCCGCAGGGTGGTGTCAAAGATGATGACCTTGTCGCTCATCGTGAGGCCTTCCCGTCCACCCACTGGAACATCTGGCGCAGTTTGGCGCCGACCTGTTCGATGAGCTGCTGCTCGCTCTCTTTCATCATGCGGTTGAAGTTGGGCCGTCCGGCCGCATGCTCCGCGATCCACTCCTTCGCGAAGGCGCCGGATTGCACTTCGCTCAAAATCTTCTTCATCTCCGCCCGCACGGCGGGCGAGATGACCCGCTTGCCGCGCGTGAGGTCCCCGAACTTGGCGGTATCCGAGACGCGCCGGCGCATGCCGGTGATGCCCGTCTCGTAGATCATATCCACGATCAGTTTCAGCTCATGCAGACATTCGAAGTAGGCGATCTCCGGCTGGTAGCCGGCCTCGACCAGCGTCTCGAAGCCGGCCTTGATGAGCTCGCTCACCCCGCCGCACAGCACACTTTGCTCGCCGAACAGGTCGCTCTCCGTCTCCTCCTTGAACGTCGTCTCGATGACGCCGGCGCGGGATGCCCCGATGCCCTTGGCGTAGGCGAGCGCCACCTGCAGGGCGTGGCCGGTCGCGTCCTGATGGACGGCGACGAGCGCCGGCACGCCCTGGCCCTCGACGTAGAGCCGGCGCACCAGACTGCCCGGCCCTTTGGGCGCCACCATGAAGACGTCCACGTCCTGGGGCGGCACGATCTGCTTGAAATGAATGTTGAAGCCGTGCGAGAAGGCCAGCGCCTTACCCTGGGACAGATGCGGCGCCACACTCTGCCGGTAGATCTCCGGCTGCAGCGGATCCTGCGCCAGGATGATGATGATGTCGCTCCGCTTGGCCGCCTCATCCGCGGAGACGGGCGTAAAGCCGTCATCTCTGGCTAAGTCGTAGTTCGGGCCTCCGGGCCGCTGGGCGACGAGGACCTGCACCCCGCTGTCGCGCAGATTCAGCGCCTGGCCCCGCCCCTGGATGCCGTAGCCGATCACGGCGACGGTGCGGCCCTTGAGATGACTCAGGTCAGCGTCCTTGTCGTAATAGATGTGTGCCATTCGCTCCTCAATAATTATAGCAACCAGCAATCAGCAGTCAGCAGTCAGCAAAAACGTGGTGCTGATTGCTGATAGCTGATGGCTGATTGCTTAGCTACTCGTCTCCTCTTTCGCAACCTCTTTCGCAGTGCCCCGCGCAAGGGCAATCCGGCCGGTGCGCACCACTTCCTTGATGCCGAACGGCTTCATCACTTCCAAAAAGGCGTGGATCTTGCCCTGGTCGCCGGAGCACTCGACGGTCACCGTCTTGGTGTTGACGTCCACCACCTTGCTCTGAAAGGTCTCCGCGATCTGGATGACCTCGCCGCGCTTCGCCGGCGTGGCGGTCACCTTGATGAGGACCAGCTCCCGGTCGATGAATTCGCCGTCTTTGAGCTCCTGCACCTTGATGACGTCGATGAGGCGATTGAGCTGCTTCTTGACCTGTTCGAGCGTGCGCTCATCCGCGTCCACGACGATGGTCATCCGCGAGACGGTGGCATCCTCCGTCTCCCCGACGGTGAGGCTGTCGATGTTGAAGCCGCGCGCGGAAATCAGTCCCGCCACCCGGCACAGGACGCCGAAGTGGTTCTCGACGAGGCAGGAGATGGTGTGCTTCTGGCCCATGGCTCAGCTGACACTCAGATCGGAGGCGGAGGTATCCTCGGGTTTGACGTGCCGGTACTGCGGACTGGCCCCCTCCTCCTTCAGACTCTCGACGGTGCCGAGCATCTCGGCGATCGATTTGCCTGGGGCGACCATCGGCCAGCAGTTTTCGTCCTCCTGCACGCGGAAATCCAGGAGCACCGGCCGGTCGGTCACCTGCATCGCCCGCTCCAGCGCCGGGCGCAGCTGCGCCTGCGTCTCCACGCGGAGGCCCACCGCCCCGGAGGCCTCGGCCAGCTTCACGAAATCGGGCGCCCCGTTCAACTGGGAGAAGGCGCGGCGGCCCTGGTAGAACAGGTCCTGCCACTGGCGCACCATCCCGTGGTGCTGGTTGTTCATGATCGCGATCTTGACCGGCAGCTTGTGCTGCGCGGCGGTGGCGAGCTCCTGCGCGGTCATCTGGAAGCTGCCGTCGCCGTCGATGTCCCACACCACCTCGCCGGGCCGGCCGAACGCGGCACCGATGGCCGCCGGTAGGCCGAAGCCCATGGTGCCCAGCCCGCCGCTGGTGATGAGGGAGCGGGGCCGGTTGAACTGGTAGTACTGCGCCGTCCACATCTGGTGTTGCCCGACGCCGGTCGCCACGATGGCGTTGCCCTTCGTCGCCTCGGAGATCTGCTGGATGATGTACTGCGGCAGCAGCTTCTTCTTCTCCCGGTACGTCAAGGGGAACTTCCGCTTCATCTCTTGGAGCATCGCCAGCCACGCCTTCGTGTCCAGCGGGCCCACCAGCTTGTTGAGCTCGCGCAGCACCTGCTTCACGTCCCCGACGACGGGGTAGTCCACGAGCACCGTCTTGTTGATGGAGGAGGGGTCCACGTCGATGTGGATCTTCTTCGCCTTCTTGGCGAACTCATCCGGCTTGCCGGTCACCCGGTCGTCGAACCGCGCGCCGATGCCGATGAGCAGGTCGCACTCCGCCACGGCGTAGTTGGTGTACTCGAAGCCGTGCATGCCCAGCATCCCCAGACTCAGGGGGTCGGTCTCGGGGAAGGCTCCCAGGCCCAGCAGGCTCGTCGTCAGGGGGATGTGGGCCGTGCGCGCCAGCTGCGCCAACTCCTGGGCGGCGCCGGCATGAATGACGCCGGCGCCCGCGTAAATGACCGGCTGGCGGGCCTGCCGGATGGCGTCGGCCGCGGCGCGGATCTGCGCCAGATCCAGCGGCGGCGAGGCCTGCACGCGGTAGCCGCGGATGTTGACCTGCTCGGAATACTCGAACTCCGCCTCGCCCACCGTGGCGTCCACCGGCAGGTCGATGAGCACCGGGCCCGGCCGGCCCGTCCGCGCGATGTAGAACGCCTCCTTCACCACCCGCGCCAGATCCTTCGGATCCTTCACAAGGTAGCTGTGCTTGGTGACGGGCCGCGTGATGCCCATCGTGTCGGCCTCCTGGAAGGCGTCGTTGCCGATCACCGACGTGCGCACCTGGCCGGTCAGCGCGACAATGGGGATCGAGTCCATGCAGGCGGTGGCGATGCCCGTCACCAGGTTGGTGGCGCCGGGACCGGACGTCGCCAGGCAGACCCCCACCTTCCCGCTGGCCCTAGCGTAGCCGTCGGCCATGTGCGCCGCCCCCTGCTCGTGGACGGTCAGGAT
>JACQRC010000028.1 GCA_016206665.1 Candidatus Omnitrophota bacterium | reverse complement strand
GGGCTGCGCTCGTGCTTCGACAAGCTCAGCACTTGCCCTGAGCGAGGCCCGCTGTCGCGGGCCGAGTCGAAGGGCTCGCTCACCATGACCCTGAGCGAGCGACGAACGGAGTGAGGAGCGCGTCGAATGGGTCATCGGCTCTGGCAGCGCGTCAAGACCTGCGACAGCGCTTCCTTGGTGAACAAAATTTTGTGATGGCTCAGCACGTCGTAGGCATTGACTTCATCGGCGCGCACGACCGACAGCAAGGCGAGATTGCGCGCGGCCCGCGTCAGTGTGGCGTCGATGCGGCCGGTCACCAGCAGCGACCGCTTGGTGAGCCCAAAGGCCTTCACGACACTGGAGACCTCTTTCGTCTTCGGCTGCTGCACCCGGACATCGTCGAGCACCACCAGCTCCTGGTCCTGCCATTTGGCGCGCAGGCTCGACAGCAGCGCCTGGCGCTTGGTCCTCGTGGAGAGGTCGTAGGAAAAGTCCCGGGGATGCGGGCCGAAGACGATGCCGCCGTGGCGCCACTGCGGCGCGCGGATCGTCCCCTGCCGGGCCCGGCCGGTGTGCTTCTGCTTCCACGGTTTCTTGCCGCCGCCACGCACCTGGCCGCGCGTTTTCGTCGAGGCGGTGCCGGCGCGTTGGTTGGCCCGGTACATGTTCACCGCCTCGTACAGGACCGCCTTGTTGACCCGTCCGCCTAACACATCGCTGTCCAGGGTCAGCGTGTCCACCGCCTTGGCGCTGATATTCAGGATGGGAATTTCCATGCCACTAGTCATCAGTCACTATTCACTCGTCACTGCTTTTTGACCTTGCCCTTGGCCTTGGCAACTCCACCGCCCTGCTTGGCCTTCGGTGGAGGCGGCGCCTTCTTAGCCTTTCGCCGCTTCACGGCGTGGCGGATGATGACCAAGCCGTTCGCCGGCCCAGGCACCGCGCCCTTCACCACCAACAAATGCTCTTGCGCATCGATCTTGATCACCTCAAGATTTTGCACCGTCACCTGGGCATGGCCCATGTGGCCCGGCAGGTGGTGGCCTCTGATCGTGCGGCCCGGGGTGGTGGTCGAGCCGATGGAGCCTGGGGCCCGATGCTGCGTCGAGCCGTGGGTCGCCTTGCCGCCCTTCCAGTGCCATCGCTTCACCCCGCCCTGGAACCCCTTGCCGATGGAGGTCCCCGTCACATCCACAAATTCACCGGGCGTGAAGGCATCGGCGGACAGCGCCTGCCCCACCTCCACATTCATCTCCATCTGCTGTGGCAGCCGCAGCTCGCGCACATACCGCACCGCCGCCACCTTGGCCTTCTTGAGATGGCCGAGGACCGGCTTGGTCAGGGATTTCTCCTTCGTGGCCGCAAATCCCAGCTGAATCGAGCGCTGGCCATTCGCTTCCTTGCGCACCTGAATGACGTAGCAGGGCCCCACCTCAATCACGGTGACCGTGACCGACTTGCCGTCCTCACGGAAGAGCCGGGTCATGCCCAGCTTCTTACCCATCAACCCTGGGACGATCGGCTTGGGCGCAGGCTGCTCCGGCTGCGCCTGGGCGACCGGCGCGAGCACTTCCAATTGTTGCGTACTCTCGTCAGCCATCACTTGATCTCAACAAACACTCCGGCCGGCAAATTGAGTTTGCGCAAGGCATCGATCGTCCGCGCCGTTGGCTCGATGATGTCGATGAGCCGCTTGTGCGTCTTCATCTCAAACTGCTCGCGCGATTTCTTGTCGATGACCGGCGACCGCAACACGGTAAAGAGCTCCCGCCGAGTCGGCAGCGGAATCGGCCCGGAGATGCGCGCACCCGTCCGCTTGACCGTCTCCGCGATCTCCTGCGTCGACTGGTCAAGGACCCGGTGGTCGTAGGCCTTCAGTTTGATGCGGATCTATTGCGCTTGAGCCATGGGTTACGCCAGAATCTCACTGATCACCCCCGCCCCCACCGTCTTGCCGCCTTCCCGCACCGCAAACCGCTGTTCTTTCTCCATGGCGACGGGGACGATCAGCTCCGCGCTGATGGCGACGTTATCCCCGGGCATGACCATCTCGACCTTCGCGGGCAGCGTCACGACGCCGGTGACGTCGGTGGTGCGGAAGTAGAACTGGGGCCGGTAGCCGTTGAAGAAGGGGGTGTGCCGGCCGCCCTCTTCCTTGGTCAGGATGTAGAGCTCGGCC
>JACQRC010000031.1 GCA_016206665.1 Candidatus Omnitrophota bacterium | reverse complement strand
GCCCTGGGCTTGGGCCGCGTAGACCTTGGTCTTGACCTCGCCGATCAAGCCCAGCTCCCTGAACTCCTTGAAGGATTTCCAGATCTTGGAGATGAGCGACCCGCCGGCGACCGGCACCACGATGTGCTGCGGTGTGCGCCAGCCCAACTGCTCGGCGATCTCGTAGCCGTAGGTCTTCGAGCCCTCCGCATAGTAGGGCCGGATGTTGATGTTGACGAAAGCCCACTGGTATTTCGCGCCGACCTCGGCGCACAGGCGGTTGACCTCGTCGTAGTTGCCCTCGACGCCAATCAAGTTCGGCCCATAGATGAGCGAGCCGAGGACCTTGCCCATCTCCAAATCGGCCGGTGTGAAGATGTATCGTTTCAGACCCGCCTTCGCGCCCAGACTGGAGACAGAGTTCGCCAGGTTGCCTGTCGAGGCGCAGGCCACCGTGTCAAAGCCGAACTCTTTCGCCTTGGTGATGGCGATGGAGACGACGCGGTCTTTAAAGGACAGGGTGGGGTGACAGACCGAGTCGTCTTTAATGTAGAGCTCTGTGCAGCCGAGGGCCTTGCCAAGATTTTTCGCGTGGAAGAAGGGGGTGAAGCCGGAGTCGAAGCCGACGGCCGGCTCCCCGTCGACGGGCAGGAGTTCTTTGTAGCGCCAGAGGGTTTGCGGCCGGCTGGCGATGACGGCTTTGGTGAGCGCCGGCTTGATGGCCGCGTAGTCGTAGACCACCTCGAGCGAGCCGAAACAGTACTCGCAGACGAAGAGCACCGCCTTCGGGTACTCGCGGCCGCACTCCCGGCATCGCAGGCCTTTGACGTAGGAGGGCGTGGTCGTCTTAATCGTTGGAGCTTTCACCGTTTGCGTAGCCATAGGTTGCACAACGATTCGGTGATTCCGGTGATTAAAAAATTGATTACGGTGATAAAGCCGGTTTTATCACCGGCATCACGGCTTTTATCACCGGTATCACCGATTACACCTCAAAATACGGTTCCATACTGAAGTACCGTTCACCCGTGTCCGGGAATACCGTCACCACGATCTTCCCCCGGCCCAACTGCTTCGCCACCTTGGCCGCGGCCCAGCCGGCCGCCCCGGCCGAGATGCCGACGAACAGCCCCTCCTCCTTCGCCAGCTTCCGGGCCGTCGTGTACGCGTCGTCGTCGCGGACCGTGATGACCTCATCAATGACCGAGCGGTTGAGCACCTGCGGGATGAAGCCGGCGCCGATGCCTTGAATCATATGCGGCCCGGGCGATTTCCCGGAGAGCACCGCCGACGCCGCCGGCTCGACGGCAACGACCTTGACGGCCGGATATTTCTTCTTCAAGGCCTCGCCCACCCCGGTGATCGTGCCGCCGGTGCCCACGCCAGCCACGAAGGCGTCCACCGGCTCATCCAGCGCGCGTAAAATCTCCTGCGCCGTCGTGCGGCGGTGGACTTCCGGATTCGCCGGATTCATGAACTGCTGGGGCATGAAGGCATGTTGGGTGGTCGCCACCATCTCCTCGGCCTTCCGCACCGATCCCATCATTCCTTCACTGCCCGGGGTCAGGATGAGTTGGACGCCGTAGCTCTTCAGGATGAAGATGCGCTCCGCGCTCATCGTCTCCGGCATGGTGAGGATGAGCTTGTACCCCTTGACCGCGCAGACCATGGCCAGCCCGATGCCGGTGTTCCCGCTCGTGGGCTCGACGATCGTCGAGACCCCTGGCTGGATCAGGCCCCGCTCCTCCGCATCCTCGACCATCGCGAGCGAGATCCGGTCCTTGACCGAGCCGCCCGGGTTGTGCGACTCGAGTTTCGCGTAGACCGCGGCATCCTCCGGCCCCACCACGCGCGTCAAGCGGACGAGCGGGGTGTTGCCGATGAGGTCCAAGACGGTGCCGGCCACCTTGGGCCGGGTGTGGTTCACGGTATGGGTCGTCATGTGGGTTCGCCGACTTTCAGATAGAGTTTCCACGTGGCCGCAGCGTCTTCTTCAGGGGCTGATGCCGGCTCGTCCACCGAGTCGATCTCATGCTCCATCACCTCGGCCCAGGCGGCCAGGTCCCGATGCACGTTGCGCTTGTTGTAGCGCACCTCGAGCACGCTGCCTGCAGGCAGGTCCCTCACCGCATGCATGACTAACATCAGGGCCTGCGCGCAGAGCATGTTGCGGACGTCGACGAAGCGGGCGACCTGTTGCTCTTGCACAGCCATGGTATTTTACCCTCGGTCAGACGACCTGTAAACCGTCTTCGCTGATCTTGCCGTCGCGGATGAGGTAACTTTTCGCTTCCGGCTTCGCCCGGTCGGCCAGCGAGACCACGATATAGGCCACATCCGGATAAAAGGCCATCGCCACATCATGCGAGGAGGGGTAGGCCGCCGAGGCCACATGGGAATGGACGATGGCCAGTATCTCCACCTGGTCCTCGCGCATCCGCTTCATCACCTGCAACTGCTCCTTGGGGCTCATCAGGTAACTCACCGGGCTGTTTTCCGTGTTCGCCATCGGATACCATGTCGTCACCCGGTTCCCCTTCCCCCCCAAAATCCCGCACCCCTCCTTGGGGTAGGCGGATTGCAAGTGCTCGATGACTTGGTCGTAAATCGGCTTAGGAATGGTTAACATCTCAGCCCATCGAAACTCAGGCGGGATCTGTTCGCGCTGTCCTTCCCATGTCCACCCCACGGGCTGTGCCTCGGCCTTCAACCAGACCGCACCTGTTGCCAGCCACATCTCCCGCCACTCTTTAATGCCTTGGGGCAAACAATCTCCGTAACCAAATTGGACCCCGCAACAAGCACAGAACTCGAAGGTCGGACTTTGCCCATCCGCTCCCCATGGAGCTGGTTGCCGCAACCCACAGACACGGCAGAAGCCAAAATGAACGTTGGGCATATCCACGTTGTAGACGCTTTACGTAACTACCTCTCGCCTTGCATATTGCACAGAAATCGCGCCGTCGCGCTGGGCGCTCCGACGGGGCCCCGCGAGTGCGGAGCGCCGACGGGTGACGCCGAGCGGGGCGCCCCGCCGCGGTCGAAAATTAGTGTATCATTAGTGCATCCTTTGTGTCGCCTCATGCCAGCCCCCAGCGGGTCCGCACCGATTGCTCCAACCGCTTAAAGATCAATCCATCCACGGACGCGCCGATAAAGGCGAAGAGGAGCATCAAGGCCAGCAGTTGGTCTAATTGCCGCGCCTTGGCGACGGTGTTGAGCATTTGGCCGAGCCCGGCCACCGACGTCAGAAGTTCTCCGGCCATGAGCGCCCGCCAGCCGAAGGCCCAGGCCAGGCGCAATCCGTCCACGATGCGCGGGATGGCGGCTGGCACGATGACGTGCCAGAAGAGGTTGATGCCTTTCGCTCCCATCGTCTTCGCCGCTCGCAGAATGTTCGGGGCGACTTCTTTGATGCCCGAATCGGTATGGACGATGACGATTCCGGTCGCCCCCAACAGGATGGTAAAGATGACCGCCCGCTCGGTCGCCCCGAACCACAGAATCGCTAACGGCACCCACGCGGCCCCCGGGATCGCGTGAATCGAGACGGCGACCCCGCCCAAGACCTCATCGAGCAGCTTGAACCGGCCCAGGGCCATGCCCCCAACGATGCCGATGGCCGTCACTAACACATAGCCGATGGCCATCCGCCGCAGGCTGCCGCCCAGCGCGTGGACAAAGGCTGTCTGGTGGAAATCCTCAACCAAGCGCTGCGCAATCGTCCAGGCCCCCGGCAAGCCGGAGAGCTTAGATATGCATTCCCAGAGCCCGATCAGGAGCAGCAGCGACCCTGCCTTCCTGAGGCTCGTACGGAAGACCCGTTTCATCCTGCATCACCTTGGCGATCTCTTCGCCGAGCGAACCCAAGATTTTCTGCTGCAACGACAGCAACCGCGGGTCCGAGTTGCTGCGCGGCTGGGGGAGATCCACCGCGTAGGCGTGCTTGATCCGTCCCGGCCTGGCCGAGATCTCGAAGACTCGCTCGCCCAACCCGGTCGCCTCGCGCACATTGTGCGTCACAAACACCACCGTCTTGCCCGTCGCCTGCCAAATCTCCAACAGCTCCCGCTGGAGCATCCCGCGTGTCTGGGCATCCAAGGCGCCGAACGGCTCATCCATCAGCAGGATCTCCGGGTCCATCGCCAAGGCGCGCGCAATCGCCACGCGCTGCTTCATCCCGCCCGACAGCTGATACGGGTAGGCGTTGGCGAATTTCGAGAGATGCACGAGCTTGATCAGCTCGAGCGCCTTCGCCCGGCGCTCTCCGGAGGCGATCCCCTGCATCTTCGGTCCGAACTCGACGTTGCCCAGCACGGTGAGCCACGGAAAGAGCGATGCATCCTGGAAGACCACCACACGGTCCACGCCAGGCCTAGTGACCGGCTGCCCATGAATCAGCACACGGCCGCGGTCCGGCGCATCGAGGCCGGCGATGATGTTGATCAGCGTCGACTTGCCGCAGCCCGACGGCCCCAAGAGGCAGACGAACTCCCCCTGCCGGATCGACAGGTTGATCTCCTGGAGCACCTCGACCCGGCCGCCGTTGTGGGCGAAGCTTTTGTAGAGCGACTCCACAACGACATGCGGCTCGGCCTCGGTGGAAGAGGCCGGCTTCGTGGCTTCGGCGATCTTGCGCCGTTCTTGTTCGGTCAGGGCTTGTGTCACTTGGCTACCGTTTTGGCCATGGCTTCGATAAGGACCTGCGCCACCTCGGGCCGCGTAATCTCCGGCGGCGGGACCTTGCCGGCGGCCAGCAGCTCGCGCAGCTTCGTGCCTGACAGCGTCACTCGCTCCGTTTCCGGATGCGGACAGCTCTTCGTCGTCGCCATCCCCTCGCAGGCCTGGCACCAAAAACTGTGGTCGTAAAAGAGCGGGGTGATGCCCAGCTCCTCGGACTGGAACTCATCGAAGATCTTGTGCGCATCGAAGGTGCCGTAATAGTTGCCCACCCCGGCGTGGTCGCGCCCGACGATGAAGTGGGTGCAGCCGAAGTTCTTGCGGATGAGCGCGTGAAAAATCGCCTCGCGCGGGCCGGCGTAGCGCATCGCGGCTGGGTTCACCGCGAGGACAACGCGGTCCTTGGGGTAGTATTTCTCGAGCAGCACCTCGTAGCAGCGCATCCGCACGCTGGCCGGCACGTCGTCGCTCTTCGTCTCCCCGACGAGCGGATGCAGCAGCAGTCCGTCCACGATCTCCAGCGCGCACTTCTGCAGATATTCGTGGGCGCGGTGCACCGGGTTGCGGGTTTGGAAGCCGACGATCCGCCGCCAGAGCTTCTGCTGGAACAGTTCGCGGGTCTGGGCCGGGTCGAGACGATATGAGGTAAAGTCGTCGTGCGCCGGCCGGTTCACGACGCTGATCTTCCCGCCCAACAGCACGTCACCGACGGCATCGAGGCGCGCCACCCCCGGGTGCTTGCGCTCCGTCGTCTTGTAGACCTGTTGCGCCTCGCGCTCCCGGTCCCACGCAAACTTGTCGGCCAGATGCAGGACGGCGACCAGTTCCTGGCTGTCATCGACGAGTGCCACATCCTGTCCCGCCTTCAGCGGCTCGGCCTCGGCCGGCGAGACACCGAGCGCGATGGGCAGCGTCCACGGCAACCCGTTCGCGAGACGCATCTTGGTGACGACTGCTTCGTAATCGACGCGTCCCATGAATCCTTCGAGCGGGCTGTAGGCGCCGATGGCCAGCATTTCCGCATCGGAGATGGCGACGTCGTTCAGGACGACGCGCGGCAGTTTCGCCGCCTTGGCGATGAGCGCCTCGCGCTCCCGACCGGTGACGATGCGATTGATGAGCCTGCCGCCATGTGGCGCAATCAATTCAGACATACGCGACCTCCAATATTCGGTGATTCCGGTGATGAAAAAATTGATTACGGTGATAAAGCCAGTTTTATCACCGGCATCACGGCTTTTATCACCGGTATCACCGATTGTCTGTCCTTAGATGAAAACCCCAGCGCATTGCTGCTCGCTGGGGACCGGACCTCTGCGTGCTGTCTGCTAACTGCCGTGTGCTTACTTGTGTTCCTTAACGTGTAAGCCGCATTCCTTCTGCTCGGGCCGTTCCCACCACCAGCGGCCGGCACGCGGATCCTCGCCGGGCTTGACCGCCCGGGTGCACGGCTCACAGCCGATGGAAGGATACCCTTGGTCGTGCAGCTTGTTGTAGGGCACCTGATGTTGCTTGATGTAGTCCCAGACCTGCTCGCTGGTCCAATCGGCGATCGGGTTGATCTTGATGATCCCGCCGTGCGCCGTGTCAATCTCGACCTTGGTCAGCGCCGTCCGGGTCACCGCCTGCTCGCGGCGCAAGCCGGTGATCCAGGCGTCGCAGGTCTTGAGCGCCCGGTTGAGCGGCTCGACCTTGCGGATGCCGCAGCAGAGTTTCCGGTTCTCAATGGATTCGTAAAAGAGGTTGAGCCCTTTGGTGCGCACCATCTGCTCCACGGCCGTGGCGTCCGGGAACATGACCTCGAGCGAGACGTTGTACTTCTTCCGAAGCGCATCCATGACATCATAGGTCTCTTGGTTCAGCCGGCCGGTATCCAGGGTGAAGAGGCGCGCCTTCGGGTTGATCTTCCACATCAGGTCGAAGACCACGTTGTCCTCGGCGCTCATGCTGGAGGCCAAGGCTACCCTCTGACCAAACGTGGTGAGCGCCCAGCGCAGGAGCTCCTCGGCAGATTTTGACTCAAATGATTGTATATCAACAGGTTGCTTCGTTATTGCCGCACTCATCTTTCCTCCCATGGTGGACCTTGATTTAACCTACCATTTATGACTGATTATGTCAAGAAAAAATAT
>JACQRC010000029.1 GCA_016206665.1 Candidatus Omnitrophota bacterium | reverse complement strand
CGCCTGCTCCTGCTCCTCAAGCGCTTTGGCCTTGACCGTCAGGGTCTTTTGCTTGGCGGCGAGCTCGGCGCGCTCCCCCTCATATCGGGCGCGCTGCTCCTCGGCGGCGGAGAGTTGCTCCGCCACTTTGGCCCGCTGGGCTTCGAGAGCCTGCTGGGCCTGGGCGTTGGCCTGCTCCCACTGCTGCCGCTCTTGAGCGAGCTGGGCGCTGGCGGCCTCGAGCTGCCGCGCCTGGGCGGTGGTCTGTTCCGTGGACTGCTGCTGCTGCTGCTGCAGCTGGAGTTCGAGGCGCTGCTCCTTCTCGGCGAGCGCCTGTTTGCGCTGAGCCGTCTGCTGCTCCAGCTGGGCCCGTTGCTCTTCGAGGAGACGGCTCTTGCCGGCGAGATCCCGCGCCTGGCTCTCCTGCGCTTGTTGGGCCTGCTCCAGCTGGGCCCGTTGGGTCTCCAGCGCGCGCTTCTGCTCTTCAAAATTCTTGGCCTGTTCGTGGAGCTGTTTGCGCAGCTGCGCATCGAGCTGGGACTTCTGCGCATGCTCGCTGAACTCCTTCGCCATGCGCTCCTGCCGCTCCATCCACTGTTTGTGCTCCTCCTGCAGCCGGGCGCGGGCCTGTTGGGTTTGGCGGGCCAGCTCGGTCGTCTGCTGCGACGTCAGCTCGACCTCCGCCTGCTTCATCGCCAGGGCCTGGGCCGCGGCTTCCCCCTGGGCTTCCCATGCCTCACGCTCTTCTTCCAGCTTGCGCTGCTGCTGGACAAATTGGTCGAGCCGCGCGCTCAGCGCCGCCTCACGCTGCTTGAAATCCTGCAACAGCGCCGTTTCTTTCTGCTTGAGTTCGGCTTCGTAGACATTGAGCAGCCGCTGCTGGTCCTTGAACTGCCGCACCTGCGCTTCCAATCCCTCACGCGCCAGCGCCTGGGTGCGCTGCTCCGTCTCCAGCTGCCGCACGCGCTCGACGAGGCTCTGCTCGCGCTTCGCGGTCACGTTGGTGGCGCGCTGATAGGCTTGCTCCATCTCGCGCCGCTGGGCGGCCAACTGCTCCTTGGCCTGCTCCAGCTGATGATTCTCGTCCTCCAATTGCCGGAGGCGCTGCGCGAGGGCGGCCTGCCGCTGCACGAGGGCGGCCTCGCTTTCCTGGCGCTGGGTCTCAAACTGCTGCTGGGTCGTTTCCAATTCGCGCCGCTGGGATTCGACCGTTGCCATCAGCTGGCCGATCTGGGCGAGCCGGCCGACCAGCTCCTGCTCCAGTTTGGCCATCGCTTCGGTGGACTGTTTCCGCTGGGCTTCAAACTGTTGGCGGCGGCTTTCCGCCTGGTGGCGCGCGTCTTCGAGTTGCCGGCGCTGTTCGGCGGCGGACAGCTCCTGATTGACCAACGCTTGCGCGAGATCATCCCGCTCCCGCTGCCAGATCCGGCGGGCCTGCTCGAGCTGCTCGCGCGCCTCCATCAACTGCCGTTGCTGCTCGCCCAGCCGTTTCGCCTGCGAGGCGGTCGTCGTCTGCTGAATCTTCATCGCCTGGGCCGCGTCGGCGCGTTCCTGCTCCCAAGCCTGCTGGGTTTCGGTGAATTGCCGCTTCTGATCGTCGTGGGCCTTGGTGGCGGCCGCCAGCTGTTCCTGTTGCGCGACCAGTTGCTGCTGCCGTTCGGTGAGGAGTTGCCGCGTCTGGCGCAGCGCCGATTCGTGGCTGCGGCGCCAGGCGTAGAAGAACGTCACCAGTAGCGCGGTCAAGAGGTAGAGGCAGACCAGACCCATCGCGTAGATGATCCACAGATTGGGCAGCGCTCGGGCGGCCGCCGCGATCGCCCCTTCACTGGGCAGATGGCCGGAGGCCTGCCCGAAGAAGATGCCCAGCACCGCGACGACCGCGCCCCAGGCGACCCACACCCCGCGGCGGGGGTGCACAATCATGTCGATCACGATGAGGATGAGATAGATCCAGAAGAGGGCGCTGCTGATGCCGCCGGTCGCCACGATGAGCAGGGTCTCCAGCGTCAGGAGGATGCCGCTGTTACATGCCAGCATCAGGTTGGCGCGCTGCAGCAGGGCAGGGGTGCGTGAGGCAATCCAGAGCAGATACGACCAGCCCAGCGTGACGCAGGTCATGAGGGCCACCCACGTCCACGGGGTCGCGAAGCCTTCCTGGCCAATGATGTAGAGCGCCAGCATCGTGAGGGCACAGGATCCCAGCGTCACCCCGCAGGCCCAGCTGCGCAGCAATCGGCGCGCCGATGCCCAGGGCGTTAAGTCTGGTCCCACGCGCGGACGCGGCGCCCCTGGCGTAACCGTGGGTCGGCCGGGCCTCAGGACCTTGGCAGATGCCGGAGGCGGACGGTAGCCCTTGTCGAGATGATGCCGTTGACGATAGGCGTCAAATTCTGGACTGGTTGGCATCGGTTGAATGTCCCAAGCCCACGAGTCGGGCGGGTGATGCTCCGAAGCTCTGACCCTGAAGTGATCGCGCCTCGCGATCCAACACAAAAGCCTTCTTCCCCAGGAAGAAGGCTGCTTTCTTCCTCGGCAGCTAGACAGCCATGTCCTTGCGGACGACAGGCTCACAGCTTTGCGGTGCCCCGCCTTTCGACGGGGTAGCCCTGAGCGAGGTTTACCTCGTATTACTCAGTTGCTAAATACTACTATGTCAAGTAAACCTGATAATCGATCAAAATGCAAGCCCGCCGGCCATTTTTTTACGGCAGCACCTGAATGCCGCCCGGCGGCTTCAACACGGCCGACCCGACACCGAATTCGTAGACGAGTCGCCCGCCGAGATGCGCACCGACGGCCACGCTGACCGTCAGCAGCGCCAGCATCACGAGCGTTGCGGTACGCAGGCGCGCTGAGCATTGGTCCCGGCGCCACAGGCGCACCGCCGTGATGCACGCGGCCAGGCCGAGCGTCGTCAGGCCCAGCCGCTCATGCCACGCCATCACCTCGTGGATCGCCATGGAATGGCTGGCCAGTTCCTCGGCCTGCCAGCCGGTCAGCACCGCCGCTGCGGCGCCCAGCGTCCCGAGCCACAGGTTCCACAGGCTGATCGTGTGGAGTCCCGGCCGCTTTGCCGCCATGGCTACCATCTCCAGTCCGACCGCCGCCAGCAAGAGCGCAATGGGAAAGTGGACGACGAGCGGATGGATGCTCTGCACTACAAGGTCTTGACCGTCGAGACCACGATCATCTTTTGGTCGTCGCGCTCATGAACCGTCCCCTGCACCTCGACCTGTTTGCCGGCGAACTTGGCCAGCGCGGCGTTCGCCGTCTGATGATCGCCGCCGATGGCCACGTACAGCTCGTCCCCCACCTTGATGGCGACGGGCAGGCCGCTCTTGATGCACTTCTGCGCGCAGTCGGCATGCCCCGCCCCCGCAGCGCCGTGGTCCACGTAGCAGGCGATGTCGATCACCTCGCCCCGCAGCGTCTTCAGCTCCTTGCCGCCGTGCTCATCATCCGCCCACGCCCGCATCCCGGCGAGCGCCACCAGTCCTGCCGCCAGCCCGAGCGCCCATGTCCGTTTCATGCTGCTCCTCCTGTCAGACTCCTTATTCGATCATTGCCTTGAAATTCTCCAGCGCCCCGGCATGCTCCTCATGCTCGTCGGCGAGGGCATCGTTCTGTTGAGCCGAGTCCTCGAAATTCTTCGCGAGGTCCTTGTAGTGCACGATCATTGCGGCCCGCTCCTCGGCCGTCTGCCCCTTCCACTCGTAGGCGGTTGCCATCTCCTCGGCGAGCGCCCGGTACCGGGCGGCGCGCTTGCGCAGTTTTTTGGCGGCGCTGCGGTAGGCGGCCGCCAGGCGGTGATGCACCGCCGGGTTCGTCGAATGCATCGCCTCCCACTGCAGCGTCTGCGACGGCGCCGACGAGGCGCAGCCGCTCCCGAGGGGGCCGCACACCGCGCCCCCCAGGACGCCGACGATCCACCAGCAACGCCGCGCGCGTGCGATCATGGGTGTATTATGCCACAGACCGTTTCGGCGACGCAATCCAATCTGCGCGGCCCTCCCGCATCTCAAAGCGCCACTTCCACACCGCGTACACCACCGGATAGACCAGCAGCTCCAAGATGAAGGAGGTCACCAGCCCGCCGACCATCGGCGCGGCGACCCGCTTCATCATGTCGGCCCCGGCGCCGGTCGACCACATGATGGGCAAGAGTCCCATGAACGCCGCCGCGACCGTCATCAACTTGGGCCGCACCCGCTTGACCGCGCCGTGGACGATGGCCTCTTCCAGGTCCCGTTCGGTGCGCATCCGGCCTTTCTCAACGGCTTCGTGGTAGGACAGATCGAGGAAGAGCAGCATGAAGACGCCGGTCTCCGCATCGAGGCCCATCAGCGCAATCATCCCCACCCAGACCGCGATGGAGATGTTGTAGCCTAAGATCCACAAGAGCCACACCGCGCCGATGAGCGAGAAGGGCACGGCCAACAGCACGATGCCGGTCTTGACCACCGACTTCGTGTTCATGTACAGCAGCAGGCAGATGAGGAAGAGGGTCAGCGGCAGCACGACCTTCATTCGCTCCTTCACCCGCAGCATGTTCTCGTACTGGCCGCTCCATGTCAGGGCGTAGCCTGTTGGGAGCTTGAGTTCTTTCGCCACGATCCGTTTGGCCTCGGTCACGTAGCCGCCGATGTCCCGGCCGGCCATGTCCACGTAGACGTAGCCTGCCAAGAGGCCGTTCTCGTTGCGGATCATCGCCGGGCCTGAGACGCGGCGGATGTCCGCCAACTGTGCCAAGGGAATCTGCTGGCCCATCATGGTCGGCACGAGTACGCGCTTCAGCTGCTCGAGATCGTCCCGCAGCTCGCGCGGGTAGCGGACGTTGACCGTGTACCGCTCCCGCCCCTCGACGGTCGTCGTGATCGGCTCCCCGCCGATCGCCGACATGATGGTCATCTGCACGTCGGCCACCGACAGTCCGTACCGCGCCAGCGCCTCGCGCTTGAGGCTGAAATCCATGAAGTAGCCGCCCGCCACCCGTTCGGCATAGATGCTGCGCGTGCCGGGGACGACCTTCAGAATCATTTCCAGATGCGTGCCGATCTCTTCGATCTTTTTCAGGTCTGATCCAAAAATTTTGATCCCGATGGGCGTGCGCACGCCGGTCGTGAGCATGTCGATCCGGTTCTTGATCGGCATCGTCCAGGCATTGGTGCTGCCCGGGATCTTCAACGCCTGGTCCATCTCGTCGATCAACTGCTCATAGGAAATGTGATCGGGCCAGAAGGGGCGGAATGGCCCTTCTAAGACATCCGGCAGCCACGCGTACCACCGCCGCACCTTCCGCCAAGCGCGCTCCGGCTTGAGGAGCACCACCGTCTCCATCATCGAGAAGGGCGCCGGGTCGGTCGAGCTCTCCATGCGGCCCGACTTGCCGAAGACCCGCTCGACCTCCGGGAAGCTTTTCAGAATCTGGTCCTGCTTCTGCAGGAGTGCCGCCGCCTCGGTCACGGAAATGCCTGGCAAGGTGGTGGGCATGTAGAGCAGACTCCCCTCGCGCAGGGGCGGCATGAACTCCGAGCCCAAGCGCAGGTAGACGGGAATCGTCGTCAGCACCAGCGCGATGGCGGTGATGACGGTCGCCTTGCGGTGCCGCAGGACGAACCGGCAGGCCGGCTCGTAGATGCGGAAGAGCACCTTGCTGACCGGATGTTTCTCCTCTGGATAGTAGGTGCCGACGGCCAAGGTCGTCGCCGCCTTGGAGGCCCAGCGCCATTTGAGCTTGATTGGCTCCATCCGGGTAAAGAGCATCCGCATCGCAGGGTCCAGCGTCACCGCGAGAATGGCGGCAATCG
>JACQRC010000030.1 GCA_016206665.1 Candidatus Omnitrophota bacterium | reverse complement strand
GCTCGGAGGACGTCCTGCGCGTGCAGCCGCTGGAGGTGTTTCCCGGCGTCGAAAATGTCATGCCGGACCTCAAGCCCTACAAGCTGGTCTCGCGGGAGTTCAAGCCTGAGTCGAGCGTGATCAGCGTCGGCGGCGTGAAGATCGGCGGCAAGCAGTTGGTGGTGATGGCCGGGCCCTGCTCCGTCGAGAACCGGCAGATGCTCCTCGCCACGGCCAAGGCGGTCAAGCAGGCCGGCGCGCAGGTCCTGCGCGGCGGGGCGTTCAAACCGCGCACCTCCCCCTACTCGTTCCAGGGGTTAGGGGAGGAGGGCCTGAAGTACCTGCGGGAGGCGGCCGACGCAAACAGCCTGAAAGTCGTCACCGAGCTAATGGACGTGCGGGAGGTCGAGCTCGTCGAAAAGTACGCGGACATCATCCAGATCGGCGCGCGCAACATGCAGAACTTCAACCTCCTCAAGGCGGCCGGCCAATCGAAGAAGCCGGTCCTGCTGAAGCGCGGCCTCTCGTCGACGATCACCGAATTTTTGCTCTCGGCGGAGTACGTGCTGGCGCAGGGCAACTTCAACGTGATTCTGTGCGAGCGCGGCATCCGCACCTTCGAGACCCAGACCCGGTTCACCCTCGACTTGGCCGCCATCCCGGTCATCAAGGAGCTCAGCCACCTGCCCGTCATCATCGATCCCAGCCACAGCACGGGCCAGTGGCAGTACGTGGCTCCCATGGCGAAGGCCGGCGTGGCCGGCGGGGCGGACGGGTTGATGATCGAGGTGCATCAAAAGCCTGAAGAGGCGCTCTCCGACGGGGCCCAGTCGCTCCTGCCCAAGAAATTCGTCATCCTGATGCGCGAGGTGCGGGCCGTGGCCCGCGCGGTGGGACGCACCGTCTAAAAAAAGTCCGATAGTCCGAAGTCCTAAGTTCGAAGTCGCACAAGGAGAACCGTGAAGCAGAGACCGTTGCTAGCCTTGCTGCTCGTATTTCTGGCAGCCCTCGCTGTGCGTTGCACTGATGTGCTGGCGGAGTCTGAGGCCAGCCACAAAGGTACAATTGCGTTTGTGTCGTATCGAGATGGGAACTCGGACATCTTCCTCATGCATTCCGATGGGTCTGACCTAAAACGATTGACCAATGATCAGGCGAGGGAAGGACAACCTGCGTGGTCTCCTGATGGTAAACGAATTGCCTTCGTATCCAGAGCAGCAGGGGACAGCGATCTTGCGATATACCTTATGGACGCTGATGGTTCGAATATTAAAAGACTTACTGCAAAGAGTCGCTACGGCTTTGAGTGGTCACCCGCTTGGTCTCCTGACGGACAACAGATCGCGTTTGAGTGTGCTTCTGCTAAGCATCTCAAGTCCGAGATTTGCATTGTGAATGTCGACGGTTCTAATTCACGGCAGCTTACAAATGACGACCTATCGCATCTGCTTCCAGCCTGGTCTCCTGGTGGTCAGCGGATAGCTTTTGCCTCGATGAGGCAGGGAGACCGCGCCCTGGCCATCTACACGATTGAAGTGGACGGCTCACATCTGCAAAAAATCGCAGAGGACGCATGGATTTTGGGCTCGCTGGCTTGGTCACCCGATGGAACGAAAATCGCCTATGGCTGCTTTAGAGAAGAAATTTGTGTGGTGAACGCCGACGGTTCTAATCTCAAACGACTCGGTCAGGGAAGTTCGCCAACCTGGTCTCCTGACGGACAACAGATCGCTTTTGAGTGTCGCAGAGACAGTGACCGTGACATCTGTCTGATGAGCGCTGACGGTTCTAATCGGCAAAACATCACCAATGACAAGGCCCCTGACGAGACTCCCGCCTGGTCACCTGTGGATTGATGGCGCTTTTTAATCGCATCACCATCATCGGCGTCGGCCTCATCGGCGGATCCCTCGGGATGGCCATCCGCCGGAAGCGCCTTGCCCGCGAGGTCGTGGGCGTGGTGCGCCGACCCGCGTCGGTGGCGCAGACACTGCGGCGGGGCGCGGTCGATGCGGCGACCCGCGACTGGGATCGTGCCGTGCGCGGTGCCGATCTCGTCGTCCTGGCGTTGCCGGTGGATGGGCTTCTCGCCGCGATCCCGCGCCTCGCGCGTTCCGTAGCCCCAGGCACCCTTATCACCGACGTGGGCAGCACGAAGGCCGCGATCGTGCGCGCCATGGCCCGCGGCCTGCCGCGCGGTGTCGCCTTCGTCGGCGGCCATCCGCTCGCCGGCTCTGAGCGGGCCGGTCTCACGGCCGCTCGAGCCGATCTCTTTGACGATGCCCTCTGTTTTCTGACACCGACCGCGCGCACGCCGTCGGGTGCCGTGGCGCGGGTGCGGCGCATGTGGCAGACGGTGGGCTGCCGCGTGGCCACGATGCCTCCCACGCTTCACGACCGGCTCCTCGCCCGCGTGAGCCACGCGCCGCATCTGACCGCGGCGGCCCTGTCCCTCGCCGTCAGTCCACACGAATGGCGCCACGCCGGCCCGAACCTGCGCGAGATGACCCGCGTGGCCAAGAGCGAGCCGGCGTTGTGGAGGCCGATTTTTCAGACCAACCGCGCCGACGTCGTGCAGGCGCTCGACCGGGTGGTGCGTGAGCTGCGGTCGTTGCGTGGTGCCGTGGCGCGCCGGGACGCTTCGGGCCTGCTTCGCCGACTGCGCTTGGCTCAACGCCGCCGCTTGACTGTGGGATGAGACGCGCGGTCAACGACACGATCATCGCCATCGACGGCCCTGCCGGGGCGGGGAAAAGCACCCTCGCCAAAACCCTCGCCGCCCGCCTGGGCTACCTCTATATTGACACCGGGGCGATGTACCGGGCGCTCGCCCTCAAGGCGCTCCGTCAGCGCCTGCCACTCGATGGCGCGGAGACCCTGCGTCGTCTTGCGCGGCGCACGCGCGTCCGGCTGGACCGTACCGCGCGCGGCACCCTGCGGGTGCGGCTCGACGGCCGCGACGTGACCCGCGCCATCCGGCGGCCGGCGGTCACCCGGGCCGCCTCGGTCATCTCGCAGGATGCCGGGGTGCGCGCCTGGATGGTGCGCGCCCAACGGCAGTTGGGCCGCCGGGGCCGCGTCGTCATCGAGGGACGCGACACCACGACCGTCGTCTTTCCCCGGGCGCGCCACAGGTTTTATCTCGATGCCTCGCTGGATGCGCGGGCCAGGCGACGGATGCAGGACCTGCGCCGTGCGGGCGTGCGCGCCTCGCTGCGGGCCGTGATGGAGGATGTGCGCCGGCGGGACCGGCGCGACCGCACACGGCAGGCGAGTCCCTTGCGCCGTGCGCCCGGGGCGGTGCGCATTGAGACGACCCGCGCCACCCGCCGCCAAACCCTGGCCCGCCTGCTACGCGCCATCGAGTCATAATATCCGTCGTATTCTGTGGTTCCGTGTTTTCAGGCCGTTGCGTGCCCTTCTGTGTTTCTGTGACAGAAATTTCCCTTGCCTTTTGGTCGGTCCTCTATATACTGTATGGTTACTTTTGACGAAGGATGGAATTTCGATTCCCCCATGCTGACTGAAATGCTAGACCCCGAAACGACAGCAGAAACGGCCGACCGCGAAGCGTTCTCCCAGCTTTATGCTGACACGATGAAGGAGATCGCGGAAGGCTCCGTCCTGAAGGGACGGATCCTTTCGAAGACGGCGACCGAGTTAGTGGTCGACATCGGCTACAAGTCGGAGGGCATCATCGCCCTCTCCGAATTTCCCGATCCCGCCGCCCTCAAGGTGGGCGACGAGATCGACGTCTATCTGGAGACGAAGGAAAATGACGAGGGCATGGTCGTCCTCTCCAAGCGCAAGGCGGATCGCGTCCAGGGCTGGGAGCGGGTCATCGCCGAGCACAAGGAAGGCGACATCATCGAGGGTCGCTGCACCCGCAAGGTGAAGGGCGGCTACATGGTGGATGTCGGCATCGAGGCCTTCCTGCCCGCCTCGCTCTCCTCCCTGAAGGGGTACGCGAAGGACGCCCAGCTCTTGGGCCATACCCTCAAGTTCATCATCGTCAAGATCGGCCGCGCCCGCAAGAACATC
>JACQRC010000027.1 GCA_016206665.1 Candidatus Omnitrophota bacterium | reverse complement strand
GCCCAAGCCCAGGGCTGCGCGCCGGTCGTCAATACCTTGAAGGAGAAGAGCGAGATCATCAAGCCGGTCAAGCCCAACACCATCGCCAAGTCGCTCGCCATCGGCAATCCGGCCGACGGCTACTACGCGATCGAGACGGTGCAGCAGACGGGCGGCGCCGGCGAATGGGTGGATGACGAGGAGATCGTCGAGGCGATGAAGCTGTTGGCCCGGACCGAGGGGGTCTTCACCGAGACGGCGGGCGGTGTGACGCTGGGCGCGGCGGTCAAGCTGATCGAATCCGGCCGGATCCCGCGCAACGAATCCATCGTCATCTGCATCACGGGCAACGGCTTGAAGACGCTGGAGCCGATCGTGGGCAAGGTGGGAGCGCCCATCAAGATTCAGCCCACGTTGAAGTCGTTTGAAGAGATGGCGAGGCATTTGGGAGCAGGAGTTTAAGGAGGATAGCGTCTATGGCAGTCAAGGTGCGGATTCCGACGCCCTTACAGAAGATCACCAACAACCAGGCAGAGGTCGAGACGAAGGGCTCGACGGTCGCCGAGGTGATTGCGTCGCTCAACACGCAGTTTCCCTCGCTGAAGGAGCGGCTCTGTGACGACAAAGGCCAGCTGCGGCGCTTTGTGAATGTCTTCGTGAATGACGAGGATATCCGGTTTTTAAAGGGGGATCAGACGCCCATCAAGGACGGGGACGAGCTCTCTATCATTCCAGCCATTGCCGGAGGGCGATAAACCATGGCTAAGCGGCAGGTCAAGTTGGTCTTCCCGCAGACGCTGATCAAGGAACCGGTCACCTACCAGATGGCCAAGCAGTACAAGGTCGTCTTCAACATCCGCCGCGCCCGGGTCACCGAGAGCGTCGGTGAGATGCTCATCGAGTTAGAAGGCGCCGAGGAGGACCTCGACAAGGCGGTCGCCTTCTTCGAGTCCAAGGGTGTTGCGGTCGAGCCCGTCACCGGCGACGTCGTCAGTCCGTAACCCGCCCGCCACCTGCCGCCATACTCGTGACGGAGAAGGTGCGCCATGTGGACGTCCGACAATCTTAAGAAACTGATCAGCGACCAGCTGGGTGACCGGCGGTTTATCATCGTGTCGAACCGCGAACCCTACCTGCACGTCCTGCAGGGCGATGAGATCCGCTGCCAGCAGCCCGCCAGCGGCCTGACGGCGGCCCTGGATCCGGTCATGCAGGCCTGCGGCGGCACCTGGGTCGCGCACGGCAGCGGCGACGCCGATCGCATGGTGGTGGATGAGCAGGCCCATGTGCGCGTGCCGCCCCACGACCCCAAATATCTGCTGCGCCGCGTCTGGCTGACGAAGGAAGAGGAGGACGGCTACTACTACGGCTTCGCGAACGAGGCGCTGTGGCCCCTCTGCCATATCGCCTACACCCGGCCGACCTTCAACGAAGCCGACTGGCAGGCCTACGTCGCGGTGAACCGGAAGTTCGCCGACGCCGTGGCCGAGGAGGTGGGCGGACAGAAGGCCTTCATCTTCATCCAGGACTACCACTTCACCCAGCTCTCCCGCCTGATCAAAGCCCGCTGCCCCAACACGATGACCGCTCAGTTCTGGCACATCCCCTGGCCGAACCGCGAGGCCTTCCGCATCTGCCCGTGGGGCGAAGAGATCCTCGACGGGCTGTTAGGCAACGACCTGCTCGGCTTTCATCTGCAGCACCATGCCCAGAACTTCATGGATACCGTGGACCGCGGCATCGAGGCCAAGGTGGATTATGAGCAGCTCCGGATCACGCGGGGCGGGCGCCAAACCCTGGTCCGGCCGTTTCCGATCAGCGTGGATTTCGCGCGCAGCGCCGAGGAGGCGCGCGGCGCCGACGTGGCGAAGGAGATGCAGCGGCTCACGCAGCTGTTCGGCTTGAAACGCTATGAGGCCATCGGCCTCGGGGTCGACCGGATCGACTACACCAAAGGCATTCCGGAGCGGCTGCACGCCATCGACCGTTTTCTCCAGCGCCACCCCGAGCATGCCAAGCGGTTCGTCTTTATCCAGGTCGGGGTGCCCAGCCGGGTGCACATCGGCTCCTACCAGGCGCTCAACGACCGCCTCGATACCCTCATTGAAGAGATCAACTGGCGCCATCGCAGCGACGGCTGGCAGCCGATCGTCTACTTGAAGGAGCACCAGCCCCGCACGACGCTGTTAGCGCTCTACCGGCTGGCCCGCTTCGCGCTGGTGAGCTCCCTGCACGACGGCATGAACCTGGTGGCCAAGGAGTTCGTTGCGGCCCGTGACGATGAAGACGGCATCCTGATCTTGAGTCCATTCACGGGCGCCGCGCGGGAGCTCACCGACGCCCTCCTGGTCAACCCGTACGCCGCGGATCATCTGGCGCAGGCCATCCATCAAGCACTCACGATGAGCGCCGACGAGCGGCGTCGGCGGATGCAGCGGCTCCGGCAGACGGTCCGGGAATATAATATCTACCGGTGGGCTGGCAAGGTCTTGTCGGCCCTCTTGAGCTTTGAGTTCAAAGACGAGCTCCTTGAACGCCTGCCGTGAGGGCTGGCCGGCTCTGGCGCGCCGGGTGCGCCGGGCGCGGCGGCTGCTGCTCATGCTGGATTACGACGGGGTGCTGACGCCGTTAGTGCGGCATCCGCGGATCGCGCGGCTGCCGGCGGCGCACCGGCGGCTGCTGCGCCAGCTGAGCCGGCAGCCTGGGACGACGGTGGGCGTGCTCAGCGGACGGAAACTCTCGGAGCTGCGCGCGATGGTCGGTGTGCGCGGTCTCATCTACGGTGGCAATCACGGGCTGGAGCTCACCGGTCCCGTCGGCCGGTTCGTCCATCCGGAGGCGCGGCGCAGCGCGGCACTCATCCGGCAACTGGCGCGCCACCTCGCGCAAGCTGTGGGCACCATTCCCGGGGCTTGGGTGGAGCCCAAGACGCTGTCGCTCAGCCTGCACTACCGGGGGGTGAGGCCGGGGCAGAGGGCTCGGTTGCAGCAGCTGTTCTACAGGGTTGTCGGGCCGCTGGTGCGGCAACGCCGCGTGCGCGTGACGACCGGTAAACGGATCCTCGAGGTCCGACCGCCGGTGGCCTGGGACAAGGGCCGGGCCCTGTGGTGGCTGCTGCAGCGTCCGTCACTGCGGGGCGCCGTGCCGGTCTTCATCGGCGACGACTTGACGGATGAGGACGCCTTTCGCGCCATCCGCCGCCGGGGCGTAGGCATCCGCGTCGGCCCGGTGCTGCGGACGGCCGCGCGCTATCGTCTGCGCTCGCCGCGGGAGGTGGCGGAGTTGCTGCGGCGCCTACAGGCCTTAGGACCGCGCCGGCCATGACCGCCGGCCGCGCCACGCCCGCGTTTCAGTTTTACACCCGCCTGCACCTGCGGGAACTGACCGGCCTGCGCGCCGCGTCGCTGCAGCAGCTGGCGACACTGCTTGAGCGCGTGCCCGACGCCGCCATCTACCACCACACCCACCAGTTCCTCCAGCAGTACCAGTACCTGCTGCCGCAGCCGCCGAACGACTTCGCCCATTGGGTGTCGACGGTCTTGGGGGATGAGGCGCTGGGCGAACGGCTGGCCAGCGTCGACCCGATCGCCTACGGCAGCCTGCAGGAGCTGCGCCGCGCCTTGATCGCCGTCATCCGCGGCCATCTGCGGCAACGCCCCCTGGCCCGTCTGCGCACCGCCGGCGCCGGCCAGGAGTTTTACTTCGTCAAATCGATCAGCTTCATCGTGCCCACCCCGTACCGCGTGCACAGCCTGGCGGCCTTCGCCGCCGCCCTGCAACAGGTGACCATCGATGCCATCTACTTCCACATCTTTGAGGCGCGGCTGCGGCTGGGCCGTCCGGACAATGAGTTTTCCCTCTGGCTGGGGCAGGTCCTGGGCGAGCGCGAGCTGGCGCAGCAGATCGCCTCCCTCGATCCGTACTCGCGCACCCTGGAGGGCGTGCGGCAGACGATCCTCGACCTGCTCCGCCCGCATCTGCGCCGTGCGCGCACCAGCCCGGAGCCGGCCCGTGGCCATTGAGTTAGAGGCCTACGGCCCGACCGTCGGCGAGCAGACGCTCTCCGAGCTGCGGTTTTTGGCCAAGCGCCTCAGGCGGCGGCGCGTCCAGCACATCAACTCGACGGCGGTCGGCGGCGGGGTCGCCGAGATCCTGCACCGGATGGTGCCGCTGCTCAACCAGCTGGGCGTGGAGACCCGCTGGGATGTGATCAAGGGGGGACAGCGGTTCTTCGAGGTGACCAAAAAATTCCACAACGTGCTGCACGGCCAGGCCGCGCCCGTGACGCTGGACGATTTTGAGGAATTTCTGGAGACCAGCCGCGCCAACGCCGCCGAGCTGGCCTTAACCGGCGATATTCTTGTGGTGCACGATCCCCAGCCCATCGCGCTGGTGACACGGAAACGCCGCCAGGACCGACGCTGGATCTGGCGGTGCCACATCGACGTCTCCAACCCGAACGAACGCGTGTGGCGGTT